>JAFWCT010000057.1 GCA_017534385.1 Selenomonadaceae bacterium
AATCCTTTCCGTGTCCGACAGCAATGCACGTATAACAAAGCCCGAATATCTCCAAAAGGGTAGCACTTGTTACTGTATTCATACCACTACCGGAAAAATAAAAATGATTACAAAGTCCTCTGTGGATGGGCAAGTTCGTCTACTTCTTAGAAGCATGGATATACGCGACCCTAAGGACAATACCAAACACATTCCTTATTGGCTTGATTACAAGAATCTTGTTATAAACGGCAAGAAAATTTTTGATACGTCCGCTCCTATTTGCTACGATAAGTTTTTTGGTTACAATGTAGACGTGAAAGCTAATGAAGAAACTGCGGTAGAAGTAGAATGGCTTCCTCATAGAAGCGACACTCCGTAATTGCTACGAATCTACATTATAGAAATAACAACCGCAACTAAACTCCCTCCCAGCACAGCTTACCAAAGATTAGGAGTGATTTTTGTTATGATGTATACTCTCCCCCCCCCCCCCCCCCGGTAAACTTGCACAACCACCTTAGTTATCAGAGGTTGTTAAAAGTTACGTGCCGATAAAAAATAAATGATTAGGTGTGATTCTATGGCAAAGGAAGATTGTTTTGCTCGTGATTTAACTGCCTCTGTGATCTCCATAATTATTCCGATGTACAACGCGGAAGAATATATCGGCGAATGCTTGGATAGTATCTTGGCGCAGACGTTCCAAAACTTTGAGGTAATCATAGTAGACGATTGCTCGACGGATAATTGCGTTGCCGTCGTCGAAAGTTACAAGCCGAAATTTGACGGGCGACTTCTGCTTGAAAAGACGGAAAAGAATTCTGGTGGCGGTGGTTATATCCCTAGAAATATCGGATTGAACTTAGCGCATGGCGAATACGTTTACTTTATGGACGCCGATGACTATATCTCCGAAACTGCGCTTGAGACTTTCTATAATGCGGCGAAAGAATATGATGCTGATGTTGTTTACACTTCTTCCCATTACGACTTGACGAAACCGACTGAAATGCGCGTGTTAAGGGATAGGGAAAATCAAAGCTTAGTTAAAAATAACCTCAAGGACACGCCGCTTTTGACGATTAATGACCCGCAGAAGAATATCGACAGGCTCCTTGATATTGGGAACTTCAAGACGCCGTGGACAAAATTTCTGCGTCGAGATTTCCTTATTGAAAACGAAATCACCTTTCCAGAGATAGTAGTCGGCGGCGACTTCATCTGGGTCATTCATGTCTATTGCCGTGCGAAACGTTTCTTGCGGATTCAAGAGCCGCTTTATTATTACAGGCGGTATTCTTCGGCGTCAGTTTCGACAAAGAATAGAAATTCCCCTGAGCAAGTTTATTATGTCATCTCGGCATTCTTGGCTTTGATAAAGGCTTTAACGGAGCTTGCTAACAAGACGGAGATTCTTCAGCAAAATTTGTATCGTTGCTATCAAGCTTTGGAAGGCGACTTCAATTATCGCATGGTTCTCCTTAACGAGGTGCGCAATCAATTAACCAGTCAAGAAATTTATGAGCTGTTGTGCCGCGAATTTAATAAAGCAGATGATTCAGCGAACTTAATGATTCCGTTCTTTTTCAGCATGATAAATGCCGAGAGGAAGGCTCGCACGGAACGTTTGCAACTCATTAGTAATCTTAAGGCGGAAGTTAAGCGGCTCAAGAGCAAGAGGTGATTAAATGAAAAATCCTGCAGTCTCGGTAATCATTCCGATGTACAATGTCGAAAGGTACGTTGGCGAGTGTTTGGACAGCGTGCTTTTACAGACGTTCCAAGACTTTGAAGTTATCGTCGTTGATGACTGCTCGACTGATGACAGCGTTAAAATCGTCGAAGAGTACGTGCCGAAATTCGATGGGCGGCTCCAGCTTGTGCACATGGAAAAGAATACTGGCACGCCGGGCAAGCCTCGCAATAGGGGCATTGAGCTTGCTCGCGGCGAATACATTTTCTTCGCTGATGCCGATGACTTTATGTTGTTGAACACATTGGAAACGCTTTACAAGCCAGCAAAGGAATATGAAGCTGATGTTGTTTATACCTCGACGCATTACCTAATGAAAAAGCCCAACGAAGTTATCGTTCTGGTGGACGACGAAGGCAAGAAGTTACGTAGCGAAGGATTAGAAGATAAACCAGCGTTGATAGTTGACGACCTAAAAAAAAATCTTGACAAACTCTTTATCGAAGGAAATTTTCATGGTCCATGCACAAAATTTGTTCGACGGGAGTTTTTGATTAAAGAGAACCTCTTCTTCCCTGATGTGCCTTCCGGCGAAGACTTCCTTTGGGTCATCAAGCTTTATTGTCGCGCCAAAAGATTTTTGCGTTTTCCAGTGCCGCTACACTTCTACAGGAACTATAATGAAAACTCCATTACACAAAAGAAACGTTCGCCGCAAGAGCAGTACTCTCATTGGATTACAGTCTTTGTCACGTGGGCTAAGCACTTCAGCAAGCTCGTTATGGAGATTGACCTTCTAAAGGATAACTCTGCTTATTGTTATCGGGCGTTGAAGTCGGAATTTGATTGGTGCCGCTATCGCAGTCGAGAGGGTTTGACGCCTTTAAACAATCAAGAGATTTACGAGCTTTTGCAGCAGAAGTTTGCGCACGAGGAAGACTTATCGCTTTTAGCGATGCCGTTCTTCTTGACATTGACTGAAGTGACTAGAAAAGCTCGTTCAACGCACTTGCAAATGATTTATGACCTTCGCAAGGAGATTAAGCAACTCAAAAGTGCAGTTTCAATTATCGTAACGATGCACAATGCGGAGAAATATATTGGCGGATGTCTTGACAGTCTCCTTGCTCAAACGTTTAACGCCTTTGAAGTAATCGTGGTTGATGACTGCTCCACGGACGATAGCTTTAAAATCGTCGAAGACTACGCGCCGAAGTTCAAAGGGCAACTCACGCTTATCAACACGGAAAGTCATTTAGGCAACGTCTGTGCTGTGCGCAATGTCGGCTTGAGCTTGGCGAGTGGCAGATATGTCTTCTTTATGGACGCGCAAGACTTTGTTGATAGGACTGCAATCGAAACCTTGTATAAGGCGGCAAGGGAAAGCAATGCTGATGTTGTTTATACCTCGCGTTATCGCTTAGTGAATAGTTCCAATAAAAGACTTCTTCAGCGTGACGGCACATGCAAAAGGTTGCGTTTGGACGGTCAGAAAGACAAGAAGCTTTTAACCGTCGACGCGCCTGATAATCTCTTGCAAGAGGTGCTTTCCAAAGACCAGTACTGTGAGCCGTGCACAAAGTTTATTCGGCGCAGTCTTCTTACGAAGAATGAAATTACCTTCCCAGAAGTGATTGCCGGCGAGGAGCTTTGGACTTTGCTTATCTGTGCTAATGCAAATAGATTCTTGCGCTTACCCTCGGCGATTTATTTTATGCGTCAACGTTCAGCTATGAAGGCAAGCTCTTCTGACTTTATTGCGTGGTTTGAGGCGTTCAGGGACATTGCAAATAAGATTGAGTTCCTTAAGGAAAATCCCGCGCACTGTAGGAAGTTTGCGAAGACTTACTTTGATTCTCTTGCTTTGAACAGCGCGGATAGTCGCGAGGTTTACAAGGCGTTGCTCGGCGAAGAGGTTGACGACTTAACAGAATCTTTCTGCCGATTGATTGAGCCGCCGCCTGATGTTAAAGCAGACGATGTGACCTCTGAACCTGCGCCAACAGCTTATGGCGTATCCGTGGTTATCCCGCTTTATAACTGTGAACAATATATCGGCGAGTGCTTAGACAGCCTCCTTGCTCAAACGTTTAACGCCTTTGAAGTAATCGTGGTTGATGATTGCTCCACAGATGACAGCGCGGCGATTGTTAAAAGATATATTCCAAAATTCGGCGGGCGTCTTAAGCTTACAAGAACTAACATTAATTCGGGAGGTTCGGGAGTGCCGCGCAATAAGGGCTTGTTCTTCTGCAAGGGAGAATATGTCTTGTTCATGGACGCCAATGATATGCTTACGCGGACGGCTCTGGAGACGATGTACAATGCTGCTAAGCAGTTCGACGCGGACACGGTTTATTGCGAGAACTTCTTGACGTTGGGTGCTACTGCTCCTGAAGTTGACGATAAGGCACATGAATCTGACCTTGAGACAGACGACTTAACAGCACGCTTTGATAATGCTCTTAAGCAAAATTACGCGCTGATGCCGTGGCTAAGGTTGGTGTCGCGGAATCTGCTAATCGAGAACAACATAAACTTTTCTAGCGAGTCAAACAACGTCGGCTGGGCATTCGCGGTACTCTTGTATTCTAAAAAGTTTTTGCGAATCTCGAATGCTTGTTACGTTAAGCGCACTCATACGGCTACGCCTAGCGACGTGCGCAGGTATATGAGTCGGACGATTTGCGGCTTAAAGGAAATGGATGACTTCATGGGCGAAATTGATTTCTTCAAAGCCAATCCGCGCTATCGTTATGACCTGCTCAATCTCTTTATGAAAACGGAGCTTGGACGCGTCGTGAGGCAAAATGATAATCTATCGGCGTTCGAGCTTTATGAACTCTTGCGCGGACAATTCGGCGAGTATTTGGGTGAGCACGCTGTCTTAGTGTCTTGCTTGTGCAGTGGGATAATTTCACAGCAGAAGGAAATCAATCAGCTCAAAGCTAAGGAGTGATTAATACATGGTATCAAGCAAGATGTATGAGCTTGGCACGAAGAAATCGACAATCCGCACTATATTTGAGTTCGGGCGCAAGAGGGCGGCTCAGGTCGGCGAGGAAAATATTTTCGACTTCAGCCTAGGCAATCCCAACGTGCCGACGCCCGACTTTGTGCGTGACGCCGCGATTGAGATTCTTCAGACTTACGAGCCTGCAAAGGTTCATGGCTACACCGTCGCGCCCGGCAATCCACAAGTTCGCGAGACATTAGCTCAAAGCATTAACGCACGCTTCGGAACGCACTTCGCTGGGAAAAATCTTTTCATCACGAGCGGAGCGGCGGCGGCAATTACAATCTGCTTTAAGGCGTTGGCGGAGCCTGGCGACGAGTTCATAACCTTTGCGCCGTACTTCCCCGAATATAAAGTTTTCGTCGAGTCGGTCGGAGCGGAGCTTAAAGTCGTCAAGCCGCGTCCAACTGATTGGCAGATTGACTTCGACGACTTCCAAAGGCTTCTATCGCCCAAGACCAAAGCAGTCATAATCAATTCCCCGAACAACCCTAGCGGCGCGGTTTACTCGAAGGAGACGATTGCTAAGCTAACGGACATTCTCAAGGCTCAGGGGCGGAACATCTTCTTGATATGCGACGAACCTTATCGCGAACTTGCTTACGGCGTCGAAGTGCCTTGGGTGCCGAGCTTCTACAAAGATACTCTTGTATGCTACTCCTACAGCAAAAGCTTTTCCCTGCCCGGCGAGCGCATTGGTTATATCGTCGTGCCCGATGAGGTCGCGGACTTTGATAAGATATTTGGAGCCGTGGCGGGTGCGGCGCGTGTCCTAACTCATGTCAATGCGCCGAGCTTGTGGCAGTTAGTCGTTGCACGTTGCGCGGGCAAGTCAATCGACATCACGCCCTATGAACGCAATGGCAAGCTCCTTTACGACGGACTGATTGCGGCGGGCTTCGAATGCGTCAAGCCTCAAGGAGCGTTCTATCTGTTCCCCAAGTCTTTGGAGGCGGACGATTACGCTTTTTGCGAACGCGCCAAGAAGTATGACTTGCTATTAGTGCCCGGCGCGGACTTCGGTGCTCCAGGTTATTTTCGTGCGGCTTACTGCATAAAAACTGAGACTATCGAACGTTCCCTGCCGCTGTTCAAGAGACTCGCCGAGGATTATCGCTCATGAAGAAGATTATTTGCCTCGCGCTGATTATGCTGACGTTGCTAACGGGTTGCGGCTCCGATAAGAAGGACGACGGCAACTTAAAAATCGTCACGTCGTTTTATCCAATGTATTTGGAAGTGATGAACATAACTCGCGGCGTCGAGGGCGTGGAGGTCGTGAACTTAACGCCGCCGCAGACCGGTTGCTTGCACGATTACCAGTTGACGCCCGAAGACATGAAGACTTTGGAGACGGCTGACATCTTCATAATCAACGGGCTGGGCATGGAAAGCTTTATGGATAAAGTCATCGAGGCGCGTCCGAATCTTAAAATCATCGACGCAAGCGACACGTCCAAAATCGTTCCGATAATGGAAGACGGCAAGCCTAATCCGCATGTGTGGCTTAGTATAACCTACGCGATTGAGCAGGTTAAGAACATCTCGGCTAAGCTGTGCGAACTCGACCCAAAGCACGTCGACGCTTATAAACGGCACACGCTTGATTATGTCGACGAGCTAACGACCTTGCGCGACGAGTTGCAACTATCGCTTGCCCTGCTACCGAACAAAGATATTGTCACGTTCCACGAGGCGTTTCCTTACTTAGCAAAGGAATTCGGGCTTAACGTGGTGGCAGTCATCGAACGCGAACCCGGCACTGAACCGACGCCACAGGAGCTTGCCGAGACGATTGACAAAGTAAATGCCTTGCCCGTCAAAGTCATCTTCACCGAGCCGCAATACTCCCCTAAGGCGGCGGAGACGATTGCCCGTGAGACTGGCGCACAAATCTTTGAACTCGACCCAATAGTCACGGGCGAGGCTAAGCCGGAAAACTTGCTTGACTACGTTGAAAGAATGCTTAACAATGTCGTAACGCTCGCGAAGGCTCTGCAGTAAAAAATGCTTGCAAAAAGTTTTAAGCTGTGATAGACTGCGCGGGTAATCGGGACGTAGCTCAGTTTGGTAGAGCACTACCTTGGGGTGGTAGGGGTCGTGAGTTCAAATCTCGTCGTTCCGACCAATAAAGAAAATCCCAAAGCCCTCGTCAAGTGCGGGGGCTTTTTCCGTTGCAATAAAAAATCCCGCCTCGTCGACGGGATAATTTATTTTCGCGGGAACTTCGGAAGCTCCGCCAAGTTGAATTGCAAATCGGAAAGGGCGCGTTTGATTATCGCGGGCGTGAGCTTGTCGGGCGGAAGTCTTTTCGCTAGCATGACAAGCTTTAATGCATCGGGGGAACTGTCGTCGCCGTAACGGACATGATTGGCAATGCGTTGGATTAGCGACGTGCGTGCCGACTCAACTGCATCGGGCAAACATTCCCTGCGCATGTGCGGCATTCGTTCCAACAAAATCTTTTGCGCATCCCACGTCTTTAGCCACGGCTCGTCATAAAAGATTCTAAACAGCTCCTCTGTCATAGCGTCGCGTTCCTTTATCCGGCAGACTTCGCAAAACATTTCCTTCGGCGGACAAAGCACGGAGCACTTAGCGCACTTATGCCAGCCGTTAGCAAGCCGAAACTTTTTCAGCCGCGTCTGCGTCAACAACGTCATCAAGACAATCTGCCGCAACTTATCGTCGGAAACTCTTTGCGCTTGCTCCTCACAATGTTTAGCTTCCGCCTCCGTCAAAGTTATCTGCTCCAAGTCAACTTCCTCGACCTGCGCGGGTTCGGAAACTTTTTGCGGCTTGAGCTTGTCGGCGATTTGAAAGCCTTTAGCAATCCTTATCTCCTTGACGAGCAATTCCCCCCGACCGAAGTTCTTGTTAATCGCGTCAATGATTTCCTCGGCGAAGAACTTCAGCTGGTCTTTGACGGCGGAGCTTTGCGCGTCGACGAATAGGACGCCATGTTCAATCGTGACGGGTATGACCTGCGCGGCAATCTCATCGTCAACAAGCTTGCTCCAGTTATGAATCACTTCACTGCCGAGAAACTTTTTGTAAGCCGCCGTGCCGAGTGCGCGAATCTGTTCATGAAGCGTCAAGTCAAAGTCAATCACTCAAACAGCCTCCCTGCCTTGACTAGGAAAATTTTGCCGAAACTCCTTGACGGGAAATAGGCGCGGTCGGTCGCCGTTATCAGCGTCTGAATTTGTTCGTTGCTAAGGAACTCAAGCAATAGCTCGCGCCGCTGAGCGTCAAGCTCGCTCATCACGTCATCAAGCAAGAGCAACGGATATTCGCCGGTCTCAGCCCTTAAGAATTGTAGCTCGGACAGTTTCAAGGAAAGTGCCGCCGTGCGAAGCTGTCCTTGCGAAGCGAAGACTTTAAGCTCACGATGATTGATATAAAACTTCAAGTCGTCGCGATGAGGTCCCTTGCTTGTTGAACCGTTGCGCACGTCATCAGCACGCCTTGACTTTAGCAGCTTAAAAAAGCTCTCCGCGATGTCCTTATTGGGGTCAAGCCCGCGCATATCGTAAGTGACGGACAGATTTTCTTTGCCGGCGGAAATTGTCTGGTGTATGGCGCATGCCAGACGATTGAGCTTGTCGACGGAGCTTAGCCGCTTGCTTAGAACTCTTTCGGCGGCGAAGGCTAGTTGCGTGTCCCAAAGGTCAAGTTCCGTAGCCTTAGCGTCGTCATTGCGGATTTTCTTCAAGAGGACGTTGCGTTGCTCGATGATTTTGTTGTAGCGTAGCAAGTCAAGGAAGTAGACGGGCGAGGCTTGAGAGATTTGCGCGTCCAAAAACTTACGGCGACCCATTGGCGACCCTTTGAACAAGAATAAATCTTCCGGCGAGAAGAAGACGGAGTTTAACTTGCCGATAAGCTCGCGTGGACGAATGGGGTTGGCGTCTAGGAGGATTCTACGCCGCCTGTCTTGCGCGATTTCAATCGCTAGCTCATGAGATATGCCCGACCTGTAAAATTTTATTCGGACGAGTGCAACGGCTTGCCCCCAACGAATCAGCTCTGCTTCCCTACCAGCTCTGCTACGTAACAGCGACGCGAAGTTAATCGCCTCAAGGATATTAGTCTTGCCCTGCGCGTTCTGCCCTAGGAAAATGTTTATCGTATCGTCGGGGCAGAAACTCACCTCGGCAAGGTTGCGCCAGTCCTTTAAAGAAATCTCTGCCGCACGCATCTCAAGCTCTAACTGGAGTGGCGACGTAGATATAGTTGTCGTTGTCAGGCTCGGTGAATGCGGCGGGGCTATAGCGGTCGTTTAGGGCGATATTAAGTTGCTTGCCGTCAATGACCTTAAGCACGTCGAGGATATAGTTGGCGTTGAAGTTAATGTCCAAGTCTTCGCCATCAATGTCCGCCTCGACGTTTTTAACTGCGCCGCCGATGTCCGGTGAGTTAGAGGAAATCTCAATGCCGCCGTTGCCGAAGGATAGCTTAACGGTATTGTACTCAGTCTCCTTCGACATCAACGCGACGAACTCAACCGCCGCTTTGAACTCAACCGCGTCAACTTTAACGTGTGTGGTGCTTGAGGAGGGGATAACTCTGTCGTAAGGCGGGAATTGTCCTTCGATAAGCCGAGCCGTCATGAAGACGTTATCAAAGCTGAAAGTCAGGTAGCGTTCGGAATATTTAATCGTGACGTAGTTATCAATGTCCTTGGGGTCGATACGCAACATCAATCCGCGAAGGGTATCAGCCGGCACGATGAACGACGCCTCTGGATAAGGCTCGGCAAGTTGTTCGCTGGCAAGTGCAAGGCGGTGAGTGTTCGTGGCGACGAGCGTAATCTTATCGTCTTTAATCTCAAAGCTCCCGCCAGTGAATATCGGACGGTCGTTGTCCTTAGCGGCGGCAAAGGCGACCTTGCGAATCAAATCCCTAAGAGTCGTCGTGCGAATCTTGAACGCCTTATCAGTGTCAGGCGTCTTGACCTTCGGGAAGTCGCTGGCAGTCATGGTTAGCAATTCGACAGCCGCGCCGCCCGACTCAATCGTTAAGAGATTGCCGCCGTCCTCATCGGAGAAAGTAATCGTATCGTCGGGCATGTTCTTGACGAATTCTTGAAAGCGTTTGCCGAGGATAACAGTCTCGCCGGCCATCTCGGTGTTGACTGGTATGCGCGTGATTATCCCCGTGGAAAAGTTATTCGACTGCAACTCAAGCATCGAACCTTCCGCCTTAAGATAGATGCCCGCCAGTATCGGCGTCATGGGCTTGACTGCGACCGCCCTTATCACGAACTGCAGAGCCTCTGTTAAATCACTCTTATAACAACTGAACTTCATAAGTGTTTGCCTCCTTAAAATGATTAAGCAACGGCGTATATATTTCAATCTGTTTGACAATTTTCCTGCATGTGCTAAGATTAACGCGAACTCCTCAGCAAGAGATGTATGAGCAAACAAATAAAAGATTTAAGGAGGAGTATCAATGAAGTCCTGGAAAAAACTTTTAGCGGTGGGGGCGGCGTGTTCAAGTTTGTTCTTCGCGCATGCCGAAGCCGCTTACACGCTTAGCGACGAGGTAGCTAATCCGCCCGCCGCCTTGCAAATGGCAACTCAAATCGGCGTCCTCAATTACAAGAACCCCGACATGCAGAGCCGCGCGAATAAGGATGCTATCGTTGTCTTGAGTTTCGGCACGACCTTTAAAGACCAACGCACGAAGACTATCGACGCGACTGCCAAAGCAATTCAAGCCGCGCACCCCAACGCTAAAGTTGTCACGGCGTTTACAAGTCACATCGTAATCAAGCACATTGCCGAGGCGGAAGGCTCTTGCGACTACATGACGCCCGAAGATACGCTCAAGCAACTAATGCGCGAAGGTTATACGCGGGTTGCACTCGTCTCGCTCAGCGTGATTCCCGGCATTGAATACAAATACGACGTGGCACTCTTCCACGAGTACAAGACGCAGTTTAAGGCAATGACGCTCGGAACGCCGCTGATGTATTGGCAAGGACAGGAAGACCAGCCTGATGACGTTATGCAGGTTATGCAGTCGCTCCATTTGCCCGCGTACAAAAAGGGCACAGCGATACTTTTAATGGCGCACGGCACGCCCGACCCGTCGAATGCTTATTACTCCGTCATGCAGAACAAGCTTAGGGCAATGAAGCGCGACGACGTACACATTTACACCGTAGAAGGTTGGCCGCGTCTTGAGGATTGGGCTGGCAAGCTCAAAATGCACAAGGTCGAGAAGATAATCTTAATGCCACTGATGATGGTTGCCGGTGACCACGCCAATAACGATATGGCTGGCAACGAGGAAGACTCTCACAAGATGATTCTTGAGAAAATGGGCTTCAAGGTCGAGGCAAAGTTGCAAGGTCTCGGCGAAAGCAAAAAGATTCGTTCCATCTTCGTTGAGCGCGCAAACGAGGCTTGGGACGCCTTAGTCAAGTAAATAGTTATCGATTGTCAACGATTGGCGGCGGGGGAAATTCCTTGCCGTCAACTTTTTTTGAAAATCCTAGACTTCATGCCGCGCTTTATGCTATCATAACGCGGATTGATTTATGCGCTAAGCAAGACTGCGCAAATAATTTGACATTCCTTTTTCGTTGCACTACAATCGACAGACTTAAAGACTTAAAAGCGGAAAGGGACGCTTGCGGGAGGGGGCAGCATATAGAGCATATCCTGTAAGTTTTTAACTACCGCACGAACGACGGAAGGTCAAGCCCGATAACGCGGGAAACGTTCACAATTTGAAATGGCGGTTCACACCGCAAGAAAGGGAGGAAATGTTTTTATGTCTTGGTTGAACAACATGCGAGTCGCGTATAAGCTATTGTTACTTAATATTATCGCGCTCATCGGAATGATTGTCATCGGGCTGGTCGGTTACTTCGCTGTCATGCAAGCGCAAGAAGACTTGAACATAATCAGCCAAACCTACTTGAAAGGTATCTTTGAAATCGGTCGTTGCCGCCACGCCGTGCGCTATGCTCAGGTTCAGGCGGTCTTAGCTCCTTTGACTGTTGACCCAGGCTTATATCAGTCGCGCCTTGACAAGTACAACGGCGGCGTTAAAGAGTTGGAAGAGTCCTTGAAGCTCTACGAAGAGATTGTTAAGGACGACGCCCAAGCCCGTGCGCAAGTCGACGCTGCTAATCGTGAATGGCTCAAGTTCAAAGCCGGCGCAGACAAGATGTTCCAGATGAAGTCCCCAATAGGCGACACCTCAGCCATTGCTGCGCACCGCAACGCCTCGCTTGAGTTCTATCAAAATGAAGTTATGCCTTATGCAGTCTCCTGCGGTGACGCTATCCTCGTTATTCAGCAGAAGGCTTACGAAGACTCCGACAAGACTATCGAACTTAGCAACGAAGGCATTGCCTCTTCCGTCCGCAATCTGTTTATCGCGCTCGGCGGCACGTTCGTTATCTTGATTATCCTTAGCATTTCTATTACCAAAGCTGTCACCAATCCGCTCAGCAACATGGTTCAGGCTCTGCACCTTCTCAAAGACGGCGACTTCCGCCGCACCGATTTGCTTGACGCTGACCGCAGCGACGAGTTCGGAGCTATGGCTCTTGCCGTTCGCGAAATGCGCCAGGCGATTAGCAAGCTGATTCATCAGACCAGCGATTCTTCCAGTCAATTCGCGGCGTCTTCTCAAGAGCTGACTGCTAGTGCTCACCAGGCCGCGCAGGCTTCCGAACAAGTTGCCCAATCCGTCACCAATTCGGCGGGCGCAGTCGTCGAACAGCAGACCTTCGTCAATGACGCTATGGACTCCATTAACCGTGCGTTGGGCTCTATCGAAACTCTTACCAAGACTGCTGACCTTGTTGCAAGCCACGTTGCCAAAGCTAATGACGAGGCTGACGCGGGCATTGAGGCCGTCGAGACTGCAGTTAATCAGATTATCAGCGTTGAGAAAATCGTTAATGACTCCGCTTTGACTGTCGACAAGCTCGGCAAACGTTCGCAAGAAATCGGGCAAATCGTCGAGGCTATCAGCGGCATTGCTGAACAGACTAACCTGCTTGCATTGAACGCGGCTATTGAGGCGGCTCGCGCAGGTGAACATGGTCGCGGATTCGCGGTCGTTTCCGAAGAAGTCCGCAAGCTCGCCGAAGAGTCTCAAGAAGCGGCGCAGAAGATTGGCACGCTCATCGGCGACATTCAATCCGACACCACCGCTGCTGTTGACTCCATGCAGAAAGGTAACGCGGCTGTTCGTACCGGTACTCAATCCGTCGAAAGACTGCGCTCAACCTTCGGCAGCATCCAGAACGCCTCGCAGAACGTCGAGAAGGAAGCAAAGAATATGGTTCGCGAACTCAAGGAAGTCGAAACTGCAACCTTTACTATCCGCGACCGCTCCGAGAAGATTTTGGATAAGGGCGTTCAAGTCTCCAAGGAAATGGAAAGCGTCTCCGCCGCCGCCGAGCAACAATCCGCCTCCGCAGAAGAAATCTCTTCCGCAGCAGACGAACTCGCTCGCCTCGCGCAAGACCTCCAGAACTCCTTGCAGATGTTCCAGTACTAAGCATAGTCATTACTCTATAAAAGTTTCAAGCCTCGGCTACGGTCGGGGCTTTTTTGTTGCAGGGATTATGGGACGTTGCGGCGAATAGTCAAGAAAAACTTTTGGACGGAGGCGAATCACTTTGTTGACTTACAACTATTACGGGCACGCTTGCTTCCTGCTTGATGACGGCAAGTGTAAAGTTCTCGTCGACCCATTCTTGACGGGCAACCCTCAGGCGTCTATCAATGAGAAAGACGTTGAGGCAGATTATATCTTAATCACGCACGCGCACGGCGACCACCTCGGCGACGCGGCAAGCATTGCTTTTAGGACGAACGCGACTTGCATTGGCATTCCAGAGGTTACGGACTTCGGCGGGCAACGCGTTAAAACAATCGGCATGAACCTCGGCGGCACAGTTAAGACGGACTTCGGCTTTGTGCGTATGGTTCCAGCCCTGCACAGCTCCGGCATAGGCGGCGGCATTGCTTGCGGCTATGTCATCGGCATTGGCGGCAAGGTCATTTACTTCGCGGGCGACACGGCTCTATTCTCCGACATGAAGTTAATCGGCGAACGCGATAAGATTGATTATGCTATCCTTCCGATTGGCGGGCACTACACGATGGATCCTGTCGACGCAGCTAAGGCTGTGACCTTCCTCAACGCGGCGAACGTTATCCCCTTGCACTATAACACGTGGGGCGTCATCAAGCAGAACGCCGAGGACTTGGTTAAGCTCGTCAAAGGTGCTAAGGTTCATATCGTCAAGCCAGGGCAATCCCTTGAGTTACTTTAACAAAGTAATCAAACAGCGTAACGCGTTCACGTCTCCGATAATCGGCGTCACTTGCCACGCACATGGAGATAAGTTGCCATGAGAAACTCAGTTAAAAACTTCGACGCCGCGCCCTTTGACTTGACAAAAGTTTTTGATTCGGTACAATCATTGCACTTAGCAAATTCGCCGCGTGAAAAGCTCGTCGTCATCTTAGGCGCGACTTCCACGGGCAAAAGTTCATTGGCATTGGAGCTGGCAAGACGCTTCGACACGGAGATAATCTCGGCGGACTCAATGGCGGTTTACAAAAGGTTTAACGTCGGGACGGCTAAGCCTACGCAAGCAGACTTGGAACGCGTGCCACATCATCTGATAAACATTTTGGACGCGGAGGACAAGTTCAGCGTCGGAGAGTTCGTCAGGCTTGCGCGACCGATTATCACAGCACTCAACCTGCGCGGGAGGATTCCAATCGTAGCGGGCGGCACGGGTCTTTATATTCAAGCACTCGTCGAAGGCTACGAACTAAGCGCGGGCAAAAGTCTAATCAGTCACTACAAGCGGACGGGCGAATTGATTTACACCGCGCAGATTTACGGCTTGACGACGGAACGGGCGGAGCTTTACGACAGAATCAATCAGCGGACGGAGAAGATGTTCGCGGACGGTTTGATTGACGAGGTTAAAAGCTTACTCGCAAGTGGCATAAGTCCTGCGGCTCAAGCAATGCGCGGTATCGGCTACAAAGAGGCAGTCGAATACCTTCAAGGCGACGCGACACTCGACGAAACGATTTCAAAAGTAGCACAAGCCACGAGGAATTTCGCCAAACGCCAGCTCACGTGGTACCGGCGAATGCAATACATAACGTGGTTAAAAATATAATGCTTTGCAAAGGAGAGAACTTTAAATGGCAACAGTAAAACCTATCAATCTGCAGGAAAACTTCTTGAATCAGGCGCGCAAGGAAAGTGTCCCCGTGACGATTCACCTTGTCAACGGCTTCCAAATCAAGGGCATGATTCGCGGCTTCGACCAGTTCACGGTGGTTATCGACGCGATGGGGCGTCAGCAAATGGTCTTCAAGCACGCAATCTCGACAATCACCCCGGCAAGACCGCTCGGCGCAAAACCGGCTGTTGCAGAGGAAAAGCCTGCTGAGGACGCCGCTAAGGCAGAAGCACCGGCAGAGGTTAAGGCGGAGTAAATTCTTTTCGGCGAGGCAATAAACATGATTCGAGGCTTTGAGATTCTCGAAGGCTACAGCGGAATTCACCTACCGACACGCAAGACGGCTCTAAGTGCAGGCTACGACTTGGAGGCGGCCGAAGATGTTCGCGTGACGGATAAAAAGATTTCGCTTGTGCCCACGGGTCTCAAGGCCTTTTTTCCTGCCGACGAGGTCTTACTGATTTATCTGCGCTCAAGTCTTGCCGTCAAGCACAATCTGATTCTTGCCAATGGCGTCGGCGTGATTGATGCGGATTATCGCGGACATATCATCTTGCCGGTTATCAGTCTTTGCGGCGAGTTCGAGATTAAACGCGGCATGAGGATTGCGCAAGGACTCTTCCAAAAGTATCTGACGGTCGACGGAGATATAATCGGCGTCGGCGAGACTAGGCGCGGGCGTTTCGGTTCCACAGGAGATTTTTAAATGGACTTATTCGACAGCATTAACGACGACAAGATTTATCAGCCACTCGCGGAAAGATTGCGACCAAAGACGCTTGAAGACTTCGCGGGGCAAGAAAAAATTTTACGCGGCGCACTCGGCAAGATGATTGCTCAAGGTCAAACGCCGTCTTTAATCTTCTTCGGCGAACCCGGCACCGGTAAGACGACACTAGCCAAAATCATCGCCAACACGACGGCTAGCAACTTCGTCAAGGTCAACGCGGCTTTATCGGGTATCAGCGAACTGCGCGGCATCGTCAAGGAGGCTCAAGACCAACGCAAGTTCTATCGCAAGCAGACGATTCTTTTTATCGACGAGATTCACCGCTTTAACAAAGGTCAACAGGATTTCCTTCTGCCATACGTCGAGGACGGGCGGATAACCTTAATCGGCGCGACGACTGAGAATCCGTTCTTTGAAGTCAATGCCGCCCTGCTCAGCCGCGTCAAGATTGTTCGACTGGAAAAGCTCACGATTGATGACATAAAAAGAATTCTCTGCCGTGCAATCGACGCTGAAGGCTTTGACGTTGAGGCAGAGGCATTAGAGATTATCGCGGACTTCGCGGACGGTGATGCGCGTATGGCGTTGAATCTCTTGGAGCAGGCGACGTTCGCGGGCAAGATGACTGTCGAGGCATTGCGCGACCTGCTCGGCGAACGAATCAGACGCTACGACAAACACGGCGATAATCACTACGACACGGCAAGCGCGTTTATCAAGAGTATGCGCGGCTCGGACGCTGACGCGGCGATTTTTTATTTGGCTAAGATGATTGACGGCGGCGAGGACTTAACGTTCATTGAAAGACGGATTGTCATATGCGCGGCGGAGGACGTTGGTAACGCTGACCCGCAAGCACTGATTCTGGCTAATGCGGCGGCTCAAGCGGCTCAATTCGTCGGCTTGCCGGAGGCGCGAATCATCCTTGCGCAAGCCGTAACCTACATTGCTGCGGCTCCCAAGTCCAATGCGTCATACCTTGCGATTGATAAGGCTTTGGCTGACACCCAAGGCGACGTTCCAAAACATTTGCGCGACACCCACTACAAAGGCGCAAAGGCTTTCGGGCATGGCGTCGGCTATAAGTATCCGCACGACTTCGACAATCACTTTGTCCGCCAACAGTACTTGCCTAAGCCCGCGCACTACTATGAACCAACAACGCAAGGTTACGAGGCGACGATTAAGAAACGCCTTGAAAGTCTTTGGCAAAACTAAAAGCGACCGACGATAAGTCAGCCGCTAATTTTTTTGCATAACGTGTCAGATATTTTCTTTGGCAATGGCGACGAGCTTTTCAAAAGCCGCCGCGTCATTTATTGCAAGGTCAGCCATCATCTTTCTATCGACGGCGACACCCGCCTTAGTCAAGCCGCAAATGAGCTTGCTGTAGGAAATGCCATTGATACGAGCCGCCGCATTAATACGAGCAATCCACAGGCGACGGAACTCGCGCTTTTTAACTCGGCGGTCGCGGTGTGCATATTGTCCCGCCTTCATGATTGATTCGTTAGCTTTTTTAAACTGTTTGCTCCTCGCGCCGCGATAACCTTTGGCGAGCTTGAGGATTTTTTTATGGCGTCTGTGTGCTGTGACGCCCGTCTTTACTCTTGGCAAGATAATCTCCTCCTTTGATTAGACGTAGGGAAGCATTTCCCTGACGCGTGCTTTGTCCGCCGCCGAAGCGAGCGTTGCTTTGCGGAGATTTCTCTTGCGCTTGCGAGTCTTCTTTTCCAAGATGTGGCTCTTGTATGCTTTGTTGCGTTTGAATTCGCCGCTACCAGTCACGTGAAAGCGTTTAGCTGTCGCTCTGTGTGTTTTGATTTTGGGCAACGTTGTCCCCTCCTTTTGTCGATTGTTTCTTAGTCTTTTGCGCCTTTTGTGCCTTAGGAGAGAGAATCATCGTCATGTTCTTGCCCTCAAGCTTGGCGGCACGCTCAACAGTCACGACCTCTTCTAGGGCTTTGGCAAGTTTGGTTAAGACTTCGCCGCCCAATTCCGGATGCGACAACTCGCGCCCGCGGAACATTATCGTTACCTTGACTTTGTTGCCCTCCTCGATAAAGCGTTGCGCACTCTTTAGCTTAACTTCAAAGTCGTGCTGTTCGATGTTCGGGCGGAGCTTGACTTCCTTAATCGTGATGATTTTCTGCTTCTTGCGAACTTCCTTCTCGCGTTTCTGCTGTTCATAACGATATTTGCCGAAGTCCATAATCCGGCAGACGGGCGGTCTTGCTTTGGGCGCGACCTCAACCAAGTCAAGGTGCTTTTCCTCGGCAAGACGCAATGCCTCTCGCGTGGGCATGATGCCTAGTTGTTCGCCATTCGCGTCAGTCACTCGCACTTCGCGAATACGAATCTCATCATTGATTCTCAAACTGTCTCTGCTAATTTGAAATACACCTCCTGCGGCGCGTCGAAAAAATTAAAGGCGACCGATAAGCCGCCCGTCTTCCCACCAAAAAATCTTTCTTGCAACCGCGCCAACTCATTCAAGGTCGACGGGTGAGAAGCACAGGCTCCTGCTTAACGCGGCAAAGTTTATCATAGCGGCTAGGCTCTGTCAAGGCAATAACCTTGCAACGGAAATGATTTAGTGCTACAATCGCGGAAAGTTTTTTATCGGAGGCTGTGCGATGAATGGCAGTGAGAATGCTTACGCGGGCGCGTTGTTCTTCGCGCTGATAAGCTTGGGCGCAATCTTGAAGGTCGCTGACATCTTTGGCTGGCTAATCGGGGCGGGCAGTGCGCTTTTGGCGGCGATAAGTCTGAGGCGTGCTCTCGTCAAGGCGGCGCAGTCCGTCGAGGAAGATCATCAGCGCATGGAGATTCAATTCCAACAGCTCCGTAGCAAAGTTATCGAGACTTCCGAGGCGAATATCACGGCAATGACTTCCGTAAACGACGCCGCCAAACTCATTCAAGAGAACATGGAAGTTATCCGCGTGCGCCTCGCTGAGCTTGACAACCTAACGCAGCTGACCGAGTGCGCCAAAGATATTCAAACGTCCGCCGCTAGTCTCGAAGAAAATTCTTCCGCGCTTAATCGGACGCTTGAAAAGGAATTCGAGACGCTCAACACGCTAGCTGAGACGAATAAGGCAAGCCTTCAGAGCCTCTTGAAACATTTGCAACTCGTCGGACAACTGCTTAGGAGTCCCGCTTACCTCAAGGACTTGGAGAAGCTTAATTCGACGTTAGCAAGACTTTTGGAGAGGCTCGAAACTCAACAGGATAGCGCAGACCTAAGCCGGGAGGATTTGAGCACGCTAAAGCAAATCGCCGCTAAGATAAAATAAAACGCGCCACCTAGGACGCGCAGTAAAGGAGCAAGTAAGATGGTTCACACTGTGGAAGTTGTCGGCGTCATTGAGGAGAACGCCCATTTTTTTATCGACGACGAGACGCGGCACGGATTCTTGATTGACCCAGGCGCACAGGCTGACAAACTCTTGAAAGTCATCAGCGAACGTGGTTGGACGATAGAAAGGATTTTGTTGACGCATGGGCACTTCGACCATATCGGAGCCGTCAACGACCTTCAACGCGCTTTGAAAATTCCCGTGTGCATGAGCAAGGACGGCGACTATTACGCCAAAGACTCCGCGACAAATTGTTCAGCGTTCGTCGGTGAGCCGATTGTCCTTGACAACGTGACTTGCCTTGACGACGGTGCGGAGATTTCTTTGACTGCCAACCCGCGTTTTAGTGTCAAGCTGATTCCCGCGAAAGGTCACACACTCGACGGCGCGATTTACTACAGCTCAAGGGAGGGCGTTGCGTTCGTCGGCGATACGATTTTCTGCGGAAGCTACGGACGGACAGACTTGCCCGGCGGCAGTTACCTTGACCTTATGCGCACGATTAAAAAGGTAGTATTCGCCCTGCCCGATGAAACGATTTTATACACGGGACACGGCTCGCCGACGACAGTCGCCGCCGAGAAGGCTTTGTACTAAATGTCCGCCTCGACGCCGTGACTATCGAAGACGCTAAGAATCTCGCGGAGCTTAGTCTTCGCCGGATTATAATCAATAGTCGTCTCGCCGTCGTGCGCGTGAATATGGACGTAAAGCACGCCCGCTAAGCCGAGCAAAGTCTTTTCGACAGCCGCCGCATTATCGTGCGTGTAACCTTTGGCAACGAACTGCAAACGGGTATTGCCGCCGATTGAGCCGCAACCGCATTCCTGACACATAATCAAACACCTCGCTAGAAATTTTTACTGCCGCATTATACCGCTTGACGGAATCGACAACAAGCCCCGCGCAGGGTTAGGAGGATTCATGACGAAACTTATACTCGTGTTTATTGGCGGCGGACTCGGAGCAATGTCGCGGTTCTTAGTGACGACGGCACTAGCTGGCAAGCTTGGCAACTTTCCACTCGGAACACTCGCGGCTAACTTCTTCGGTAGTCTGCTTATGGGATTAGTCGTCGGACTTCTGGCGGGGCGTTATGAATCAGTGCGCTTATTCGTCGCGGTAGGGTTCTTAGGCGGCTTTACGACGTTTTCAAGTTTCTCCGCTGAGACTCTGGCTTTGATTCAAGGCGGACAGATTTTTTCAGCGGCGGCAAATGTAATCGTAAGCGTCGGCGCAGGCTTGATTGCTTGTGCTGTTGGATTAAAATTAGGAGGTTAAGTTAATGGCAAAAGCTTTGATAATCATCGACATGCAAAACGATTTCGTGACGGGCGAACTCGGCACGGCTGAGGCAAGGGCAATGCTCCCGCGTCTCGTGAAGAAGTTGGAAGCAATCATCGAGGAAGGCGCGGTCGATTTAATCTTCACGCAAGACACGCACGCCGATAACTACCTTGACACGCAGGAGGGCAGGAACTTGCCCGTTAAGCACTGCATAAAGAAAACTGAGGGCTGGCAGATTGTCCCCGAACTGCAAAAGTTCACGGCGCGTGCTAAGGCAGTCATCGAGAAAAAAGCCTTCGGGTCAACGCGGTTGCCGTCACTCATCAAGCCTTATGAGGTCGTCGAGTTCGCGGGCGTGTGTACTGATATTTGCGTCGTGTCGAATGCACTTTTGGTTAAGGCGTTCTATCCCGAACAGCGCGTTCAAGTCGACGCGGCTTGTTGTGCAGGTTCCACGCCCGAAGCTCATCAAAAAGCTTTGGACGTAATGCGCAACTGCCAATGCAAAATCATCAACGAATAAACTTTAGGAGGTCTCTTTATGGAAATTAAATTCGTCGAAACCAAAAAGCTTAAGGCTAAACCCGACGTCAGCAAAATCGGATTCGGCACGCACTTTACGGATTATATGTTCGTCATGGACTACGACACCGCGCAAGGTTGGCACGACGCCCGCATTGTTCCGCACGAAAAAATTTTGCTTGACCCCGCCAACGCCACGCTCCATTACGGGCAAGCAATCTTCGAGGGTCTCAAGGCTTATCGTCAAGGCAATAAAGCTGTCACCTTCCGCGCGAAGGATCATCTCAACCGCCTTAACCGTTCCGCGCAGATTCTCGACATTCCGCAGTTGCCCTTTGACGTGATTCACGCGGGCTTGATGAAGCTTATCGACATTGAAAAGGACTGGATACCGACGGAGAAAGGTCAGAGCTTATATATCCGTCCGTTTGTCTTCGCAACTGATGAAGTCTTAGGCGTCAGCGTCAGCAAGAAGTACAAGTTTATGATAATCCTGTCACCGGTTGCGGCTTACTATGCTCATGGCTTTGCGCCCGTCAAGATTCTCGTCGAGGATAAATACGTTCGTGCAGTGCGTGGCGGTCTTGGTGCGGCTAAGACTCCTGCAAACTATGCGGCGAGCCTTCACGCGGGACTTGCGGCTCATGACATTGGCTTTGACCAAGTACTTTGGCTTGACGGCGTTGAACGCAAATATATTGAGGAAGTCGGCTCGATGAATATCCTCTTCAAGATTAACGGCGAGATAGTCTCCCCGTCTCCGCAAATTCAGACGTCTATTCTTGACGGTATCACACGCCGCACGGTTAATCAGGTTGCTAAGGCTTGGGGCGTTCCCGTCGTCGAACGCAGGATTTCAATCGACGAAGTTATTGCCGCGCACGAGGATGGTCGCTTAGAAGAGGTCTTCGGCTCCGGCACGGCGGCTGTTATCTCTCCAGTCGGTGTCCTGCGCTACAAGGAGAAAGATTACGTTATCGGTGACGGCAAGATTGGTGCGTTCGCGCAGAAGATGTACGACTATATCGAAGGCTTGCACGTCGGCGAGGTCGAAGATACCTTTGGCTTTATTGAAGTTGCCGGCGAGTATTGAACTTACCTTTGCAAATAAAAAGCCCCTGTTGCATTTGGCAGGGGTAATTTTTTATAACGTAAAAGCGCGGGGACAAATCCTCGCGCTTGAATTTTCTTATTGGTGCGGTTGATGAGACTTGAACTCATACGCCTTGTGAGCACTGCCCCCTCAAAGCAGCGTGTCTGCCTATTCCACCACAACCGCTTACGAATTTATGGTGCGGTCGATGAGACTTGAACTCATACCCCCGGACGAGGACTGCCCCCTCAAAGCAGCGCGTCTGCCTATTCCGCCACGACCGCATTATTTGCTTAAGACCATTGAATCTTCATGATGTTTTTGTAAGCTTTCTCCAAAAAGTTTATTGCCGCAATAACGAAACCCATTAAAGCTTTGGGCTGGAATTCGCCTTCGACAACGCCCAGAACAATATCACCTTCCAAGCTAATATCGCCATTCGGGTGAACATACATTCTAAAGAAATTATATTGAGCTGCCAACTCATTGAAGAGTTTATAGCAGGCAATCTTCTTTTCTTCTTCTTCAATCGTCGCAATACCGAAAATCCGGATTTTGATATTCTTCTCCGCGAAGACAACCAAGATGTCTACAAAACCGCCGCTTTTTAACTTTTGGGGAAGACGGAAGAAACGCTCGCCACTTTTAACAAGAGTTTCCTCATTGTAACGAGTATTGTTCTTGTCCAAGAATTCCTTAAAAACTTCGTAATTGTCCATCGCACTCACCTTTCCGATTGAAGAAGTTAAATTGGTGCGGCAGAGAGGACTTGAACCTCCACGGGGTTGCCCCCACTAGCGCCTGAAGCTAGCGCGTCTGCCATTCCGCCACTACCGCACATCCTCAAATATTTTCGTTCAA
>JAFWCT010000058.1 GCA_017534385.1 Selenomonadaceae bacterium
GTTAATTTCAATCAAAACAAATCACCCCTTTAAGTGCGCCTCTCGCGTTGCGCATTAAAGAAGCGGGTTGGCGTAGAGCATGATGAGTGCTACGACCGTTGCGATAATCGCCATAGCCTCGATTAAGCCGACGGAGATAAGAGTATTCGTGAAAAGCGTATTCTTAGCTTCCGGCTGACGGGTGATGCCGTCAATGAATTTGCTAGTTACAAGACCGTCACCGACGCCCGCGCCGATTGCCGCCAAACCCATAGTGATACCTGCGCCCAAAAGTGCTGCTGCTACCATAATCGCATGTTCCATGTTAATAAATCCTCCTTAGACATAAAAAAATTATTCTTCGGCTTGGTCTTCCCTTACAGCGTTTGCAAGGTAAGCCATGCTAAGCATTGTGAAGATAACCGCTTGCACACAGCTGATAAAGATACTGAACGCCAGCCACGCGACCGACGGTATCGGCATCCAAATCGGCATAAGCTTAAGCAAGACGATGATTAGGATTTCGCCCGCGAGAATGTTCCCGAATAGACGGAAGGCAAGCGTTATCGGTTTGGCGATTTCCTCAATCATGTTGATGATTACAAAGACTGGCGTTGGTTGAAAGAAGTGCGCGATATAATGACCGCCCTTGAAGTATAAGCCGAGGCAGTGTACGAGCACCACAACCATTAACGCAAGCCCCAGCGTCGTGTTTAGGTCGTTAGTCGGCGACGCCATGAGCGGCACCAGTCCGATTAAGTTACTCGCAAGCAAGAACATAAACAGCCCGACGATTAGCGGGGCAAGACTTCTGCCGCGACGCCCCATCATCGCATCGATTTGACTATGGAGCCACTCAATAATCATCTCGACGAAGATTTGCCAGCCTTGCGGGACGGCTTTAAGGTTGCGTGTGGCAAGGCACGCGACCGCAATCACGATTATCATTGCCAGCCACGTCATCTTTAGCGTTTCCCAGTTGAACGTCAAGCCGAGGAAATTTATCGTCTCGCGGACACCAATTTCATGCATAAGTTCACCTCCTTTGCTTAAGTTTTTCGAGCGGGCGTCTCACCCCCTTTATCTCATGCGCAATCATATCACGCGCAGATTTTTTTGCTGTCAACTATTCCACGCCTAAAGGCGGGAACTTGCAACTAGATTTTCATCCGCCGCGTTCGGCTGGTTGACTTCAGCCCTGCAAATATTTCTACTTGCAGCATTGAGGTTTCCCAACATCGGGTGCCTTAGCGGAGTGCTCACGCGAACCGTTTTCCCGACAAAATTTTTTTGCTGTGATAAAAGTCTCCAGGCTAAAACTTTCTTTTGACCTCGGAGCGAGCCAGGACAAATAACGTTGCTAAGTAGAAGACACCGAACACGACTGCCGCCGCCAAGAATAATTCGGTGGAGATGTGCACAGCGACTGCCAAGACTGCGAAAATCATTCCGAGCCGCATGAGCAATCCGACTAGCATAATCTTCTTAGCTTGAGGCGCGGGCGAGTTCGCGGCGGCTTCTAATCGGGCAACGGTCGATAGCCAATAAAAAAAATTCAATAACGCGCCGATTAGGACTGCTCCGCACAACCTGAGCTGCCCCGCCGAAATCAACTGCAACGATAGGACTGCCGCCACTGCCAGAAAGATTTTCCATTCTTTAGTAAAAACGCTAAGTACCTGTCTCATGCAAGCACATTTCGACGCCATAACCGTTTTCCCTTTCCTGCGAAAAAAATTTTGTCGACGCTAAAAAACATTAATGCTATAATAAGCGGGAATTTTTTCTGAAAGGAGGCTACACTTTGCACAGACAGAGAACTTTAGCCAATAAAGTTTCTTGCGTCGGGGTCGGCTTGCATTCAGGTAAAGAGGTTCGCCTTGAGCTAAAATCAGCCGACGTGGACAGTGGGATAATCTTTTTGCGAACAGACTTACCCAATCGCCCAAAAATTCACGCGACTGCCGCGAACGTCACGGCAACACTTCGAGCAACGACGCTTGAAGAGGACGGCGCGAAAGTTTTTACGATTGAACACCTGATGAGCGCGTTGAACGCTTGCGGCGTCGATAACTGCTTAATTGAAATGAACGCGGAGGAACCGCCCGTCCTTAGCGGCAACTCGATTGACTTCTTTAAGATGATTCGTGCGGCGGGCATCGTCGAACAGGACAAGGAGCGCAAAGTTATTCGCGTGGAAAAAATTTATCGCGTCGACGGCGAGGAGGGCAAGCGGTTTGTAATGGCTCTTCCCTATGACGGTTTCCGCGTGAGCTTCGTCTCAGTCAATCCGCATCCGCTTATCGGCATTCAATACGCCGACTTCGAGATAACCGAAGACATTTACGAACGCGAGATTGCGCCGGCTCGGACGATTGCCTATGAGAAAGAGATTGACGCTTTGCACGCAATGGGGCTGGGTTTGGGCGGTACGTTTGAAAATGTTATCGTCTACAATGACGAGGGCTGGCTAAATGAATTGAATTATCCCGATGAACTCGTGCGCCACAAGATTTTGGACGTTATAGGCGATATGCGGCTTGTGGGTATCTTGCAATGTCATATCGTGGCGGCGGCGTCGGGGCATGCTATGAACACTCAGCTTGCGAAAAAAATTTACGAGGACTTCTACCAATTAGGAATGAGTAAGGAGCAATGGTTTTGAGTAATTTAATTCCTCATTCCTCATTACTAATTCCACATTGATAAAAAGGAGCGATATAGATGATATTGGAAATCGAAGACATCATGAAGATATTGCCGCACCGCCCGCCAATGCTCTTGGTGGACAGGATATTGGAAATCGACCCGTTCAAGTCGGCGACGGGCTTAAAGAATATCACAATGAACGAGCCGCAGTTCGCCGGACATTTCCCCAATCATCCGATAATGCCGGGAGTGTTGCTTCTTGAGGCAATGGCGCAAGTCGGCGGCGTGGCTATGCTTTATCCAGAAGAACATCGCGGCAAGATTGCACTCTTCGGCGGCATGGACAATATCAAATTTAAAAAGATGGTCGTGCCTGGCGATACGCTAATCACTAAGGCGGAGATTGTCAAAGTGCGCGGGTTATTCGGCGTGCTCCATACGGACGCTTACGTTGATGATAAACTCGTTGCCGTAGCGGATTTTACTTTCGTGCTCAAAGGAAGATATGAACTCTGAGTGCGCAGTTCAGAGGTAAATGGAATGATTAAATTTGAAAGCAACGGCGAATTAATCACCAACGGCACGAACATTCACTCAAGCGCGGTCGTCTCGGAAAGTGCCCGCCTCGGCGAGAACGTCACGATAGGCCCTTATTGCGTGATTGGCGATGAAGTCGAGATTGGCGACGGTTCGATTATCGGCCCTCATGCGGTTATTGAGAAATGGACGAGCTTGGGCAAGGAGTGCAGGGTTTATCAATTCGCGTCGGTAGGTGCCGCGCCGCAAGATTTAAAATTCAAAGGCGAACGTAGCTTTACAATCATAGGCGACCGAACAACAATCCGCGAAGGCGCAACGATTCATCGGGCGACGGGCGAGGATAATGAAACTCGGATTGGCAACGACTGCTTGCTTATGGCTTATATTCACGTGGCGCACAACTGCACGCTCGGCAATCACGTCATCATGAGCAACTTGGCAAGCTGTGCAGGTCATGCAATGGTTGAGGATAGAGTTGTTATCGGCGGCATGGCGGGCGTTCATCAGTTCGTTAAGATTGGACGCAATGCAATGGTCGGCGGCATGAGCAAGCTTGTTCAAGACGTGGTGCCTTATACAATCGTCGACGGACACCCCGCCAAAGTCGTCGGCTTAAATAACGTCGGCATATCGCGAGCTGGCATTCCCCTCGAAAGTCGGCGGCTGATTAAGAAGGCGTATAAGATTCTCTATCGTTCGGGCTTGAGCTTGCCGGAAGCTATCGCCGTCATTGAGCAGGAGGTTGACTCTTGCGAGGAGGTTGAACACTTCCTTAGATTTTTACGCAATGCTGAACGCGGCATCTGTCGTGAACGTCGAGACTTTGAAGATAAATAACGGAGGTCATATTAATGGAGAGGTTAGGAATATTGGCGGGAGCCGGTAAGTTGCCCGTCGAATGTGCACGCGCCGCCCAACAGCTCGGCTACGAAGTCTACGCGGTCGGACTTCTTGCCAGCAGTGATACGCAGATTGCGCAGTTCGCCAAAGATTATCAATTCATCAGCGTCGCACAGCTTGAGGCGATATTGAACTACCTTAAGCAAAACCAAATTCAAAAGGTCACAATGATTGGCAAGGTCACCAAAGAGCTTTTATTCAACGGCGCAGTGGTTCCCGATGCCCGAATGCTACAGCTGATAATGTCTTTGCCCGATAGGAAAGACGATACGATTATGATGGCGTTCGTGCGTGAACTGGCTAAGGCTGGCATTCAAGCCTTCGACCAGACAAAGCTGATTAGAAAACTCATGCCGCACAGAGGGACAATCACTAAGCGCGAGCCAACTGAACAGGAGCGGCAAGATATGGAATTCGGCTTCCGCATTGCCAAGGAACTCGGACGCTTTGACATTGGGCAAACAGTCGTCGTCAAAAGTCGGGCGGTAATGGCTTTGGAGGCTATCGAGGGAACGGACGCTTGCATTGAACGCGGCGGCATGTTGGCTCACGGCGGAGCAGTCGTCGCGAAGGTCTCTAAGCCGCAACAAGATAACCGCTTTGACGTGCCGACAGTCGGCTATCACACGGTGGAGAATATGGCTAAGGTCGGGGCAGTGGCTTTGGCTATCGAGGCGGGCAAAACTCTTCTGGTGGAGCGCGAACAGATGATTGCCTTCGCAGACGCTAAAGGCATTTCAATCGTTGCGATGTGAGCGTTATGAAAAAAATTGTCGACGCCTCGGCTTGTACGATTATGCTAGTGACTAAGGACGCGTCGGCTGATGGTAGCGTTTTCGTCACGCACACCAACGACGGCTTCGGTAGCGACCCTAACGTTGTCTTCGTGCCCGCGAGGAATCATAAGCGCGGAAGTCTTCGACCCGTCTATCCTAGTGCCGCCGCTTATGACGAGTTGCCCGAATACAACTGCTTTAACGTTCCGCACCTTGTCGCACCTGAACGCGGCGACGCTTACAATCATCCCGGCAAGCCCGTGACTAAGGCGATTGGTTATATTCCCGAAGTCGAGCACACTTACGCTTATATCGACGCTGAATATCCCGTCATGAACGAACACGGCTTGATGCTCGGCGAGTGCACTGACCGTTGCGCACATTTACCGGAGTTTCAGTATAAAGAGGGCGGCGGGATATTCTATGCGGCGGAGCTTGGTCGCGTTGCCCTTGAACGATGCAAGACGGCTCGTGAGGCGATTAAGTTAATGGGCGCGTTGATTGACGAGTTCGGCTTATACGGCACGGCGGAGACGCTGATTGTTGCCGACCGCGACGAGGGCTGGGTTTTTGAAATGCAACCGACGCCTTCGGACAAGGGAGGCTTTTGGATTGCTGAACGAATTCCCGACGGCGAGTTCTTCATTGCGGCGAATCAGCTTAGGATACGCGCCATACGCGAGGGCGACCCGAATCAAATCTTTAATCCGAAGTTGCCGCAAATGTTGGAGGAGGTAGGCTGGACGGCTTATGACGCGCAGGGCAATTTGGATTGGGTTAAGTCTCTGCACGCTGACGAGTGGAATCACCCTTATTACTCAATGCGGCGCGTGTGGCGGGCGTTCGATACCGTTGCCCCGTCAATGAACTTGTCGCCCGTCGTCAGCGATTGGGATTCCGATTATTACCCGCTAAGTGTTCGCCCCGACAAGAAGTTGACACTTAACGACGTCATGAGCTTGCACCGCGATTATTATCAGGATACGGAGTTTGACAAGACGGCTAGCAACTTCGCGGGGCTGTACGGTTCGCCATATCATTACGAGAACGAGAAACGGACTGAACGCGCTATCCTCTCCGCCAAGACGAGTTACTCATACGTGGCGCAAGTCAATGACAAGTTGCCCGCGCCAGTCTGTTGGGTGTCGATTAACACGCCGCTTGAAAATCCTTACGTGCCGTTCACGGTGGCGAAGATGCCCGACGCTTATCATCACGCGCTTAGGGACACTTACGACGCCTCGAAAATGTTCTGGGCTTCAAATCAAGTCATGGCTTTGGCGCAGGGCTATTGGAACTCTTTAGGCGGCACAGTCACGGCGGCAGTTAATCAATCGGAGGCGAACTCAATCAAGCTCGTCGAGGAGTCGCTTAACCTGTCACGGGACAAATTCGCCGCGACCTTGAATAAAAATGCCGTCAAGGTCTTCAACGACTGGAAGAAGCTCGGCATACAACTTTTAATGCAGTATAACGGCGGCGCGGGCGTTAAGTACGACGAAAGACATTTGCCCGCCTCCGAAGCCCCGACTAAGTATTAATCATGAAACGTTTAGACGATGAACTTTCCACGATGATTGGCGATGTTCTTGGACTCGGCGTGATTGTCTTCAAGGACGGGCGCGAGGTCTACAACTACTTCGGCGGACGACGACACGTTGACCCCGATAAAGAAATGACGCGTGACACTTTGCTTAGGGCGGCGAGCCTGTCAAAGATGTTCAGCGTCTTTTCTATTGCGCAACTACTCGACGCGGGCAAGCTTACCCTCTGCGACGACGTGAGCTATCACCTCGGCTTTGAACTGCGCAATCCCAACTACCCAAACGCGCCGATAACGCTTGAAATGCTAGCCGACCACACGTCCTCTTTGCGTGACGGGAAGATTTATTCACTGCCGCCGCATTGCCCGCTTGAGGACTTCTTCACAGTGCAAGGCAATCACTTCGCGACGACGGAGCCGGGCAAGTACTTCCACTACTGCAACCTGAACTACGGCATACTCGGCACAGTCATTGAACGCGTCTCCGGCGAACGCTTCGACCTCTATCAGCAAGAACATATCCTTAAGCCTCTGGGCATTAGTGGCGGCTACGTCGTCAGCAACTTCGACGCGCAAACCTTTGACAAGCTCGGCACGCTTTATCAGCCTAACAATCATGGCGATTGGGTTGCGACGCTTGATGATTACGAAGTTCACCCGCCGAAGAATTTTATCCGCGTGCAGAATCCCTACGCACCCGACGCTTACGGCTCGTTCGACGTGACAAACTACGTTATCGGCACGAACGCCACGACCTTTGCTCCGGCGGGCGGCTTGAGACTTTCCTTTGACGACCTCAGCCAGGCTCTGCAACTGCTTATCAACCACGGCAAGCCCCTTATCAGCCAAAAGTCCTTCGACGCGATGATTAATCCGCATTGGACGTTCGACGGCACTAACGGCTACACTTTCGGCGGCGTCATGGAGAATTACGGCTTGGGCACGTATCAAATCGGCGGCACGAGTAAGGCGCGACTTTGCAAGGACTACGCGATTGACTTAATTGGGCACAGCGGCGAGGCATTCGGAGTGGTTAGCGGCTTGTACTTCATTCCAAACACCCAAAGCGGCGTGGCGTTCATGATTAACGGCGCGACCCTTGAGGCGGGCAAATTCAGCGCGGGCTATGCTTGCGAAGAAGCCGTGATGAATCCTGTTTGCAAATACATTTTCGGGAGTCATAAACCCCACGCCTAAAGGCGGGGGCTTGTAGCTAAAATCAAGCAGATTTCGCCACGTTTGGCTGTATGACTTCAGCCCCGCGCCTCGCAATATTCAGCGCGGCATTGATGTCTGCGTTCAGTGCGTGTCCGCACGAAGTACAGACAAAGTGCTCTTGGTCTCTTCGGCTTTTCTTATCAACGTGTCCACATTTTGAGCAAGTGCGCGACGTGTTGCGCGGGTCGACATAAATCACCAAGACGCCCGCCGCCCGCGCCTTATACTCAATGAATTGGCGCAGTTGATAGAAACTCCACGATGACAGAGCTTGTCGCATTGTCTTACAAACCGTTTTCCGCGTGCCTTTTCTTGCCCGTTGGCGAATTCCCTTAAGGTCTTCAAGAACAA
>JAFWCT010000015.1 GCA_017534385.1 Selenomonadaceae bacterium
CCTTACACTTGCCCTGTCCGCCGAGTAAACGTCCGTCAAGATTAAAAGGTCAGCCTCTTTGAACGCGCCGCCGAATTCCTTAAGCAAAAGTTGCGTGCGGCTGTATCTGTGCGGCTGGAAAATGCAAATGACTTTGTGCGGTTTAGTTTCGCGGGCGGCTTTGAGGGTCGCGGCAATCTCCGTGGGGTGATGGGCGTAGTCGTCGACGATTAAAATATTTCTGACGCGTCCTTTGGTTTGGAAACGCCTTTTAGCCCCGTGAAAGTTGCTTAAGCCCTCTGCAATCTGATTAAAGCTCAAACCGACTTCCAAAGCCGTGGCAATCGTCGCCAAAGCGTTAAGGACATTGTGCCGCCCGTGAATCGCCAGCTGAACTTTGCCAAGCGTCTCTTCGCCGCGCAAAACTTCAAACGCCACGCCCTTAGCTGTCGTGCGAATGTTCTTTGCCGTGAAGTCAGCGGCATTGTCAATCGCGTAGGAAATAATTTTGCGGTCGATGTCCTTAGCAAGCTCGCGCAAGTTGTCGCTATCGAAGCAAAGGACTGCCACGCCCGATTTGCGGTTGATGTTCTCGATAAAAATCTTAAACGCGGCGCGAATCTTATCCATCGTGCCGTAATGGTCGAGGTGGTCGTCCTCAACGTTCGTGACAACTGCGATTGCGGGCTTCAACGTGACAAAGGAGCCGTCGCTCTCGTCAGCCTCGGTTACAAGCCAATCACTTTTGCCGAGAACCGCTCCCGTGCCAAGGTCAGTCGACTCGCCGCCAATAATAATCGTCGGGTCAATGCTCGCGTAGTGCAGGACGTAACCAATCATAGAAGTGGTAGTAGTTTTACCATGCGAACCGGCAACTGCAATCCCTTTGTGCGAATTGACTAAGAAAGCGTTGATGTCGGAGCGGTGGAGCTTAGGAATCTTGAATTTGCCCGCCGCGATGACTTCGGGATTGTCCGTGGGGATAGCCGACGAGCAAACGATTGCATCGACGGGATTGCCCGCCGCGTCGAGAATATTTTTAGCCTTGTGCCCGACGAAAATCCTTGCGCCGAGACTTTTAAGCATGTAAAGCGTTGGCGAGTCTTTAGCGTCCGAGCCGCTTATCTCGTAGCCTTGCTCAATCAAAATTTTAGCGAGGGCACTCATACCCACGCCACCAATACCTATAAAGTGAAGTTTCTTTAAGCCGTCAAGTTTCAAAGCTTTAATCCTCCTGCTTAAGTTGTTTATTCAGTTTCTTATCGAACGAGAAGACCTCGACAGTATCAACCAAGAGCTTGTTCATAGCGTTTCACCATAGCCCTTTCCAATGCGCCGTCTTCAAAAGGAATCAAGGCGGGGTTAGCATATTCCGACAACGCCCCGAACGCGGAATTTTTTTCCATTGCGGGCTTCCGATTAGGGATTGCGCCTTCTTCCTGCTCGACGTTGTACTTGACCAAGAGCGGGATAGCCTCTTCAAGCGTCAAATCGATTTTGCGATAGAGTTTCTCGGCAGCCGCTTTAATATCGGCGTCGAGTTCAATGCTCACAGTAATTTTATCAGCCATGATTAATCCTCC
>JAFWCT010000016.1 GCA_017534385.1 Selenomonadaceae bacterium
AGGAGCCGCCGCAGTCAACGAGGCGATTCGTGCAAGTTCCAATTTCAAAAATTTTAACGCCGTTAAAAAGCAATTCATGAACGATTTACGCTCGGCGAAGAATTGGCAGACGTTTCTTGTCGAAAAGTGCGGAATAATCCTTAGAAACGTTGACACCGGCGCAATCAGCGGCTCGGACGCCGGCGGCTCCAAAGTAAAAGGCGCGTATGACATACTGCCCTCGAAAGGCAAGGCAAAATATCCTTCGGGCACGTCGTTCACTGTCGACGGCTTGACAATTTACGGCATTCCGCCAAAAAAATCTTTAACCGCTGACCAACAATACGTCGTTAAAGGACTTTACAGCTGGTGGATTCCCGCCGCGCTCAAATTAATCAAGGAAAGTTACGGATTCTCTTTTGACGAGGCGAATACGACTTCTTCGCGCCTTAAGCTTGAGTTCGTTGACAACGAAAATGAAAATTTCTTGGCGGCTGTCGGTTTTGATTCCGAAGACGGCAAAACTTTTGAGTCGCAAACCCTTACCGTGAACATGGCATACTTTAAGGATATGGATCCCGATGATCATCACGGCAAAACACTTTTTTATGGCAGCCTCGACAGAACTTTGGTTCACGAACTTGTTCACGGCACAATGGCGAGCAATATCCTTTACTTCGGGTATTTGCCGGGCTTTTTGCTTGAGGGCGGCTCTGCAGAATTAATTCACGGCATAGACGACAAACGTGTCTTGGATATTATGGAATACGTTCAAAATCCCGACATCCTCGATGAAGTTTTGGTCAACAAAAGCGTAACAACAGATATCCCGCTTGAGGCTTATGCGGGCGGCTACATGTTCATGCGCTATTTCGCCAAACAAGCCGGAACTGATACGACTTTTGATTACGACATCTACCATAAAACCGTTTCCGTCAATGACAACTTCGCGATAAACTATTACGACAAAGTTACCATGAAGGGCGGCTCCGGCAACGACTCCATTACCAATTCGGGCGCGAATGTCTCAATCAATGCGGGAGCCGGCGACGACGAGGTAAGCAATTACTACAACAAAGTTACAATACTCGGTGGCAGTGGCGATGATACCTTATATAATGAAGGCACGAAGGTTTCGATTTACGGCGGCAAAGGCGACGACGGGCTCACGAACTCCGGTAGTGCGAAAAGCACGCTCAACGGCGGCGCGGGTAAGGATACGCTTGCGAACAACGGCGGCAATTCCGTGGTTTTAATCGGCGGCAGCGGTAATGATATCTTCAGCAACGAAATTTTCGCTTTTATCGACAAAGGCTTTACAAAGAGTAAAAAACTTTCTGCCGGCAAAGAACCTTCCAACGGAGCCTTAATTGCTTCTTCCGACGGTAAATTGTATTCCGTCAAATTCAGCGCCGGCAAAAACGTTTCCATTTCGGGCGGCGACGGCAAAGATACCATCACAAATAACGGCGGAACCAATGCTACAATTTACGGCGACGCAGGCAACGATAAAATCACCAACTACGGTTATGCAGCGGAAATTTACGGCGGCGACGGCAACGACATCATTACAAACGGCGTTCTCACCAGGGTAACCAGTAATGACACTCTCTTTGCTTCCGGTTATAATTCGCAAATTCATGGCGGCGCGGGCAAAGACAAAATCACTAACGAGGCTGATTCTGTTATAATTTATGGCGAAGACGATTCGGATACCATTAAAAATTCGGGCGATAAAGTCACCATTGACAGCGGCATCGGTAACGATTACGTCAAAAATGAAGGTGGTTCGTGCGCAATCAGCTTGGGCAGCGGCAATGACACCGTCTCAAATGTTGCAACCAAAGTTTTTATCGACGGCGGCACGGGCAATGACTCTATCAGCAACAGCAGTAACGGCGAAGAAGTTACGTTGAGCGGCGGCTACGGCAAGGATACGATTGACAATTACGGCAGCAAGTCACTTATCTGGGGCATGAGCGGCAACGATTCCATTTACTCAAGCGGAATTGAAGTTACTATCGAAGGCGGCGAGGGCAAAGATACAATCGTCAACGAAGGCATAAAAGTTTATTTGGTCGGCGGCGCGGGTAATGACAGCATTTACAATTACGGCAACCACATCACGATTGCGGGCAGCGGCGGCAACGATTATATCGTCAACTTCAACGACGACGATAACAAAGGCGGCAAAGATATTACTTACGAATTTGGCGCG
>JAFWCT010000059.1 GCA_017534385.1 Selenomonadaceae bacterium
CGTCATGAAGTCGGCGGCTTTCTTGTACCAGCAGGCGACGTAATCGAGATTGCCGATATTCCTCCAGCCCGCGAAGACTCGGTTAATATCGGCGGCTTGCTCGTCAGATTTCTCGCGTGCGCCACGATAGGGCGGGTTGCCGATGATGAAATTGATGTTGTTGGGCGAGACGACTTCAGCCCAGTCGAGTTGATTGGCATTGGCTTGGCGAATGGAAATATATTTCGTGAGCGGCAAGTCGTCCCATTGACGGTTGAGAATCCAGGCGGACTTGCGGCGCATTTGGTTTTCTGCAATGGAAAGGGCGAGCTTGGCAATAGAGACGGCGAAGGCGTTAATCTCAATGCCATAGAACTGGCGCGGCGAAACTTTGATAGAATCTTGTTCGTTGTCGGCATAAATGCTTCTGAGTTCAGCTAGGATTTTGTTTTCGAGTTCACGGAGACTGAGATAAGTTTCGGTAAGGAAGTTGCCTGAGCCGCAAGCAGGGTCTAGGAAGTTGAGCGAAGCTATTTTATTTTGCAGGTCGCGCAGGGCTTGAGGACGATTTTTGATTTGTTTACGTCGGGCAAGTTCAAAGTCGTTGATTAAGTCGTTCATGAAGAGCGGGTCGATAACCTTATGAATGTTTTCGATTGAGGTGTAGTAAATTCCGTTATCGCGTCGGGTGTCGTCGTTGAAGACTGATTCAAACATTGCGCCAAAGATAGTCGGGTTGATTTCACGCCAGCTGAACTTTATAAAGTTATTCAGCTCGTCTAAGCGGAAATTGCCCGCGTCGGTTCTGAGGATATGAGCGTATTCGATTTCGTGTTGAAAGCGTTGATTGAGTGGCGGGAGCTTTAAATCTTCCTCAAAAAGCCCGCCGTCGACATAAGGGAACGTTTTTAAGTCGGTGCGTTTATCTTCGGGCGTGTTTAGTGCTGTGAAGAATTTTTGGAGCGCGTCATTGAGTTGATTGGCGGGAAAGTCCTTGAGGTAATCGGTGAACTTGCTTTGGGTAAAAAGGTTAGCATCGTCGGCGTAGAAACAGAATACGAGCCGCGCACAGAATTTGCTTAGGGTGTTGATGTAGTCGTTATTCTTTTCGGTGTACTGTTTATCTATTGTGAAGCAGATTTGGCGGACGATTTTAGCGGCGTTAGTAGAAATTTTGACTTCGGGATTGATTGTGGCATTAGGGTCTGTGATAAACTTCAAATGAACGTAATCGTTGCGAAAATTTTCTAGTTTAAGGATTGCGGGCTTATAGATTTTTTCACCGAGGATACATTCAAGCGAATCCATTTCCTTAAGGTCGTAGATATGGAACTCGGCAAAGTTGCAAGTGATAATCCAACGGGGCTTTTCGTTATCGGGCAGTAACTCTGCATAACGCTTAGCCTGTTCATAGGGCGTTAAAAGCATTCCGTCCGATTGAAGAATTTTTTTGTTAAGGTCGACGCCAAAAGACTTATGCTCGATAAGGACACGCGTCTTGATTATGTAAGCGTCGATGTGCTTTGAGCCGATGGGCTTTTGAAACTTGATAAAACCAGTAGTCTTTTCCACGCCGAACACGTCATGGAGCAAGTCTCGCCAAAAGTCTTGATAGTCGCCACTTTCGCCGCCACCCTCGTTCCATTCATTTGCGAAAGTCTTTGCTGAATCGTCATTCATAAGAAATCGCCTCCCGCGCTGATTATAGCATACAAGAGGCGTTGTTTTCGTTGAAAAGTTCCTGAGGATATGCTATATTGATTGCGGTAGGCTAGATGGTCGGCTTTCTCTCGAAAGAGAGGAGGTGAGGCGCATGGATATTTTGGATTGGTTGCAGCTCTTCTTCACGGCAGGAAACTTCGTCCTCGCGCTCATCGACTACTTCAACAAGCGCAAGTAGTTAAAAGCCGTCGGGCGGACGGCTTCTAAACGATTCGAGTTTTACCTATTAATCGGGAGGAAGTCGACACCTTGCATCGACGCCTGCCATTAAAGTTATCTTTGTTATGTTACAAATCATATCATTGCGCTGAAAATTTTTCAAGCAATAAATTTCGCCGCGCAGTTTACATTCCGCCTTGCATTTGATAAACTGCCATAAGAACATCAATAGGAGGTGGCATAAGATGAAAATCGGCGACAAGGTTGTTTACCCGATGCACGGTGCCGGAGAGATTACGGGCATGGAGGAGGACGAGGTCGGCGGAGTCATTAGCTCGTATTATGTCTTTCATCTTCCGGTGGGCAATATGAAGCTTATGCTGCCTGTCGACAAGTTGGACGAACTGAGCTTGCGAGACTTAATCAAGCCCGCGCAACTTGATGAGGTTATCGAAGTCTTGACGGCAAAGAGCGAACCATTTCAGGGTAGTTGGAACAAAAGATTTCAAATGAACTTGGAACGCCTCAAGACGGGAAATATTTTGGATGCGGCGATAGTGGCTAGGAATTTGTCACGACAAGACAGCAAGAAAAAGATTTCCAGCGGCGAACGAAGACTTCTTGACCTTTCCCGACAGATTTTAATAACCGAACTGGTCTACGTGTGCAACAAGACGCCCGAAGAGATTACAGCTTGGGTTGATGAGCTGATTGACCAAGAGGAAGAGAACTGAATAACGATTCTATCCGAGCTCTGATAGGGCTTCGGATTTTTTTCTTGTCAAAAAATTTAAGGCGTGGTAGAATTTCGCCGAAACTTTAAAAGCGTGGTGAGCTAATGCTGAAAGAATTGGCGCGAGCAAAAATAAATCTGACGCTAGACATCAAAGGCTTGAGGACGGACGGTTATCACGAAGTGTCGATGATAATGCAGACGATTGACTTTGCCGATGAGCTGGAGCTAAAGAAAATTTCGGGCGGCGTGTCGTTGAAAATGGACGCAACACAGATTATCGGAGGCGAACTCATTCCGACGGACGAAAGAAATTTGGCGTGGCGAGCAGCTCTTGAGTTCCAAAAGTTCTGCGGAAAAAGTTTGGGCGTGTCGATAAGCTTGACGAAAAGAATTCCGGCGGCGGCGGGCTTAGCAGGTGGCTCGGCTGATGCGGCGGCTGTGATTCGCGGCATGAATCGACTTTACGAGACGAACTTGACTGAAGACGAGCTTTGTAGAATAGGCGAAGGCGTCGGCTCGGACGTTCCCTTTTGCATAATCGGCGGCACATGCCTTGCAGAAGGTCGCGGCGAACGTCTGACACGCCTTAACCCGATAAAAAAGTTCAGCGTCGTTTTAGCTAAGCCTCGCGGCGAAATCTCAACGGCTTGGGCTTACAAGACTTATGACGAAGCCCCTGCTACGATTCACCCGCCGAACGAAAAGATTATTAAGCAGTTGGCAAGCGGAGAATATGACGCGGCGTTTAAAAACTTTTCCAACGTCCTTGAAGGCGTCGCATTAAAGAAAATCCCCGCGATAACCGATTACAAAGCTAAGATGTTTGCCGCCGGTGCCAAGGTTGTGTTGATGAGTGGCTCCGGACCGACGATATTTGCACTAACAGACGCAGAACATGTTAAACAAATTGCCGAGAGCGTGGCGGACGCTCAAATTTTTGTCACGAAGATTTTTTAAGTAAGGATGAATGACGATGGGCAACAGACTGGAACCGATAACGATAGATAACTATCAGCCACTGCGCGAGACAGTTTGCGAGGTATTGCGCGACGCGATAAGGCGTGGGATATTACAACCGGGCGAACGTCTTATGGAAGTTCAACTGGCGGAGGAATTGGGAATCAGTCGCACGCCCGTCCGCGAGGCAATCCGCAAGCTTGAGCAAGAAGGCTACGTTATCATGATGCCGCGCAGAGGAACTTACGTATCAAGCCTTTCAGTTCACGACGTTAAAGAAATCTTCGAGATACGCACAGCCCTTGAATCCCTGTCAACGACGTTGGCGACAATGCGCATAGAACCTGAGGAATTGGAAAAGCTTCGTGCCTTGCTCGTCGAAATTGAAGGGCATATCGAACGCAAGGACATGGATAAAATCGTTGCAACGGACATTGAGTTTCATGGGTTGCTTTATCAAGTCAGCCGCAATGAAAGACTAGTGACGATAATCAGCAACCTAAAAGAACAACTTGCCCGTTTCCGCACTTTGTCAATGTCATACCCTGGACGACTTCAAAAGACATTGGAAGAGCATCGGGCAATGGTCGAGGCAATCGCAGCTGGCGACGTGGACGCCGCTCGCGACGCTGCCGAACACCATATGGAGCAAGCGGAAGAGACTTTGTTAAAAGCAATGAGAAAACATACGGAATAGAAGATAGGAGGTAAGCTTATGACCTTAGAAACGATAATATTGGCGGCGGGCAAGGGTACGCGCATGAAAAGCGATTTGCCCAAAGTCTTACACAAGGTTGGCGGTAAGCCCATGCTCCAACACGTTATCAACGCGGCAAAACGTGCTGGTTCGTCGCGTGAAGTCGTGGTGATAGGGGCGGGGGCTGAGCTTGTTATGCAGACGATTTCGGGCGTTGAATTTGTCATGCAAGAAGAGCAACTCGGAACAGGACACGCGGTTCTTTCGGCTAAGAAAAACTTTGAACAGTCGGACGGAACCGTTTTGATTCTGTGCGGCGATACACCGCTTTTGACGGGCGAGCTATTGCAAAAGTTCACAGCCGCCCATGAAAGCTCCAACTGCGCGGCGACGGTTCTAACTGCTGAAATGCCCGACGCTACAGGTTATGGGCGCGTGATTCGTGAGGCGGACGGTACGTTTAAAAAGATTGTCGAAGAGAAGGACGCTACCGATTTAGAGAAGAAAATCCGCGAGGTTAATGCGGGCGTCTACTGCTTTGACGTTAAGAAACTCTTCGACGCGTTGGCAAAGGTCAAAAACGATAACGCGCAAGGCGAATACTATTTGCCCGACACCTTGACGATTCTTAAGGGCGCAGGCGAGACAATCGGCGTATTCACTGCTAAATATGCTGACGAAACGATTGGAATAAATTCGCGTGTTCAACTAGCCGCCGCCGATAGAGTATTCCGCATGAAAAAGAATCATGAGCTTATGGACGCGGGAGTAACGATTATAGACCCCAATACAACCTTTATTGATTGCGACGTTCAAATAGGAAAGGATACGACTATTCGCCCCAATACGTACATTGAAGGCGATACGACGATTGGCACGGACTGCGAGATTGGTCCGGATATTAGGTTCACGGATATGAAGGTCGGCAACAAAGTCAAGGCGCAGTTCAGCTATTGCCATGAAGCTGAGATTTGCGACGGCGTTACGCTAGGTCCTTACGTGCACATTCGACCAGGTACGACAATCGGCGCGGACGTTAAGATTGGAAACTTCGTTGAGATTAAGAACTCCAATATCGGCAAAGGCTCCAAACTTCCGCACCTGCAATACATCGGCGATACGGATATGGGTTCTAATGTCAATATCGGTTGCGGGACTGTCACTTGCAACTACGACGGCAAGGAGAAATTCCGCACGAAGATTGGCGACAATGCCTTCATCGGTTGCAATACAAATCTAGTTGCGCCAGTCAATGTCGGTGACGGAGCTTATATCGGGGCAGGCTCGACGATAACTAAGGACGTTCCAAAGAATAATCTAGCCATCGCCCGCGCCCGCCAAACTAATATCGAAGTCTGGAAGGATAAACGCAAGTAGCCTTAGGAAATGTGATTACTCGTCGGCGTCTTGAACGCTGATTAAGTAAAATTTTTTCAGGGGAGCTGTTCAACGTGAGCATTAACGGCAACACGATTAGTAACCTTTGTTTGATGACGGGGAATGCCAATCCCGAATTGGCGCAGAAAATCGCTGACCATATTGGCGTTAAGATTTTCGATACGTTCGTCGGACGCTTCAATAACGGCGAGTCGCAAGTCATGATTAGCGATAGCATTCGCGGTAAAGATATTTTCATCGTTCAGCCGACGAGCCAACCCGTCAACGATAACTTAATGGATTTGCTGATTATGACGGACGCTTGCAAGAGGGCTTCGGCGCATTCAATCACGGCGGTCGTTCCTTATTACGCTTATGCCCGTCAAGATCGCAAGACTCGCGGGAGGGAACCTATCTCCGCCAAACTCGTCGCCAATCTCATGGTCGCGGCTGGTATGTCACGCGTCTTGACCGTCGACTTGCACGCGGGACAAATTCAAGGGTTCTTCGATATTCCCGTTGACCACCTCAAGGCGGCTCCTGTCCTTGCCGACTACTTCCGCAAACGCAATTTTGGCGATGATTTGGTTGTAGTATCGCCCGACTTAGGCGGCGTCACTCGTGCCAGGGAACTTGCTGACTATCTCAAGGCTCCGATTGCCATTATCGAGAAACGTCGTCCGCGTCCTGGTGAGGCGGAAGTAATGAGCATTATCGGCGAGGTTGACGGGAAAGTTGCGCTTATGGTTGATGACATTGTTGACACGGCGGGCAGTCTGTGCGAAGGCGCGAAGGCTCTTAAGAAGCTCGGCGCAAAAAAAGTTATCGCCGCGTGCACCCATGCAGTCCTCAGCAAGAACGCCGTAGAGAAAATCAACAACTCCGTGATTGAACAGCTCGTCATAACCGACACGATAGCCTTGCCGCCCGAAAAGCAATCGCCAAAGATTACAGTACTCAGCATGGCTCCGGCTATCGGCGACGTTATCTTGAACATTCAGGCGCATCGCTCGGTTAGTCTCTTGTTTAAATGATTCATAGAAAGTTTTATCGGCGGTGAGCAATCGCCGCTGATTTTTTTTGCAGGAGGAGTTTTTATGCCAGCACCGCAACTCAATGACAAAATCAAAACTCGTGAGCGTCCGACTTACACCGATATGATTTGGGAACAACTGCAGGATACAAAAACTGAAGTCAGAGAAACGCGTAAAGAAATTAATCAGCGCATGGACAGAATAGAACGAAGAATGGACAATCTCGAAGAAGAACTGAAAGCCACGCGGCAAGAATTAAACGCCCGCATGGACAAGCAGGAAATTAAAATCGATGAGCTTCGTAAAGAACTGAGCAATAAAATCGATGACTTGCACAAGGAAATAAAATCTTCGACGGGACACATTTCCATTGCCAATATCTCGACGGTTGGCATTGCGCTCGCCGTCATTTATTCCATAATCAAATAAACGACAGGAGGAAAACATTGTATGTCTATTGAAAAGCTGGAGTTCCAAGCCGAGACTAAACGTCTGCTCGACTTGGTTGTCAATTCGATTTACACGAACAAGGAAATCTTTCTGCGCGAACTTATCAGCAATGCAAGCGACGCCCTCGACAAGCTCCGTATCGAATCGCTGACGAACTCTGAACTTGCTGGCGATGATGAACCAGAAATCTTTATCGTGCCCGACGCCGCAACGAAGACCATTACAATCAGCGACAACGGTATTGGTATGACACGCGAGGAAGTTATCTCGAACATCGGCACGATTGCTAAGAGCGGCACGAAAGATTTTCTCGACAAACTCCGCGAGGCAAGTGGCTCGGCAGCTCAAGAACTCATCGGGCAATTCGGCGTGGGCTTTTACTCGGCATTCATTGTCGCGGAGGAAGTCGAACTCCTCACGCGCAAGGCGGGCACTGATTCGGGCGTTAAGTGGACTTCGGACGGTGCAGGCGAATACTCGATTGAAGACTTTGATAAGGACACGCATGGCACGACGATTGTTCTGCACCTTAAAAAAGACTTCTGCGGAGATGGCGAATACAACTTCACGGACGCCCATGAGGTCGAACGGCTTGTTAAGAAGTACTCCGACTTCGTGCGCTACCCGATTAAGATGAACTTCGAGACTAAGGGCAAGGACAATGAAGAGCCAACGATTGAGATTCGCACAGTCAATTCAATGAAGCCGCTTTGGACGCGTGGCAAGTCCGAGATAACCCGCCAGGAGTACGACGAGTTCTTTAAGCAACAAATGCACGAGTGGGAGGCTCCGCTTGAAGTCTTCCACGTCAAGGCGGAGGGTACTGTTGAATATACTGCGCTCCTTTGCATACCTAAGCGGGCGGCGAACAATCTTTATTATTCCGACTATGAACCGGGGCTTCAGCTGTATTCGAGGCACGTCTTCATCATGGACAAGTGCAAAGACTTCTTGCCGGATTATTTGCGATTTGTCAAAGGCTTGGTTGATTCGCCTGACCTGCCGCTGAACATTTCCCGCGAGATACTTCAGCAGAGTGTTGAGGTTAAAGTCATCGGCAAGGCGTTGGAGAAGAACATTCAAAAGCAACTGGGCAAGATGCTTAAGGACGAGCGCGACAAGTACGAGGAGTTCTGGCGCGAGTTCGGCAAGTCGATAAAGATTGGCGTGTATAACAGCATGTTCGACACGAAGCTAAAGGACAGCTTGAAGGATTTGCTCCTGTTCCCAACGTCTCATGAAGGAAAGCTTTCCACGCTTGCCGAGTATGTCGGACGTATGCCGGACTTCCAGAAGAATATTTACGTGGCGGCGGGCAAGGACGCCTCTGCGATTGAACAGTTGCCGCAAATGGAATTGCTCCGCGAGCGTGGGCTTGAGGTAATTTATCTGACTGACCCCGTTGACGAATTCGCAATTCAAGTTCTGCACGAGTACGCCGACAAACATTTCCAATCGATAACGCAAGAGAACTTCGAGCTTGATGATGCCGAGTCTCAAAAGGTCAAAGCCGAGGTCGAAGAGATTGCCAAGATGCATGAGGATTTACTCAAGGACGTTAAGGAGGCAATCGGCGACGCCGTTAAGGAAGTGCGTTTGACTTCGCGGCTCAAGTCGGGTGCAGTCTGTCTAGTCACGGGCGAGGGCGGTCCGTCATTGTCAATGGAGAAAACTTTCGCGGCGATGAATAATCCTCTGTTCAAGGCGACGCAAATCCTCGAACTCAATCCGAATCACGCGGTATTCAAGAAGTTGGAAAGCCTGCACGCGCTCGGCAAGGACACGCAAGACTTCAAAGACTTGTGCACGACGCTTTACGCGCTATCGTTGCTTATGGAAGGTGTCATGCCTAACAACCCCGCCGACCTTGCCAACAAAGTTACCGACCTCTTAACGAGATAAATCCGTGGACACATTCAACGCGCCAGTTGTTGTCAACTTTTAAAGTTGCGTTTGCAATTCGCAAGCAAATAATTTAAAATCCCCCTGTGAAGTGCAAGGGGATTTTTTTTGTAAGAAGTGCTCGGTGATGTGATGATTAGACTGATTGACGTTAATAAAGTTTTCGGCAAGAAGGTTGCGCTGAACAATATCAATCTTGAGATTGCTGACGGCGAGACGCTTGCGATAATCGGCGGGTCAGGCTCCGGCAAGTCGACGCTCCTTAGGTTGATGATTGGTTTGATTCAACCGACGAGCGGCGAGATTTGGATTGGCAACGACGAGATTTCCCACATGAACGAACGAGAGATGATGCGAGTCCGTCTGCGTATGGGAATGGTCTTTCAATACTCCGCGCTGTTTGACTCGATGACGGTCGGCGATAACGTTGCCTTTGGACTCGTCGAACACACGGACTATAGCAAGGAAAAGATTCAAGCAATCGTCCGCGAGAAACTTCATCAAGTCGGCTTAGATGGTGTGGAAGAACGTATGCCCAATGAACTTAGCGGCGGCATGAAGAAGAGAGTTTCATTGGCGCGAGCGATTGCCTTTGAGCCGGAAATTATTTTCTATGACGAGCCAAGCTCCGGACTCGACCCGATAACCACGAACAGGATTGACGAGTTGATTATAGAGACGCAACGAGCCTTGAAGGTCACGAGCATTGTCGTTACGCATGACATGGTAAGCGCGTGCCGCATTGCCAATCGAATCGCTATGGTTTATAACGGCGAGCTGATTGCCGTCGACACGCCTGATAACTTCAAGAAGATTCAAGACCAACGCGTCAAAGAGTTCTTCCGATTAATAGATTAAACCTCAAGGAGGCGAGATAATGTCAGTTGAAGCAAAGGTCGGAGCGTTCACGGTCGGCGGATTAATGTTACTCGGTGGCGCGGCGGCTGGGCTAGGAGATTTCAATTTAGGTGGCAATGATGATTATATTTTGTATGCGGGCTTTAAACAGGTTGTCGGACTTCAGCAACAATCGGACGTTCGCTTGAGTGGTGTCTTAGTCGGCAAGGTCACTCAAATTACGACAGAGGGTACAGGCGTTACCGTCACGATGGCTGTTAATCCCAAGGCTAAGATTCCTAAACAGTCCAAGGTCACGATAACCTCAAGCGGCGTCATGGGCGAGAAGTTCATAAACTTTCAACCCACAGTCGACAACGGCGAATATCTAGAAAACGGCGCGTATCTTTATGGCACGGACGAGGCGGGCATGGATAAGATGTTTGACGGCTTGACGAAGGTTATGGATAAGGTCGACATTCTCTTGCAGGACGTGCACGAAATCTTAGGCGACGATACTTTTAAAACGTCCGTCGTGGATATGAGCAAGAACATGAGTGAAGCCTCTGGGCACGTGCGTAGCATGACAGGCACCTTTGAAAAGCTTGCAAAGGATAATGAAGCTGTCTTCAACGATATGATTCAGCAGATGAACGGAGCCGTTGCTGGCATGAATCAGACTATGGCGAATGTCGAACACATGACAGCTAACCTAGATAAGTTCGCGGGCGACCCGCAGACAGTTGAAGAATTAAAGCTGACGCTTGATAACATTGCTAAGACCTCAAGCTCGGTGGCGAACATGGCAGATAACATGAACAAGTTCGCGGGCGACCCACAAGTTGCCGAGGACTTGAAAGCGACCGTTCACAATGCCCGAAGCCTAACCGAACGCGCCGATAAGCTGTTGGGCAAGGTGGAAGGCACTGCCGATAAGATTTCAAAGATTGACGTTGCGCCGTCGGTTGATATACTATACAGTGGCAAGAAACATAATTGGAATACGAACTTCAATCTGGACGTGACAAGCGACGATACAACTTTCTTGCTCGGCGCGGAGGATATTGGTGACCACACACGCTTGAACTTGCAAGGCGGGAAGAAGTTCGGGACGGACTTTGGCGTACGCGGAGGAGTCATCGCGGGTAAGCCGGGCATAGGACTGGACGCCTACGCCGGGAGCAGGTTGAAGTTCTCCGCCGAAGCTTACGACTTCAATCACGGCAGAGTTCGCTTAAAGTCTCAGTTCAAAGTCGCTGACTCAACTTATCTCCTCGGCGAGTGGCACGCCGTCAACAAGAAAGAAGACCGCGCTTTTTATTTTGGGCTTAAGCAGGAGTTCTGATATGAGAAATCTTTTGGCAATGTTCTTTGTGATGATGATACTGTTGACGGGTTGTAGCAATGAACCGCCTGTCGAAGTCAAGACGGATAAAGTTATAGCGTCTGACGGGGCTTTGACTTTAACACGCAACGGACAAATTTCCCTTAGCAATGAACAAAAGGTTCTGTCGAGTGTTTCAGGCAACGTTATAGAAAAATTCTTCAATGACGGCGACGAGGTGACGGAAGGTCAGCAACTGTTTAAGATAGGCAGTAAGGAAGCTGAGACTGAACTCTTGCAAGCTAAGCAGGAACTTGCCGAAGCAATGACGACCTTGGCAAAGGAAGCCGCTCAGAAAAAGCCTGTCGAAGACTTGCAAGCAGAGGTAGCCGAACGTCAAGCACTCATAAAAAAGTTGGAGGACGAGTCGGCGGCGGGTATTGTTTATTCGCTGATGGCAGGTCAAGTTAATATCGGAAGCGTTCGGCTCGGCGCAGATGTTAAAGCTGATGAAACTGTCCTAGCGACGATTGGCAAGGATAATCCAGTTATCGTTCGCTTTGAAGTTTCGGAGGCGGAGAAAAACGTTTTGTCGACGGGCAAGCCTAAAGTCACGCTGAAGTTTATTGACGGCACGACTTATCCTCGCGAAGGCAAGCTAACCTTCAATGGCACGACTGCCGAGGCGACCTTTGATAATCCAATCGGGCTGTTGCTCTTGGGGCATGAGGTTCGGCTTGAGATTAGCGGCTCACTCGTTCCAAACACGTTGCTTGTCCCCGAACAGGCGATTCATCAACGCGACGGAGGAGATTATGTCTTTGCTGTCGATTCAAATAAAGCCGTCTTGAAGAAAGTTTCGCTCGGCGGCAAGATAGGTAATCAATTCATTGTGGACGACGGCTTGAAGGCGGGCGAAGAGGTTGTTGTTGAAGGCTTGAGCAATCTGCACGAAGGCACGCCGCTTTCCGTGACGAACGATAAATAAGTTTGGAGGAGATTAGGATGAGGATTTCCAATCGTATCAAAAAGAATATTCGCAGGAAGTTGGCGGCAATGTTTGCGGGCATTATGGCTTTGTTAAACGTCGGCACGGGCGAGGCGGCTGATGTCGTCAATATAACGCTTGACGAGACAATACAACGCGCCTTCGAGAACAACCGCACGATTAAAGAATCCGTTGCCGACCGCGAAAGTGCTTTCTGGAGTTTGAGTGAGGCACGCCGCCAAGGCAATCCGCAAGTAACGTGGAGTTGGAGCGGTGCACGCGTCGGAGGCATGTCTTATGATGCCTCGAATACTCGACGCGCCTTTACAAACACTGGCTCTATTAGTATGCCAATCTATCAGGGCGGGCGGTTAAAGGAAGGTCGTCGCTCAGCTCGTTATGCATTGAGCTCGGCAGATTTGTCCCTTGAAAACACAATGCAAACAGTTCGCTTGCAGTCGACGGTTTATTATTTTGATGTCCTGCAGTGCAGGAACTTAATCGATGTTCACGAGGAAGAAGTCTTGACGTTGCAGGAGCATTTAAGAAACGTCATGGCGCAATTCCGTGTCGGCACTGTGGCTAAGGTCGACGTGTTGGAATCGCAGGTTGAACTTGCCAACGCTATGCAAACTCTCGTAAACGCTCAAAACAGTTACGATGTTGCAGTCGCGAATCTAAACAATTACATTGGCTTGCCTGCCGATACTGTTATTCGTCCTCAAGAACAGCTCACCTATAGGAAGTACGATTTGAAGTTGAGTGACTGCACTGCTTATGCTTTGGAGAACCGCGCAGATGCCGCTATGGCTGATTACGCCGTCAAGCAAGCTGAGTCTGCAAAGAAGTCAGCTAAGGCGGGCTGGCGTCCTAGTGTCACTGCGGGGGTCTCTAAAGAGCTTGATACGGAAAATATGTTCGGGCACAAGACGAACGACCAATGGTCGATTGGGGTTAGTGCGTCGTGGAATATCTTTGACGGCGGCATAACTCGTGCGCAAGTCAATCAAGCGGATGCGGCTTTGATTCGTGCCCAAGAGGTCGCCGCTCAGACTCGTGAACAAATTCAGCTTGAAGTGCAATCAGCTTTCCTTGACCTGCACGCGGCAGAAAGGAACATCGGTACCACGCAAGCGGCGGTTGTCCTCGGCGAAGAGAACTATAAGATTGCTCAGGTTCGATACGCGGCGGGCGTCGGCACTAACCTTGAAGTCATGGACGCTTCAGAAAAGTTAATGGAGTCTCGCTCGAATTACTTCACGTCACTTTACAATTACAACGTGGCTAAGGCTTCTCTTGATAGGTATATGGGCGTGCCAGTCGAGATTGACGTTGTGCGTTATGTCCAATCTGAGCATGAAGGTAAAACTGCCGCGCAGTCCCGCGAAGACGCAGCTTTGACCAGTGAAGCCGCCGAAGTCCCAGAGACCGCTGAAGTTGCGCCGGTCGTCTTGATTGACTTCGAGAACCCCGCGCCGTTGCCCTCCGAAGAATTCGACAAAGAAAAGGCTAACGCTCAACAAGAGACCAAAGACAACATTCAACAAGAGACCAAAGACAACATTCAACAAGAAACTAAGGACAACATTCAACAAGAGACTAAAGATAGAGCTTTTGAGTAAAAATTTTTGAGGGGAGCGGCTCGCCGTGTTGAAAATTCTAAAACTCCTCGGCGGAGTATTGATTATCCTTTTGCTGGGCGGCGGGCTTTATATCAATTCACAGCGAACGGAGATTATAAAGAAGGCGTTGACTACGGCGGAAGAAACTGCGTCAAATAAGTTAGGCGTGCCCGTCAAGATTGGGAGCGTCGACCTAAACGACATAAACATTTTCGACCGCGACAAGAACAGCGACATCACTATCCACAACATAGAAGTTTTTGATAAGAAGGACGAACTCCTAGCCCGCGTCGAGACGGCGGAGATTAATTTTAAGTTGTTCGCGCTGACGGAAGACCCTGTTGCCGCGCTTGACGAGATTAAACTGGACGGCGCGACTTTCAACCTTAAGCAACGTGACGACGAGTCATGGAACGTCAACGACATTAAAGTTGAGAGTGAAGGCGAGTCGACGTTTGACGCGAAAGTTTCTTTGACACGCGGCACGGTTAACGCCGCCTTCGACGGGAAAAATATTTCTGTCGAGGAGATTGCCGCTGAAGCTGACTGCGCGGATATGAACGCAATCGCCGCCAAGCTCAACGCAAAAACTCTCGGCGCACAAGTAAACGCCTCTGGCACGCTCGGCACGGCTCAACAAATCATCAATGCCGATGTCGACGAAATTTTTTTTGATAAGCTTCTGCCGTACTTGCCTGCAGATAAAATCCCCGAAGGCGTGGAGATTCTCGGAGGCTCGGCGGAAAATTTTTCTTTGCACCTCCTGCGCCGCGACGATACTTTGACTTATCTTGGCTCGACAAAGGTTAAGGGCGCGGCTGTTAAGGTTGAGACGACTGACGTTGAAGACATTAACGGCACTGTGACCTTTAACGAACGCGAAATCATTTTGGACGCCTCCGCAACGGCTAATGGGCAACACGCCTCGGCAAGCGGCACAATTCACCTTGACACTGACGAAACTTTCTTTGACGTTTATGGAGAATCCGACGACTTCACGCCCTCAGCAATCATAAACGACATCGGCATTAACGGCGCAGCTAATATTCGGGCACACCTCGTCGGCACTGCTACCAATCCTCAAGTCGATGCCGATATTTATTCCTCATGGCTCGGCTATGACAACCTCTCCGCGCAGAACATATCGACTAAGCTCCGCTACGTCGGCGAGATGATTTACTTGACGGACACCACAGCGGACATCTTCGGCGGCAACGTCGCGGGCACCGTCGAAGTTAAAACTTCTGACCTCTCTTTTAATGCACACGTCAAGGCGAACGGTCTCGACGCGGCGACGCTTTGTGAGTTCAGCGGTTCCGATAAGATTGTTAATGGCAAAGTCTCGGCGGACGTCGGCATTAACGGCAATCGCTCTGAGCTTGCACAGATTAAAATCTACGGCAACGCGGGCGCGACTGGCTTGGACTTTGAAGGTCTGCACGTCAACGACGCGAAAGCCTCTTTTTATTTCACCGACGACGACTTGACGATTGATTACCTAAGCGCGAACCTTCCGAACAGAGGTACACTCGGCGTCGAAGGCACAATCACTGACATGAACAACCTTGACTTGAACTTTTACGGCGCGCACGTCGATATGTCTATCCTCAAGCACCTTAATCCAGCCTTGGACATGAGCGGCTTGACGGACTTTAAAGGAATGGTTCATGGTCACACGGACAATCCCAACATAACTTTGGAACTTTCCGCCGTCGACAACTCTAAACGTGAAGGCGAACACTTCAAGGGCAAACTCTTTAAGCAACCCTTCGACTCGATTCAGCTTGCAGCGTCAGGTAGTCTCGACGGCATCAACATAGACAAGTTTAACCTTGAGAAGGACGGCAACTTGAAATGGACGGTCATTGAAGGCAACGTCGGCTTGACGGGTGATAAGGTAATCAATCTGCAACTCGACACGACTCAAGTCCGCGCAGAAGATATTGCCGCACTCGTCGCGCCCGACCAACCCATAACCGGCAACGTAACCAACACCGTCAAGATAACCGGCACCATTGACAACCCGCAAGTCGCCGGTCATATCAAGTTCAATCGCGGCAGTTATCGCGGCGTCCTCCTCAGCGGCATGACGGGCGATTACTTCTTGGAAGGCGACATCCTCCGCTTGCAAGACTTCGAGATTACCTCGCCGATGATTGATATGGCTTTGAATGGCACGATTAATAAGACGACGCAAGTTATGGATTTTGTCGTTCAGGGCAAGGATATTCGTCTGGAACGCTTCCAAAGCAAATTGCCAGAGAAATATACCGCCGAAGGTCACATGACCTTTGAAGGAGTTATCAAGGGCACACCCTCCGCTCCGCTTTTCGACGGCGTGCTCAAGTCGGACAAACTTCTTTTGAACGGCATATCGCTTACCAATGTCTATGGTCACCTTACCTCGAACGGCTCCTATGTTTATCTTGAAGACTTCCACCTTGATGACGGCGACGGCTCTTATCAAATGCAAATCAATGCTAACATAGACAGCGAGTCTATTAGCGGTGAAGCCGACGTGACTAACGCGAACATTGCCAACTTGCTGACGATTGCCGACTACAAGACCGACCTTATCGACGGCACATTGAACAGTAAGATTTTAATCAGCGGCACTCTAAGCCACCCGCAAGGTTCGTTAATGGGTAACATTCCACACGGCAAGCTCGCGGGCTATGACATTCACAGCATAATCGTTGACGTGCGCTTAATTAACAACATCGTTTATATCAATCGGCTTGATGGGTATCAGGGCGACAAGGGAACATTCAACTTGCTCGGCTCGGCGAATCTAACTGGACCGCTTGACTTGACGTTGACTACGAAGGAATTGCCGCTGGGAATGTTCACTGCGGCGGCGGGCTATAAAGATTTAGAGATGGTCGGCACGTCCAATATCGTTGCTAAGCTCGGCGGCACGGTAGATAATCCCTTTGGCGAATTGCTATGGACTGCGACGGGCGGCATTAAGGGTTCGACCTTCGACCTGCTACACGGACACTTCTTGCTAAAGGATTGGCTCATCAACGTCGAGGAACTTAGCGTTCAACGTGAACTTGCAGGCAAGACTTATGGCGCACGGGCAACGGGTTTTGTTCCGCTGAAAGCTGTGCTTGCTACGAGCAAAGAGAATCTCCCCGACAACGAACAGCTGAACTTAACAGTATCACTCGACGGCGCGGATTTGAGTTTGCTCCCCGTCATGAGTAAACAGGTTGCTTGGGGCATAGGCAACTTGCAAGGCGCAGTTAAAATCACGGGCACGGCGGCGAATCCTCAAGTAAACGGCACAATCTCCTTAAACGACGGCTCGGTTAAGCTTAAGGGCATGAAGACTTTGATTGAACACATAAACATTTCGACGGCGTTTAAGGGGGAGAGGTTCGACATTGAGACTTTCTCCAGCAACATAGGCGGCGGCACTTTGACTTTGACGGGCGGCTTTAGTTTCCCCGGCTTGACGTTCACAGATTATAACTTCGACCTCGTGGCGGACAAACTCAATATCGACAGCGACCTTTATGACGGACCCTTAAACGCGAACTTCAACCTAAGCGAAGGCGTCATCTTCCATCGGACGCTACCTAAGGTCACGTGCGTGATTAACCTTGACAAGTGCCGCGTGGGTATTCCCGACATTCCCGACGACGACGAGCCGCCACCCGAATTTATCTTGGACGTGTCGGTGCATCTGGGCGATAAGGTTCGGTTATACAAATCGCGAATGATTGACATGCCCCTCACCGGCTACGCGCACTTTGAAGGCACGACGCTCCAACCGAAAACTTCCGGGACGATTACAGTTAAGCGCGGCGGTACCTTGACTTATTTGGAATCAGTGTTTAATATTCGTGAGGGCGAAGCTCATTTCAATCAAGTTGGCTCGTTCCTACCGACGATTCATCTTGCCGCCGATACGAAGATTGCCAACACGAAAATTTTCTTGAACCTTAACGGGCTACCGAATAAAGATTTGCGACCAATACTGACCTCAAGTCCGGAGATGACGCAAGAAGAAATCCTTAAACTATTGACTCTTCGCGAGGCGTATCAGAAGGGCGGCGATAATAACTTGACGGCGGCTGACGCATTGGCAATCGGATTGCAAATGACGATTCTTGCTGATATTGAGGACGTGTTGAAACGGACGCTGGGCATTGATCAGTTGTCAGTGTCAAGAGGTTCTGGTTCCATGTTTGAGGCACGCCATAACCCCGGCGAGCAGAGTAACAGCGACGACAAGGATTATAACATTAAAATCGGCAAACACATCAGCGATAAATTCACAATCCGTTACACTCGCGGCTTCGGCAGTCACAAGCTCAATCGCTATGGCATCCAATACGACTTCAATGACAACCTAGGCTTGACTGTTGAGCGCGAGGGCAAGGATTATATCTTCAGCGTGGAAGCACGTTTCAAATTTTAATTAGGAGGCGATTCATTTTTGAAAGCCAAAAGATTTTTGCGAAGAAAACGAGCGGCATTGGTGGCGGCGTTAATGCTCCTGTCAGCGACGGGCGAGGCATCTCCCGATATTGTCAATGAACCATTCGGGACGAACCCCGGCACACCGGAGTTTGACGAGCCACTTGTCGAACTCGATATTCCTCTTGAAAAAAAGGAACCGCCCGCTGAGGCTCCGCAATCAAAGGAACCGCCCGCTGAGGCTCCGCAATCAAAGGAACCTCCTGCCGAGGCTCCGCAACCGACTGAACAGCCCGCTGACAATTCCGAAGTCGAAGTCGTTGACCCTGATCAGTCTGTAATAAAACAGCAACAACCTGTCGACGCTCAGCAACCGACTGAACAGCCTGTCAACGCTCAGCAACCGACTGAACAGCCTGTCAACGCTCCGCAACCGACTGAACAGCCTGTCGACGCTCAGCAACCGACTGAACAACCTGCCGACGCTCCGCAACCAACTGAACAGCCTGTCGAGCCTTATCGTTCCAAAGTCGATGCGACGCTCCTTGAGTACATGAAGCAATTCGAGGGCAAGACGATTGTCGATATTGTCTTCGAGGGCGCGAGTGAGACGACACTTCCCACGGTTAAGGTTGCAGTCCTTGAACACGTCGGCGACACCTTCAGCGGTGCGGCAGCTCTTCGCGACAGGAATGCACTGATTAACACGGGCTACTTCTACGAGGCTTATCAGACGTTCGAGGAGATACCTGAAGGCATCGTCATTACCTTCCACGTGCTGGAGAATCCTATCCTTACAGACGTTGTTTACACGGGCAACACGCTTTACACCAAAGAAGAACTCGATAACATCATGACAATCAAGCGGGGCGAAATCCTAAACAGCAACACCCTGCACGATAACATTGCGGCGATTCAAGAGGATTATCGCAACGAAGGTTTTATCCTAATGAAGGTAACCGACATGAACATTGACAACGACGGCGTTCTTACCTTGAAGATTAACGAGGGTATCTTGGAAGGCTACGCAGTCAAGGGTAACAAGAAGACTAAAGACAAGGTTATCCTCCGCGAGATGCGTCAAGAGGTCGGCACTCCTTTTAATGCTAAGCTTGCCCGACGCAGTATGCAACGCGTCTACAATCTCGGCTTCTTCGAGGACGTCAACATTAAGATGAATCCTGGCATCGAACCCAACGCAATCATCATGGAAGTCAACGTTAAAGAGAAACGCACGGGTACTTTTGGTATCGGCGCGGGCTATTCGACGTCCGACGGTATTATTGGTATGGTCAGTGTAAGTGATACGAACTTCCGTGGGCGCGGCGATGCGATTGCTGTTATGTATGAGAAAAGCGGCGATGAGACTGACGCCCACGGCTATAGCTTCACATTCCGGCACCCGTGGATGGATCGTCACGAGACTGCTTTTAGGATTCAGCTTTACAACCGCACCTACGCTTACAACGATTACGACACGAGGGGACACTTCAAGGAAGAGTATATGCGCAGGTATTCGGGCGGCGAGTTCACGTTGAGCCGACCCGTTAGCGAATACTCGACGAACTTTATAACCTTCCGCAACCGCAAGGATAAATATGTTCGTCACGTCTCAAGCGGCAACATGGGCGACCGTAGCACGGAGGAATTTGCTGATTGGCGGCATAAAAATTTCGGCTTGACGCGCAGTATCATCTTGGAACACATCACCGACACCCGCGACAACATTTACAATCCGACCGAAGGTAGCAAGGTCAATCTCTCTTTGGAGGCAGGCGGTGTTTGGGGCGGAGACTTCCACTATCAAAAAGCGTCGATTGATCATCAACATTTCCGCGTTGCTGGCGACCATGATCAAGTTTGGGCATTCCGTGCCATGGCTGGATATGGGCGCGGCGATATGACGGAGTTTAATCAGTTCCGACTCGGCGGACAAGGCTCCTTGCGCGGCTATCGTGATGACCAATTCCGCGGCAACAGAATGATTCTCGGCTCGATAGAATATCGCTTCCCGCTTTACAAAAAGATTCAAGGCGCACTCTTCACGGACTTTGGCGGCGTTTGGGATACCGGCTTCAGACCAAAGAACATGAAAGGCAGTGTAGGCATCGGTGTCGCGTTGAATACTCCGTTTGGTCCAATGCGTTTGGATTACGGGCGCGGCTCTCAAGGCGGTCGCTTCCATTTCACTGTTGGCACTTCCTTCTAACAAACATCAAATAAAAAAATCCCCCACTGGCTTGGGGGATAATTTTTTTTGGCACGAAACTTATTTAAGAGAACCGTCCTGAAGTTTCTTGTCGAGGTATCGATAGTATTCAAAGTTCGTGACGGCGACTTCATTGCGGATATTCGTAAAGCCGGGCTGGAGGTAAGCTTCAAAGATTTTCAAATCGTAATCGTCGCCGCTCCGCTGAATGCAAACATCAAGCCCCATGTCAAAGACGGTATCAGCAAGGAACGATTGATAGTAGTCGGGGAACGTGTAACCCAAGTCCATTAACCTATCGTAAAGCGTTTTCCAATCCTTGCCGAACTGAGCCTTGAGGAAGTCTTCAAAGTCCATCGTGTAGGTTATCGTCGGGACGAGGTCTTTTTGTTTGCCGATTTGCGGATAGGGGAAGACTTTAACTTTACCTTCCGCGCCGCGCCGCGTGTGCAATCTTATCGTAAACGGATTGCCCTGATGAGTCCGCGAGATGCAGTAGGGTTGAACAAAATAATTCTTCTGGCTGAATTTCTCTTCGTAAAACTTTAACAGGCTATCGACGCTCTTTAAGATAATCGTTTCATCGTTGAAGGTCGCGACATACTTCCCGTTGTCGAAGTTTATCCTTGTCAAGTCCTTATTGCCCGCGCTAGTTGCCGGCTTCAAGATAACGTCGTCATGATACTTATCAAGCAACGATAAGAACTGATTAAACTCGTCTAGTGTTTGCGTCTCTACCAAAAAGCTTTTAAAGTGTTCGTTCTTAGAGAGGGTTTCATAGAAGACTTGCCGTTTAATTCCGCTTACAGGACGAATCAGATAGCTGTACTGTCTAAGTTGCTCCATGATGCTGGCAGTCTCGCCACGGAAATAAGTTATGTCGTTGTCAATAATCCGGGGCAACGGGGCGACCTTCTCGACTTTGGAATTGTTTTCGAGTGCAAGAGCTTTGATAGTCTTATCTTTAAAGTCAATGTCCTCTGGCGCAAAGAATAGCATTTCGATATTGAAATGCTTAGCCATGCAGAATAGCGGATAACGCGGATTGGACAGCTCCCAAAAGTTACAGTTGCCCTTCTTCATGATGCCGACTTGCAACGGAGGATTCTCTTGCCAAATGGGTTGTGCAGGATTGCTAACAGGTTGTGCAGGTCGTTCAGGTTGGTCGGACTCGATTGTTATACGCACGGAGCCGACTTTAATTACCTTGCGAGTCATTTGTCCTGACTCAAGCTCCTCGACGGGTTGAGGGTCTTCAACGGGCTTAGAAGTCTCCTCGACGGGCTGAGGGTCTTCAACGGGCTTAGAAGTCTCCTCGACGAGCTGAGGGTCTTCAACGGGCTTAGAAGTCTCCTCGACGGGTTGAGGGTCTTCAACGGGCTTAGAAGTCTCCTCGACGAGCTGAGGCTCTTCAACGGGCTTAGAAGTCTCCTCGACAGGCTGAGGGTCTTCAACGGGCTTAGAGGTCTCCTCGACGGGCTGAGGCTCATCAACGGGCTTAGAAGTCTCTTCGACGGGCTGAGGCTCTTTAGCAGGCTCATCGAAGCTGACGGAGTTAATCTCAATGCTCTTGCCTTTAAGATACGCGGCATAAGCTAAGAAGCCTGATAGGGTGTGTTGCACGTCGTCGATACGGACGCGGAAAGAGTCATCGCGAACAAAGAAGCTGTCCAAGATGTGCGCGGGGTTTTTGAAATACATTGCCACTTCCGGAAAGAAGTACGCGTCCAACAACTGGTCTGCGCGGAACTTCACCGTTGAATAGAAAGTTTTCTCGTCCAGGCGTTCCAAAAGCGATTTCATTTCGGGCAAGGACTTCATGCGCTCAATCATCTTAGTGGTCGCCATGATTTGTTCCAAACGTATCGGACTGTTGGCGTAGGCGTTGACCATCTTTGGCATATAGGGCAGCATGTTGTTGAGTCCAAGCTCGAAATATTTTTCTTCGGGACGATAAATCGTGAACTCGTTGGTAGCATAGGCAAGCCAATGGTCGTAGTTCTTCCAATACTCCGTCTCGATTAGTCGGTTGAGGATTCGTTCACACGATTCAAGTATCTCCGGAGCTTTAGTTATGGCGTAAAGGCGCAATAAGCCATATATAGCCTCGCCGTCATAGAAGGGCACAGCAAAATCTTTGCGCACGGAGAAATTCTTTATGTTAAGCGAGTGAATAAAAGTCCCGTCGGCTTTCTGAACGGAAAAGATACTGCGGGCAATCGAATTCATCAGCGGAATATATTTCTTTGTGCCAGTGGCAGTCGTCCACTTAGTCAAAGCCAACAAGGCAAGACCACTCATGCCGACCGTTGACCTTCTGCCGTCGTTGAGGTAAGCAATGTCCTCGCCGTCAGGTGTCTTACGATAGACGATGTAATTGTTTATCGCATAAGTCAAGCCGCGTTCGATTGCCGCGCCGAGATAGTCCTTATCGTCGCCGTCCTCACTTACGGCATAAACCTCCGCCATAGCAAACAGCGAACCTAAGTGACGGTGAATGTTATAGCCCTCAATCACTTCGTCATTGCAAGGATAGTAGCCGTAAACAAAAAGCCCGTCGTCCATGCATTGAGCCGCAAGATATTTCGCCGCCGCCTTAGACAGTTCGATAAAAAGTTCTGGCTCGTCTTGATTAAGTTCTCGTCTGTCAGTAACGTCACCTTTGCCCGTCAGCTTTAAAGGCTCAGCCATTCCGTCTTGAATAAAGATTGCCGACGTGTTGAACAGTTCAATCTTATCCTTACGATTCATTCGCGGAAAGCCTCGCCCAAAGCGTTGCAGGCAATAAGCGTCCGCCTTCTTTGGTTGGAACTCGCACTTAGTCTTCTCCGCATCGAATGCGTAAAGAATTGAATTGGCGTTAAGCTCCTGTTCCGTGAACGCCAGCTTATAATTTTTGTCAAGTGCAATTCCCTGCCTGAACCAGCCACGCTTCCTGCCCTTGAGCCTATCGAGATACTCTGTCCATATCATGCTTGCCGTCGACGTTACCCAATCCGCACGCAAGATAATCGGTTGCGCCTTGCCAGTAAAAGCTTTCTCTAATAAAGCCATGACTGCTTCCCAAGCTTGCTCTGGGGTGTCGCGCACGGCATGACGCACGATTGCTCGTTCCTTGAGCGTTGAGGCGGAGAGGAACAATCGACACGGCTTAGCCCCGGAGAATGATTCTATAAAAGCAGGATACAGTTTCTCGGATAATTCTTTTAAAGACAATCAGACCCACTCCTTAGCAAAAAGTTTTTTCCATACTAACTGCGCCGCCGCCGCTTGTCAAGGTTAGACGAAGTGATTGAGCATGTCGCCGACCGAATCAAAAACCTCCGACGCCTCGCGCTTGACAAAATCTTTAGCCGAATACACCGTGAAGCCTCCGAAATGTTTTATCATGGGCAAATCGTTCGACTCGTCGCCGATAACAAAAACCCTCGCGCCTTGCCAATTCATGACACGCAACAGACTTTCCACGCCTTGAGCTTTGTTTATGCCAGCCGCCACGATGTCAAGGCTGTGAGTGTTCTTTTGAGCGTAAAGCTCCGCGCCGTACTTGCGATTGATAATCTCAGCCGCCTGCGCAGTGTCTTCGGGCGACGTAAAGTCCAAGGCAAGCTGATTAATCTTCTTCGGGAGTGTGGCGACTTGTTCATCATCAATCTTCGTCAAGGCGAACGACCATTTATCATACTCGCGGAACATCCAGGATTGCTCGTTCGTTCGGCAATAGAAAACTTCATCTGCCGTCTCGAATGCAAAATGCAAGCTCTTATTGGCGCAAGGCTCGTTCATCAGCTCTAACAAAACTTTTCGCGGGACTTCCGTCTCGAAGATGACTTTGCCCGCGTTATCGTGGATTATCGCCCCATTACAGCAAATCGCGAAGTCAACTTCCAAATCGAACTCCTCAAGGTGCTTTTCAAGCATAACGAAAGTCCGCCCCGTCACGATACCGAACTTGTTGCCTGCCGCCCGCCAATTTCTTATCGCCCAAAGCTCGTCTTCCGGTATGTTTAAGTTCCTAAAGAGTGTGCCGTCAAAATCCGTCGCCGCTACCTTAAGATTCATAGATAACCGCCTCCGTCGCCCGCAGATAGTTTTTCTCGTCCGCGTAGTTGCCAAGGATTTTCTTGCCGTTTAGGGGCGCGGGCAATTTAACATCGTGCGTCGTGAAGTTCACAGCAACTGTAATCGTCTTGTCGCCGAGCGTCCGCGTGAAGATATAAAGTTCCTCGTTGTCCGGATAAAGCTCCGCATACTCGCCGCTGATTAACACGTCGCTGGCATTCCTCAACGCACTGAGCTTGCGGTAGAAGTTCAACACGGAATCAGCGTCCCGCTCCTCGACCTCGACATTGCAACGCTTAAAATCCTCGTGAACCGGCAACCACGGCTTGCCACTGGTGAAGCCCGCATTCTTCGACGAATTCCACTGCATAGGCGTCCGCGCATTGTCACGACTGAACTTATTGGCAAACCTCAACGCCTCTTTATCGCTTAATCCGTCCGCCCGTGCCAAGTTGTAATTGCCCCGCGTCGATATGTCATCAAAGTCGTTAATCGATTTGAACTTTGCATTGCCAAAGCCTAGCTCCTCGCCCTGATAGATAAACGGCGTCCCGCGCAGGGTAAACAGTATCGTTGCCAATGCCTTCGCCACCAAAATTTTATCCGCGCCGCTTGGGAAGAACGTATCTATCGAGCGCGGGCGGTCGTGATTCTCAAAGTAAATTGGATACCAGCTATCACGCGTAGCCGCTTGACTGTCCGTTAAAGTCTTCTTCCACTCGCTGAGCTTGTAAAGCCTTGCCCGATGCCAAATCTCCACGCCACGTGGGAACATGATATTAACGTGGCTAAACTCGAATAACGTATTAAAGACGCCGCTAGAGCCGACCCACGCGCTTAAGTCGTCTGGTTTCACGCCATTTGCCTCCGCTACCGTGAATATATCCTTCCCTGCGAAGACTTTTTCCTTGAACTCGCGCAGATAATCTAAAATTCCAGGCGTCGCGGCAATAATGTTGTGAATCGAACTCAAACCGTCCTCCGAGTCAACTACGCCGTCGACGAACTGGCTAGGCTTCTTGATATAAACAATCGCGTCAATACGGAAACCGCCCGCGCCCTTATTTAACCAGAAATTCGCCGCGTCGAAGAGTGCCTGACGAACCTTAGGATTCTCCCAATTCAAATCGGGCTGAGCCTTCGCGAATGTGTGCAGATAATATTGCTGACGTTCCTCGCACCACTGCCAAGCACTTCCGCCGAAAATCGAACGCCAATTAGTCTTTTCATCGCGCCAAATGTACCAATCGGCTTTAGGATTATTGCGGCTTGATTTCGACTCCAAAAACCATGGGTGTTGGTCAGACGTGTGATTAAATACCAAGTCAACAATGATTTTAATGTCGCGGGCACGTGCTTGGGCAATCAGCTCGTCGAAGTCCTCCATAGTTCCAAAGCGCGGGTCTATCGCCGTGTAGTCGGCAATGTCATAGCCGTTATCGACCATTGGCGAGACGTAAAACGGCGTCAACCAAATCGCTCCAACGCCTAAACTCTTAATATAGTCAAGCTTACTTGTCACGCCGCGCAAATCACCCGTTCCGCTACCTGTCGTGTCTAAGAAGCTCTTCGGGTAGATTTGATAGATAGATTTCTCTTGCCACCAACGCAAGTTCTCCGCGCCGAAAACAATCGTTGGAGAAATGTAAGCCGCCGTCGTCAATGCAATCACCCCTTTGATAAATTCTCGTCTGTTCATAAAAAAACCTCCTCGCGGCGATTGTAACTGATTTACAACGTCTTGACAATGATTTTAGTGCCGAGAGGGAACTTTTCGTATAAGGCGTGCTCGCGACCATTCAAAGTGATTCTAAGCTGTGTACCCTTGCCCGTCCGCAATTCCAAACTTTTAAAGCGGCGATTCATGTCCTCCACAATGAACCATTCGCCGTCACGATGAAAAGTACCGTCCGCCGCGTCAAAGGGCAAGCCGACCCCTTGAGACTTATAGCGTGTCCTTTGCAAGACGAATTCCCCGCCCTGATACTCAAGCTCCTCTATGACGGGCGTCTTCTGCACGGAATGGATAAAGCTTATCGTCAGCGGCAAATGCTCTTGCGCGTCCACGACGGCGATTGTTTGATTATCTGTGCCGACGAAAATCTTTGGCTGATAAGTGACTAAAGACAATGCCGCGAATGTAAGCACGGCGATTAAAATTTCCTTCATGACTTCCTCCTTAACTTGCAAAGTCTTTTAAAGCTGGTACAATCTGCGCGGTGATTAAATTGTTTGAGTATGAATTCATGCGCAACGCCCTAATCGCAGTCCTATTGGTCACGCCATTATTCGGATTGCTGTCGACAATGGTCGTGTCCAATCGTATGGCATTCTTTTCCGACTCGTTGGGGCACGGGGCATTCACAGGTATAGCAATCGGTGCGTTAATCGGCGTCGGCTCGGAGATTGTCGGGCTATTAGGCTTTTCGATAGGCTTTGCCCTGCTGATAACCTACATAAAGAACAAGACGCACGCTGGAGCCGATACGGTCATTGGCGTGTTCAGTTCCACGGCGATTGCACTGGGCTTAATGCTGATGTCTGCGGGCGGGCAGTTCAATAAGTTTTCGCGCTTCCTAATCGGAGACCTGCTAAGCATAACCAAAAGCGACTTAATCGGGCTGACGATAATCTTTTTGCTTGTCGTGATGAGTTGGGCTTTGCTGTTCAATCGGTTGCTGATAATCTCGGTGAATCAAACGCTGGCACGCTCTCGCGGGATAAAAACTCAAGCCGTTGAATCAATCTTCGCGGTGATGTTGGCAATCGTCGTGGCATTGAGTATTCAGTGGGTCGGCATACTGATAATCAACGCGCTGTTAGTCTTACCGGCGGCGGCGGCTCGCAACGTCACTAACTCGGTTAAAAGTTATCACGTGCTAAGCGTGCTGATTGCGTTGAGTTCGGGCTTAGCGGGATTAGTCACAGCTTACGAGATAAACTCGGCGGCTGGAGCAACAATCGTAGTCTTTGCGGCGGCGGTTTACTTCGTGACGCTGATACTTAAGCCGCGATTTATAAAGTAGGTGGAAGGTTTGAAAAGAAGTTGGGCATTAGTCTTCGTGGGGCTAGCGGGAATCTTATGGGCATCGTCGGGCGTGGCAGTTCAAGATTTCTTCGCGCACTCGACTAAGACTGCGTTGGAGTTCACAAATATTAGGATGTGTACTGCGGGAACACTTCTGATAATCATCTCGACATTTCGGAAAGAGTTTTGGCTCTCGCTTAGCATACTCAATCGACACTGGCGGCTTTGGTTGGACGTGCTAATTTACGGCGCGGTCGGAATGATGTTTATGCAGTTCACGTACTTTGCGGGAATATCGATAGGCGGGGCGGCGGCTACGACTGTAATCTGCTACGCGTGCCCAGCGATGGTCGTCATGTGGGAATCGTTCTATCATAAGCGACTGCCCAAGCTCGGCGAAGTCATTGCTGTCGTCCTTGCGATGAGCGGAGTCTTCTTGCTAGTGACTGGCGGCAATCCTACTAAACTGCTCGTGCCAATAGGTTGCGTAGTTTGGAGCCTGCTAAGTGGGGCGGCATTTGCCTTCAGCGCGATATTCCCCAAGCATCTCTTTGCAAAAAAAATAGACCCGTACTTCTTGACGGGTGTTGGAATTTTTATCGGCGGACTGTCGACTTTTCTATTGATTGACGATTGGAATTGGCTACCGTTCTTTGCACCGGACGTTCTCTTTGACGTGATATGGATAGTCCTCTTCGGAACGTTAGGAGCTTTCCTTAGTTTCAACGCGGGCTTGAGGTTCTTAACACCGGAGGAAGCGTCAATCACGTCTACGACAGAGCCGGCGGCGTCAGTCATCATCAGTTGGATAGTCTTCGGAACGGCATTTGGTATCGTCGAGTCGGTCGGGATAATCTTAGTCCTGCTTGCAATCGTCATGCCTTCCATCATCAAGCGGTGAATTATCTTTCCCAAAGCAGAGCAACCGTCACGCCCTTAAAGGCGGTCTTCGGCAGGGCAAAGCGTGCCTCCTCCACACAACAAAGAGCTGCCGCCTCACAGACATTGCCCACGCCTACTGAACGCGTAACGAACTTTGACTCGTCGAGCTGGTACTCGTCGATTTTTTTTTGCAATTCAGAAGAAGTGAAGAATTTTATCTCAAGCCCCATGACCTCCGCCAGTGATACCAATCCGACCTCGTCCTTTTTTACGTCGACGCTTGCCAGAAGTTTCACGCGTTCAATCGGCTGATGAATCATTGCGCACGCCCGCTGAATTGCCTCGAAAATCTTCAGCGATGACGTTCCGCGCCGACACCCGACGCCCGCGATTAGGTTTTGCGGAATCAGATTCAAGCGCACGTCGCCAGCCGTAACGAAGACATCTTCCCCGCGCAGGATTGCCGCGTTAATCGCCTTGATTGCCTCTTTAGGTTCGGGAAGGAGTCCGAGCCTTGAAGCTACAGTATCGACAGAGAATTTGCCTTCAACGTCCGTTGCCGTCGTGATGACTGGGTTAGCCTCAATCGCCGAGGCAATCTCCACAGCCATTTCATTAGCCCGCCCGACGTGCCCGCTTAACAAACTGATGACATTGCGTCCGCATTCATCGATAACCAAAACTGCCGGGTCGCTGAGCTTGCTGACAATGTGCGGCGCAATCATTCGCACGGCAATCCCCGCCGCGCAGATAAAGATAAGTCCATCGAACTTGCCGAATATCCCCGTAACGAGGTCGGCAAGCTTATTAAAGTTCTTTCCCTTGGCAAAGGTCTGCCCGCCGACTTTCGAGGAAATCTTTTCGGCAAGCTGTGCACCCTTCGCCGTCAATGATATAATTGCTGTTCTCAATTTAGTATCTCGCCTGCCTGAACATATGACTAAACATTGGTGAATACAGATTGGACTTCTGATGAGTCTTGGAACTTAAGCAGTGCCCGACGACAATCATCGCCGTGCGGTCAATCTTAGCCTCTTTGACTTGCTCAACGATTGTATCAAGGCGTCCGCGGATAACCTTTTCTTCGCCTGGCCAAGAGGCTTTGTAGACTACGGCAACGGGCGTTGAGGACTTGAAGCCCGCGCTCATGAGGTCTTGCTTTATCTCCGGCAAAAGATTGACTGATAGGAATATGCAAAGCGTCGTTTGATGTTGGGCTAGCTTCTTAAGGGATTCAGAATCAGGCACGGGAGTGCGTCCGCCGCGTCGCGTGATTATGACCGTTTGAGTTACGCTCGGCAATGTGTATTCCTGCTTGAGAGATGCCGCCGCCGCTAGGAAAGAGCTAACCCCTGGCGTCACGTCGAATTCAATTCCGCGTTCAGTCATTGCATCCATTTGTTCTTGTGTTGCACCATAAATCGACGGGTCGCCCGTGTGCAGTCGGACGGTCGTCTTGCCAGCTTTTTCCGCCAATGTGATTACGTGGAGGATCTCTTCAAGCATCATCTGCGCGGAGTTATAGATTTCTGCTTCGGGCTTGCAATATCTAAGGATTTCTTCATTGACGAGTGAACCAGCAAAAATCACAACGTCAGCCTCACTAAGAAGCCTCTGCCCTTTGACGGTGATTAGTTCCGGGTCGCCTGGTCCCGCCCCGACTATGTGAACCATTGCCTATACCACCTTTACAAAAAATTTCTGCGCATGACAATTTTATCACGCGGCGCAGATTCAAGCAACGCGCCAAAAAAATTTTTGCCTTTCAGAAAAAAAATCTTGTACAGAAAAAATTTTTATGCTATCATTTATCAAAACAAACAGAAGGAATCTCGAATCAAGGAAGGGTGAAACAAAATGGCTATGACAGTGGGCGGCGTGAATTCTTACGTAAGCAATTACAACAGAATCACCAGCACGACGCAAAAAACAATTCAAAGTATCTCAACGGGGCAAAAGTTCCCGACTGCCGCGGCGGGCGCGTCCGAATATTCGATAGCCGCTCGCCTTACAAGCAACATCGGAGCAACGTCGCAATCGATTAGGAACACGCAAAATATCGGTTCGGCAATTAAAATCTCCGAGAGAGCGATAAACAATACTATTCAAGGCTTGACGATAATTAGGGAACGGCTTGTCCATGCGGCAAACGACTCGAACGAAACTATTGACCGCCAAGCAATGCAAAAGGAAATTAATCAACTCATCTCGCAAATCGACGCCAATGCTTATGTCGAATATAACGGCAAAACACTTCTCGACGGTTCGCAAAATGATTTAATGCTCGCGGGCATTGACGGCTATGAAAACTTCCAAGCAGGCGACCTTCGCGCCTCAACGCTCGGTTTGACGGACGATAAAGGCAATGTTACTCTCGACGTGTCAACTCGTGAATCGGCTGCTAATTCCTTGAAGATTGTTGACAGAGCCTCAACTGTTGCAGGTGATATTCTTGATAGTATGCATGTGTTAGGCGATTATGTCGTTGACGGTTTTACAGTTGATACGTTGAATCCTGCCCTTGACGAGGCAACAACTCAGGGTGCACAGCTCCAGCGTCTCGAATTCCAAGAAGCAAATTACATGACTATGGAAGAAAATCAACTCGGTGCATTGTCCACTATCAGCGACGCCGACATTGCAAGACAGGTTGTGGAAATGCATACGCAACAGACTTTGGAGCAGTTCGCAATCTTTGGTATGAAAATGTTCAATCAAAATCGTGCAAGTATCCAAAGCTTGTTACCTTAAAGCACGAACGCGGCGACTTGCTCCGACTTATTAAAGAGCTAAGGCGCGTTTACTGGATGCAACGTCCACGTTGCGCGGGCATAGTTCATCGGTAGAACGAGAGCTTCCCAAGCTTTAGAGGTGGGTTCGATTCCCATTGCCCGCTCCAAAAGAAATTTCAAGAGGCACGTCTCAAGGCGTGTCTCTTTTAGCTTGCTTTTTTTGTAAAGCGTGATATAATCTGCGCGTATCGTTTCGGAGCGCAAGCTTCGTGGCGAACGAGAAGAATTTTTTTAAGTTGTAAGGAGATTTATTTACATGGCTTTTGAAGACAAAACCCTCGTGTGCAAGGACTGCGGCAAAGAATTCATCTTCAGTGCGGGCGAACAGGAATTCTATCAAGAACGCGGCTTTGAGAATGAGCCCGTGCGTTGTCGTGAATGCCGCGATAAGCGCAAACGTCATCGCGAAGGCGGCGAACAACGGCAAATGTTCACTGTCATCTGCGCCGAATGTGGCAAGGAAACGGAAGTCCCATTCGAGCCGAGAAACGACCGCCCCATTTATTGTCGCGATTGCTTTAACAAACATCGTCCTGCGCGGCGAGCTCAATTTTAATAAGATTTAGCTGAACGAACCTTTTAAGCCTGAAGATATTCGGGGCAACGTGACGTTGCATCCAATGGACGCGAATTGCCATTCAACAAATTGAACGTAAGCACTGCGTCATAAGCCTGAATCATTTCGGGCTTTATTTTTTTGTTGCGACGTGATAAACTGGGCAAAACGTTTTAAGGAGGAGTTCCCATGAAAATTGCAATGGCGAATGACCACGCCGGCACCGCCCTCAAGAATCAGATTAAAGCCTATCTCGAAGAGCAAGGGCACGAGGTTAAAGACTTCGGCACTTACGACGAGGAAGGTTGCGACCTGTCCGATTTTGTTTATCCGGCGGCTTTGGCAGTGGCTAAGGGCGAATGCGATCGCGGAATTTTCGTTGACGGCGTGGGCTACGGCTCGGCACTCATCGCTAACAAAATCTACGGCATTTATGCGGCGGTTTGTCAAGACCCGTTCTGCGCACAACTTTCCCGCGAGCATACCGATTCCAACGTCCTTTGCATTGGCGGCAAGATTATCGGCTCGGCAATCGCAATGGAAATCGTAAAGACCTGGCTCAAGACCGAACCTTTGACTGCAGAAAAATATCGCCGCCGCGTCAAAAAAGTTGCTGACATCAACGACAAACACTGCGTCCCCGTTAAATAAGTTCAGAGAAAAATTTTTAGCTCGTCGACAATCGGCGGGCTTTTTTGTAAAGGAGGGAATTTTCATGAGAGACTTTATCTTTGACCTTCAACGATTTTCAGTAATGCCAACTCTTTTAAGCGGTGAAGATGGCGGCGGCGTTCGTTATTGGAATACGATTCCTGGCGCGGAAGTAACTGGCTTCGGCAATACGTTTTTTGTCAATCACGGGGCGGGTTGTGTAATTTATTGTGACGGTAATAATACAAAGGTTTATAATGATACGGTCGCTCCCAACGTCATAATTAACGGCGCGGGCGGTAGAGATTGGCTGATAAATGATGCTGTTAATGTAAAAATTTATGGCAATGCTGGAGAAGATGATTTGCTAAGCTACGGAAATATTGTTGAGCTGTATGGCGGCGAAGACGATGACGCAATTCAAAATCTGGGCGGCTCCACAGTTAAAATATTTGGAGATGAAGGTAGCGACTGGATTCACAACACTGGCTCCAAAGTTACGATTGACGCGGGCGACGATGAAGGTTGCGATACCGTCGAAAATCACGGCAACTCGGTAAAAATTTCTACAAAGGCGGGCATGGATTACATTACAAATTCTGGTTCGAACGTCACGATAAATGCGGGCGTCGGAAATGATGAAATTCATAATTTGGACGGCGAAAATATTTCAATCAATGCTGGCAAGGGCGCGGATTCAATATACGTTGACGGCGGCTCATATATAACGGTTCAGGCTGGCACTGACTCCGCCAAAGATTATGTAGAGAATCACGGCTCCTACGTAAGCATAAATACTGGCAAACATCACGACATGATTAAAACTTACGGCGATTTTGTCACGGTTGAGGCGAGTATAGGCAATGACAATATTTATAATTTCGGGCAGAACATCATAATCAATGCTGGCGCGGGCAACGATCATATCGGCAATAACAATTCTATCGTTACAATCAGTGCGGGCGCAGGTAACGATTCGGTTTATAATAATGCTGTGAATGTAACGATAAACGCTGGAAATTTTGATGATGATATTGATTCCGGTAATTCTTTAAGCGATTCCGATAATGCAGTTGTAATTAACGCGACTGCCGATAAAGATACCGTTTCAATCACAGATAATTTAGTTACGTTGAAAGACAAAAAAGATATTCTTACGGTTAATAATGTAAATCCCGTTAATCTCGTGGTTAATACTGGCGCAGATGATGATTATATTGAAAATAGTGTTGATTTCGTCACAATAAACGCTGGTAGCGGCAATAATACCATTGAAAATAGCGGCGAATATGTAGAAATTTATGGAGGAGCAGATAACGATTCAGTTTTGAGCGGCGGAAGTCACGTCCGTATTAACGTCGGCAACGGCGATAATACTATTGAAAATAACGGCGAAGAAGACATAGAAATTACTGTCGGCACTGGAAATGATTCGATTCGTAATGGCAATCTTTATATGGGAAATTTTTATGGCGGAAACAATGTAACAATCGATGCGGGCGACGGCAAAAATATTATCGAGAACTTCGGAAGCATGGTCGATATATCTTCCGGCAAAAATGATGATTCCATAATAAATTATAGCTCAAATGTCACGATAAACGCCGGTGACGGTAATAATTCCATTTCAAGCGACGGCTCATCGGTAAAAATTGAGAGCGGCAAGAATGAAGATTACATTTTAATTGGCGAAAACAATTCTGAAGTCTTAGAAGTGGGAACAAACATAACAATACAATCTGGCGGCGGCAATGATACCATAGGGCTATTAATCGGATTAAATATTACGGTAGATGCGGGCGATGGAGAAAATATTGTAAGTCTTTGCAGTAGCTGTACAAATGTTTCAGTCAAAAGCGGCTCCGATAACGATAGCATTCGCAACGGATACTATGACGATATTCAAGAAAAGAAAGTAGAGGGTTCTTCAAACGCAACAATCATTACTGGCGGCGGCGATGACGTTGTTGAAAGCTACGGCGATTACGTTTCGATAAATGGAGGCAAAGGCAACGATATTATTTTCACTGATGACGGCTCTTACAACACAATTTTAGGTGGTAACGATGCCGATAAAATAATTGCGTGTCATGATGTCGGCTCCGTGATAAAAGGCGGCTCTGGAAGAGATGAAATTATTCTTTGCCGTGTAACTCAAGAAGATTTGATAAAACCTTTTAAGCAATATCTCAAAGGTCATGTTTACGATACGGCAATGGGAATTCTGGGGGGCGAAGCCTTTAAATATATCGTCGGCAAAAAAATGGTTGAGGCGGGCTTGATTACCACTCCGCTCGGCGCACTTGCAGTTGGTGTTTACGAGGCGGCGAGCACTTTTGCTTCTTATATGACACAAGCAAAAAAAATTTACGACATGTCCAAAGCTATGAAGTCTCAACTTACGGCGTGGAGTACGGTTGAGGGCGGCAAGGGCAATGATACCATTTACGGCGACGGCATTTCTCCGCGTGTTTACCTTTATAACAATGGCGACGGTAACGATGTTATTCATTATTTTAACTCGATTAAGGGGCTTGATGAAAGTTTTGGCTTAAAAGTCGAAAACAGATTGCTTCACTCCATACTTCACATTAATTCAGGAAAAATCGACAATGTATCCGTCAACAAGTCGGACGTTACGTTTTCAATAGGCAATGGCTCTGTAAAACTTGTCGATAGTTCCGGCAAAGAGATTCGCCTTAAAGAGGCAAATGGCAATTTGACTACACGAACCTATAAACTTGATAAGTCTGGCACGATAACCTCAACTATTATTGCTGATAGCGGTCAATACGACGTAATTTTCGGCACGGAGGGTAAAGATTGGATAGACGGCAACGATGGCAATGACTATATCGACGGTGGCGCGGGCAATGATACGCTTTGGGGCGGCTCATACGGTCAAAATACGATTTACGGCGGCGCAGGCGATGATTACATTTACAGCCATAACGGCTCGAGGGTTTTTATTGACGCGGGAACGAATAATGACACTATAGACGTATCTGTAGGAAATTCTACTATTTATGGCGGCGAAGGACACGACTCAATTAATTCCAATGGCGGAAATGTCACTGTGGACGCTGGCGCAGGTGACGACACCATTAACAACTATGGAAACTCAATGCTCATAAATGGTGGCGCGGGCAATGATATAATAAACCTTACGAGCAGTTTGTTGTTTATGGAAGGCTTCGGCGTCACGGTAGACGGCGGCAATGATGATGATAAAATCTTTGGCAGTGAGAATAACGAAAGCTTAAATGGCGGCGATGGTCACGACACCTTAAGCGGCGGTAAAGGCAATGATAAATTGCTCGGTGGCATAGGCAACGACAGCTTAAACGGTGGCGACGGTAAAGATACTCTCTCCGGCGGCGTAGGACATGATAAATTGCTCGGCGGCGCAGGTAATGATTCACTCTCTGGCGGCGACGGTAATGACCTTCTCGAAGGCGGCAAAGGTAATGATACCCTTCGCGGCGGCAAAAATGATGATAAACTTTCTGGCGGCGATAATGACGATGTTTTGGACGGCGGCTCAGGTGACGATACTTTATCGGGCGGCGCGGGCAAAGATATACTTGTTGGCGGTTCAGGAAATGATTCGCTCTCTGGCGGCGACGGCAAGGATACATTGAGCGGCGGTACCGATAATGACAAACTTTATGGCGGCTCAGAAAATGATGTGCTTTACGGCGGCGGTGGCAACGATTCACTTTGGGGCGGCGCGGGCAACGATAAACTTTACGGCGACGCGGGCGCAGATAAATTCATCTACAATAGCGGCGACGGTAAAGATATAATCTACGGTTTCGACAATAATGATACGCTGACTTTTGATAATCTCGACTTCAACATTTCTTACGGCAAGCTTTCAAAAGCAATTACCTTTGAATTCAACGACGGTGGCTATGTCAAGCTACAAAGTTTCACGGCGAAGACTTTCCATATCAATGACGATACCTATAAAATCAGCAACTCCAAGCTCGTCAAGCAGTAAACTCAGCGCGTAAAGAGTTTTCAGCTCGTCGACACTCGGCGGGCTATTTTTTATAAACGGTTCAACGTCGGGCAGGATTTACATAAACTTTGGCGAAAATGTTGCCAATACCGCATTGATATTTTACAGGGCATGTTAAAATCTTTTGGAACTCATTATGCGTATCATTGCCAATCGATAAGGAGGGGCGAAAATTGGAAAAAAGGGAGAGTTTATGGGAAGCATATCTCAGACGCGGCTTTAGTCGTCGTAGCTTTTTAAAAGGCTGTGTTGCGTTGACATCGCTTATGGGTTTTAGCGTGGATATGTTCTCGAAAGTCGTGGAGGCGGCGGAGTCCAAACCGTTGCCGGTAGTCATTTGGATTCACGGGCACGAGTGCACGGGTTGCGACGAATCATTTATACGTTCGGGCGCACCTCTTGCCTCTGACGTCGTGTTATCGTCAATCGCGCTTGAGTATGATCATCTCTTAAGCGCGGCTTGCGGGGCACCGTTCGAGGCTCACCTTGACGAGACGATTGCCAAATACAACGGACAATACATTTTGGCGGTCGAGGGCGCGACTTCAAACAAAGACAGCGGCGTTTATTGCATGAGCGGCGGTCACACGTTCTCACATCTTTTGGAAAAGGCAGCTAAGGGAGCGGCTGCTATCATTGCTTACGGCTCGTGCGCGGCTTACGGCGGCATTCAGGCGGCTAAACCAAATCCGACGGGTTCAGCGGGCATTGAACACTTCGTCGGCGGCAAACCTGTCGTGAAAGTTCCGGGCTGTCCGCCTATTCCAGAAGTCATGACGGGGGTCGTTATGCATGTTGCGTTGTTTGGAACGTTGCCGCCCTGTGATAGTGACGGTCGTCCGAAGCAATTCTACGGCAACAGAATTCATGACACGTGTTATCGTCGACCGTTCTTTGATGCGGGCATGTTCGCGGAGAATTTCGACGATGCGGGCGCGAAGGCGGGTTGGTGCCTTTATAAGCTCGGTTGTCGAGGTCCGGAGACTTACAACTCCTGCGGCAATCTGCGTTGGTGGCAGGGCATGAGCTATCCTATTCAATCGGGCGCGCCGTGTATCGGTTGCTCCAATGCAAACTTCTGGGACGAGGAGCCATTTACTGATCGTCTGCCCAAATATGGCAAGCTCGGCGACGTTGACAAAATCGGTATCGGGCTTAGTGTCTTGACGGCGGCTGGCGTTGGTGCTCATGCGGTGGCGAGTGTCGTTCAGCGCAATCAACGCGAAAATCTTTTGGAAGAAGATCATCACGAATAAACGAGGTGAAATTAAATGCAACACGTTGTAGTAGACCCTATCACCAGGATTGAAGGGCACTTGCGCGTTGAAGTTACTGTGGACGAGACCAATGGCACTGTCACCGACGCAATCTCAAGCGGTACGGCTTGGCGCGGGCTTGAACTGATAATGAAGGACAGAGATCCCCGCGACGCTTGGGCTTATATCCAACGTATTTGCGGCGTCTGCACCACGGCTCATGCACTTGCCTCCGTCCGCGCAGTTGAGGACGCGCTCGGCATTGGCATTCCGCTTAACGCAAATTATATCCGCAACATCATGGCGGCAACTTTGACTGTGCAAGATCATCTGATTCATTTCTATCATCTGCACGCGCTTGATTGGGTTAGTCCGGTTGAAGCACTCGCCGCTGACCCCGCTAAGACTGCTGAACTGCAAGTCGCCGTCCTCAATGCCTATCGCGTCGATTTGAAAGTTCCCCAAGAAGTCAACACAGAAGCTTATCCGCACGACTTCCCCGCCGCCACGCCTCAATACTTCGCGGGTATCAAGGCTAAGGTTCAAGCAATCGTTCAAAGCGGGCAACTCGGAATCTTCTCGGCGCATTGGTGGGATCATCCCGATTACAAGCTCTTGCCTCCTGAAGTTCATCTTATGGCGGTTGCTCATTATCTTGAAATGCTTGATAAGCAACGCGAAATCATTACGCCGCATGTCGTCTTCGGCGGCAAGAATCCTCACCCGCATTACGTCGTTGGCGGTATGCCCTGTTCAATCAGCCTGACGGACGGCAATGCCCCGATTAACACGGCACGTCTTGCAATCGTCGACCGCGCAATTAATATGGCTCGCGACCTCGTCAACAATTATTATCTGCCTGACCTCGTGGCAATCGGCGTAATCTATGCTAAGGCGGGACGCGTCGACGGTGGCGGTTTGGCTCGTGAACGCGTGCTTGCCTTCGGCGATTATCCGCTGACTGGTTACAAGGGCACGTCCACTGGCGGTTACTTTGAAAATCTTTTAGTGCGTTCAAATGGCGTCGTCGAGAACTTCGGCATGGGGCTTGATAAGGCTGTATTTACTCCCGTGACGGCGGAGGACTTGAAAGCTCCCGACATCATAACAGAAGGCGTCGAGCACGCTTGGTACGAATACCCAGAATCCGCCAGCAAGAACTTGCACCCGTGGCAGGGCGTCACTAAAGACAAGTACACCGGTCCGAAGACTGGTACGCCGACCATGTGGGAAACGCTTAACGAATCGGGCAAATACTCCTGGCTGAAAACTCCGAAATGGAAAGGCAAGCTCTGCGAAGTCGGACCGCTGGCGCATTACATTGTTATCTACACCAAAGCCGCTAAAGGTTTGCTCCCCGAACCGACTTGGGCTGAACAGATGATGCTTAAGCAAATCGAAGTTGTCTCTAAGGTGCTCGGCGTCTCCGCTGAAACGTGGATGCCGACGATGCTTGGCAGGACTGCTTGCCGTTGCCTTGACGCACAACTTGCCGCCGAGATTAATAAGTTCTTCTTCGACAAACTCATTGCCAATATCAAGATGGGTGATACCGCCGTTATGAACAATGAGAAGTGGACGCCTGACACGTGGGCAACTGATTGCATGGGCGTTGGACTTTATGAAGCTCCTCGCGGTGGCTTAAGTCATTGGGTTTGCATTAAGAACGGCAAGATTAGCAACTATCAATGCATTGTCCCGACGACGTGGAATGCTTGCCCACGCGACGATAACGCCGGTCATGGTGCTTACGAATTGGCAATGATGACAACGCATGTTGCCATTCCCGATAAGCCGCTTGAGATTGCAAAGGTTATCCGTTCGTTCGACCCGTGCATGGCCTGCGCTACTCACATGTTCAACGCTAAGGGGGAGGAGCTTAACATCATTTCGACCGACCCCTACGGGAGGTGAGCAATCATGGCGATTAAATCTGTCAAGGACGTTAAGCGCAAGGAGTATTACATCTTTAGCCCGTTTCTTAGGTTCTTCCATTGGATTATGGCGTCTCAAATCGTCGTCCTGTTCGCGACGGGCTTGCTCATTACCAAACCTATGAACGTCGGCGCGGTTGAGCCTGTCTTTACGAATACTTCAATGGATTTGGTTCGCGATATTCATTTCACGGCGGCTTTTATCCTCTGTGCGGCGTTGATTCTGCGCGTCTACGGTTTCATCGTAAACAAGGGCGATAGATTGTTCCCGCGTGTTTGGGAAGGGCACTTCTACGAGGAGACCGTTGACGTTGCGTTGCACTACATGCTTTTGAGAGGTCACCACGCTTCGTTCTTGCGCAATCCTCTGGCTCGCGGCTCCTATGCGGCACTTTATGTCCTGCTCGCGATTGAAATCTTTACGGGCTTTGCAATGTATTGCGCGGCAAATCCTGCGGGAACTGGCTACATGCTCTTTGGTTGGGTAAATACCCTCGTCGGCTCCGAGATGATGAGCCATTACATTCATCATTACGTTGCCTGGTTTATAATCCTGTTCGCAATCGGGCATTTGTACATGGTTATTCGCGCCGAATTCATGGAAGGCGAAAGCGAAATTTCTAGCATGTTCTCCGGCAAAAAAATTCTCGCACACACCCCCAAGGACGCTAACGAACTCGATTGACACTTTAAGACAAAAAATTAGCCCCCTCCAAAGCGGAAGGGGTTTTTGTTTTAGTTAATCGGCAGATTCAGAAAATCAAGCCTCTTAGATGCTGGTGTTTATGCGTCCTACAATGTCCGCTGACTTGCCTTATCGCTTGAATCGCTTTTCCACTTGCGTAAATACCAGCGGGATTATAAATAGGATTGCGAAGAACGGCAGGAACGCTTTAAAGAACTCGTAAGCCTCGACGCTAAGGAAATATTTCAGCAACGGATACACGACGACGGCTATCACGCCCAAAATCCCGACGCCGATTATGATTCGCCATAATTTGTCCTTCGGCGGGACTTTCGTCTTGAAGTTGATAAATTTTTGTTCGAGGAACCAACCTAAGAAAAACGATAGCCCAAATCCTAGCGCGTCAAAGGCATCTATCCGCGCCGTCAGCGGGTCGACGATTACTTTTCCGTTCAAAATGTCTTCGGGATATGGCTTGAAGTACAAATACAGGAATACAATCGCGCAGATAATCAAGCCGCTTACGAAGACGATTAATTTACGTTCCTCGTCCTTGCCTATCCAATTAAAAAGCCGCTCCGCCACATAAAATAGCCCGATTGAATACGCTATCGCAACTAAAACATCTTGCGGAGTGTGCACGCCTAGAAAATTCCGGCTGAATGCCACCATTAATACGATTAAGCCGCATGGAATTATCAGCCACGGAACGATTTTCCGATAAAAGAATGCAAAGCCTCCGAAAATAGCCGTCGTGAATTGCGTATGACCGCTCGGAAATGAAAAACTCGACGCTTTTTCCATTGCATCTGCCGCCGGTATCAGTTCTGAACTGCTAAACCACGGGCGATATACACAGAACGTCCCTTTGAGCAAATCGTTAATCACCCGTCCGCACGTCGCGTTGAACAGGATAAATATTCCCGCGTTCTTGTTTATGCACCAGAAAAGTATCGCCGGAATCAACGCCGCCAATGCGCTTTTCGGCAAACTTGAGACTAAAGTAAAGAATCCTTCGCCGCCCCAATCGTTACGAAGTTCTTGCAAGAAAATTAGATAATCTAAGTCCACAATGCGCCTCCTAAGTCTTTATAAAGTTCATTTTGTGCGCGACCGTCATTAATTCGCACTGCCTAACCAAAACATTCAATCCCGTGAACAAATTGCCCGTAATAACGTCCGCAATCATCAGCGTGCCTACGTGCTCCAACGGCAATCCGAGCTGCGTCAATAAAAGCGTGAACGATGCCACTATTCCGCCTGCCGCGTTCGGTGAAGCAAAGCTTAGCTGTATTGACAGGAACGCAATTATGAACGCCTCGAACGCGGAAAGATTTTCGCCCGTAACCGACATTACATAAAAGCCCGCCATGCTAAGCTGAATTAATTTCGACGGAGAAAATAAAACTAGCGACAGCGGTATCCAAAAGTTGCAAAACTTTTCCTCGATGTTCAAACGTTCTTTGGATATTTCAAGGGTTTTCGGCAATGAGGCTACGGAACTGCCCGTTGTCAGCGAAATTATCGCCGCAGGTGAAATTTTCTTCAGAAAGTTCGGTATCGATACTTTTGTTTTGAGATAAAGTCGAATCAGCATGAGCGAAATAATTATCACGTACACGATTAAGCCCGCAACGATTATTTTCCACACCTTCAGGAAGTCCGCGAGACTGCTCGTCAACAATGCTTTTACCACGCAAAGGAATATTACAAGCGGTATCGTCGAAAAAACTATCTCGACTATCTTAAACATCAAAAGATTGAGTTCGGCGACGAAATTTTTTACGTTGTCTATTCGACTTCCGATTTTTATTATGCAAATTCCAATCGCGAACGCCATTATCGTGACTTGCAAGACTTTTCCCTTTAAAAACGCCTCCAAAATGTTCGTCGGGATAATTGATAGCAACAACTTCGTAATTTGGCTAACGTCAACAACATTTTTGTCCACAAGCGACATCACGGGGAAGAAAAACACACTGATTAAAAATGTCAAGGCGACTATCAACACGTCTATCAGAAAAAACCTTCCAACGACCGTCGAACCGATATTGCTAAGCATTGTGACATCTTCTATCGCGCAAATGCCCGCCACGATTGAGAAAAATATCATGAAGACAGTTACCGTGACGATTAAAGCCGTCAGCGTCGACAGGGCGGGCGAAATAATTTTTTCCGATAAGATACTTTGGACTTCCGGCGACAAATTCCCTATGACGAACGAAAACGCTATCGCCAAAATTATCGCAATCGTTATCGAACCGCCAGGAATTTTCAGGGGCTTATGTTCCCGCGTCGAATAGGAAATTAATTCGTTGTAGCCGTTTTCGTAGCGATAAGTCGTCTTTGCCTCATCGAAATGCAGGAGCCGTTGCATTACCTCGTTGCTTAAAATCGTATTGTCATCTTGCTCATTCTGCAACGGGTCAAACGGCTCGCCCTTGACTCGGATTATAATTTTCGGCGTGCTGAACCATTTTTTATTGTAAAGGTTGAACTCGTGAGCCTCGCCGAATTTTTCTTGATAACGGAGCAACGATTCTTCTACGACGAGACAAATTTTTAGTATATCTTTACGCGGAACTTTAGAGCTTTCAAAAAATGCGCGGATGTCCTCGATTACCGCGTCAATATTTTTACTCGTCAGTTCCATTTCAATAAAGCGGATATTTTTCGCAGAGTGCGGCTACACGTTCACGCGCCTCAATCTTTTTGTCCTCGTCAGCGGGATTATTCAGAACCAATGCGATTATGTTTGCAACTTCGCGCATATCGTCTTCTTTAAAGCCGCGTGTCGTCAAAGCAGGGCTTCCAAGCCTCAAACCGCTGGTTACGAACGGGCTACGCGGCTCAAACGGAATTGTATTCTTATTGGCGGTGATATTTACCTCGTCAAGGACGTTCTGCGCCTCTTTGCCCGTGATATTTTTGCTCGTGAGGTCGACTAGCATTAAATGATTGTCCGTGCCGCCGCTGACAATCCTAAATCCGTCCGCCGTCAGAGTCTCCGCCAAAACTTTTGCGTTCTTGATAATCTGCGCGGCATAAGCTTTGAATTCTGGCTGAAGAGCCTCGCCGAAGGCAACCGCCTTAGCCGCAATCACATGCATTAAAGGTCCACCTTGCGTGCCTGGGAAAATCGCCTTGTTGAACTGCTTGCCGAATTCCGCGTCCTTGCACAGGATTAATCCGCCTCTGGGGCCTCTAAGCGTCTTATGTGTCGTCGAAGTCACTACATCTGCATAGGGCAACGGGCTTGGGTGCAAATTCGCCGCCACTAATCCTGCAATGTGCGCCATGTCTACCATTAAATACGCGCCGACCTTCTTAGCCGTGTCCGCGAGCCGTTCAAAGTCGATTATCCGCGAATATGCCGACGCTCCAGCCACAATTATACGCGGCTTGCACTCAAACGCGATTTTTTCCAGTTTGTCATAGTCAATCGTCTCAGTTTCGCGGCTAACTCCATACGGAACGATTTTAAAGTACTTGCCGCTCATGTTTACGGGCGAACCGTGCGTTAAATGCCCGCCGTCAGTCAAATTCATGCCCATTATCACATCGCCAGGCGTCGCAAGCGCGAAATATACTGCCATATTAGCTTGCGCACCCGAATGCGGCTGTACATTTGCGTAATCGCAGTCAAAAAGTTGCTTTGCACGGTCAATCGCGAGCTGTTCTGCCACGTCCACGAACTCGCATCCGCCATAATAACGCTTGCTGGGGTAGCCTTCGGCGTATTTGTTCGTTAAAACCGAGCCTTGCGCCTCCATTACCGCTTTGCTAACGATATTTTCCGACGCAATCAGCTCTAACTTGTTCCGCTGGCGATTTAATTCGTTTTCCACCGCCGCGAACAGTTCTTTATCCTTCTGCAAGCCTTCCATTAAATCCATAATGCTTCCTCCGTTAATTTTTAATCAAATCAAGTGCCGCAAGCAACCCAAACATGCCTTGAGCCGCCACATCGTTAATAATCTTGCCGTCCGCGTTGAAATAGTAGAAATTCATCACGCTGAACGAAATTTTCTTGCCAGTCGGCGCAAGATTCATGAATTCGCCGTCGTGTGTGCCGCTACAAATCCAATTCACCGCAACTTTATCATCTTCCGCCGCCATGTCGACCATTTCCCAGCGAATATCAGAAAAACTCTTGCGCATCAAGTCCACAACCGATAAATAGCCCGCGCCACCGTAAAGCGGCTTTTCTGATACCGGCGTAGTGAATTCCGCCTTTGAATCGATTAATTCTTCCGCTAAAGCTGCGTCGTTGGTGTTTATGCACGCCATAAAGCGTTTCATTGTCAATTTATTGCGTTCCGCGTTGCTCATCTCAATACCTCCCATATTTTTTCCGCTGAAATCGCCCCATGTCGTAAAATTTTCGGCTCCGACCCTGTTAAATCGATTATCGTCGATGAAATTCCGAATTGACATTGCCCGCCGTCCAAAATCACTTCCACGCGCCCCGATAAGTTCTCGAATACTTCTTGCGCGGTCTTCGGCGGCATTTTTCCTGATAAATTCGCGCTCGGTGCCGCTATCGGGACTCCAGAAAGCCTTATCAGCCTCAACGCTACGTCATTTGCCGGAAATCTTATCCCGACGCTCAATTTTCCCGTCACGAAGTCCGGAACAATTTTATTCTTTGGCAATATTATCGTCAAGGCACCTGGGCAAAACGCCTCGAACAATTTTCTTGCCTGCGAATTGATTTTTGCGACTTGCTCGACCATTTCTAGGCTTGCCACGTGCAAACTTAACGGTTTATCACTTGGTCTGCCCTTCGCCGCGAATATTTTCTTGCAAGCCGCCTCGTTTAAGCCGTTCGCGCCCAATCCGTACACAGTTTCAGTCGGGAACGCGACCAATTCCCCTTTTTTAATCATTTCCGCCGCCATTAGCAAATTTTCTTCCGTCGGCTGTAAAATTTTTGTCTGCAAATTATTTCCTCCCTGCTACAACGCGTTCAATCCCTGCTAAGTCTTTGAAAATCTCTACGTCAACGAAATTTGACGCCTCGAATAAATTTTTTACTGCCGAAGCCTGATTTATCCCGACCTCGACCGCCAAAAGTCCGCCGTCAACTAAAAACTTAGGCGCGTCGCTGATTATTCGCCGATAAAAAGTTAAACCGTCCGTTCCGCCGTCCAAAGCTAGTTGCGGTTCTTTTTTTACCTCTGCTTGCAAAGTTTTTAGCTCTGAAGTCGGTATGTAAGGCGGGTTTGATACTATCGCGTCAAATTTCCCTGTTAAAGGCGCGAATAAATCTCCGCAGAAAAATTTTATCCTGTCATCGACGTTAAAGCGTTGCGAATTGAACTTTGCAACCTCCAAAGCCGCCTCCGATATGTCAACGGCAACTGCGCGAGCTTTTTTGACGAACTTTAGGATTGAAATTTGAATTGCGCCGCTACCTGTGCCCAAATCAGCGAAAATTACTTCCCTATCCATTTCGCACAGGTATTCGCCGACAAGTTCAGTTAAAATTTCGGTCTCTGGTCGCGGGATTAGGACATTTTCATTGACAGCGAACGATAAGCCCATAAAATCTTTAATTCCAGTCAGATAAGCGACGGGAATGTCTTCAAGCCGACGATTTACAATCTCATTGAACTTCAAGACGGCTCCGAGCGGCAAATCTTTATCAAAATCGACGTAAAGAGTTAATCGGCGGCAATTAAGGACGTGCGCGAGCAAAATTTCAGCGTCGAGGCGTGGCGAATCGATATTTTTAGCCGCGAGACGGTCTACAGCCGCCTTGAGTACGTTTTTGATTGAATTTTTCATAGCAAATTTCAATTTCGTAGCGTGAAAGGAAAATCCTGCAAAAAAATCCGAACGTTGGCTTTTACCAACCATAAACAAAAAGCCCTCCGACACTTGCCGAAGGGTTTTTAAATGCTATCTTATAATCTTTAATCCAAATCTGCCGCCTTGCCTTTGTAGTGCGGAGGTCTCTTCTCCAAAAATGAATTTATGCCTTCTCTATAGTCTTCGCCGCAATAAACCAAGTTCCGATAAGCATTGATTCGTTCAAAATTCTCCGCGCTGATGACGGTCGAAGCCCTGCTCAAAATGCGGAACTGTCTTTTTATAGCACTTATCGACAAGGCACTATTTCTACGTAGCGGAGCAAGGAATTGTTCCTCAAGCACACTTTCCAAATCCTCAAGGTCTGCAACTCTGTTGATTAATCCGACGTTTAATGCATCGCTAGCTGTTATCGGCATTCCCAAGAAGAACATTTCGCGGGCTTTGTTCATGCCAAGTTGATTGATAAAGTGCATTATCCCCGACGCGTTGTATGGGATACCGATTTTTGCCGGCGTGATTGCAAAGGTTGCGTTCTTCGAGCTGATAATCATGTCGCACGATAAACACAAGTCACACGCGCCGCCCCAAACAGTTCCTTCAACGTACGCAATGACCGGAATCGGTATATCTTGCACTTTGCGAATAAGTTTTTCCATTGGCACATAAAACGCCAGCGGGTCGCTACCGTCTTGCGGCAATTCTTTTATATCGTGTCCTGCGCTCCACACGCCGCGATTGACTTGCGCCTTTATCACTATGCCGACGCACTCTTGCTCGTAACCAAATTTCAACGCTGCTATCAGTTCAGTGCACATTTCCTCGCTAAGGCAGTTAAAATGTTTCCCATTTTGCATTTCTACGTAACAAACTCTGTCTTTTACTTCTTTGTCTACTAACATTGATGAGGATTCTCCTTTGAAATTATCTAGGTTTAGCGAAAATCATTCTGCCAGCCGCCGTTTGCAATGCGCTAGTGACTTCAACGGAAATTGTTCGGCTCAAATAGCGGTGTCCGTTCTCGATAACAATCATTGTGCCATCGTCGAGGTACGCGACGCCCTGCCCAGGCTCTTTTCCGTCCTTGACGACCTGAACTCTCATAGTTTCGCCCGGAATCACGACCGGTTTAACGGAATTGGACAGCTCATTGATA
>JAFWCT010000060.1 GCA_017534385.1 Selenomonadaceae bacterium
CGAACCCTCAAGGGCAATCGCAGTTTAATCAGCCGCAACCTCAAGGGCAGACGCAGTTCAATCAGCCGCAACCTCAAGGGCAGACGCAGTTCAATCCGTCGAACCCTCAAGGGCAAACGCAGTTTAATCAGTCGCAATCTCAAGGGCAGACGCAGTTTAATCAGTCGCAACCTCAAGGACAGACGCAGTTCAATCAACCGCAACCTCAAGGGCAAGCACAGTTCAATCAGCCACAACCTCAAGGTCAAGCGCAGTTCAATCAGCCCAACGCTCAAGGACAAGCGCAGTTCAATCAGCCTAACGCTCAAGGACAGACGCAGTTCAATCCGTCGCAACCTCAAGGGCAGACGCAGTTTAATCAGCCACAACCTCAAGGTCAAGCGCAGTTCACTCAGCCACAACCTCAAGGTCAAGCGCAGTTCACTCAGTCACAACCTCAAGGGCAAGCACAGTTCAATCAGCCTAATGCTCAGGGACAAGCGCAATTCAATCAGTCGCAACCTCAATTCGACCCGACGATACCGCGAATGCGTCGAAGTAGAATAAAGCCTAAGCACGTCAGCGAGGATTTCGTCAATCGGCAAGAAGAATTGCGTATGCAAATGGAAATGGCAAAGAATGCCATGCTTAAGCAAAACCTGCAGAACACGCCGCAAACTAACGACACGATGAAGAGCCTAGCGCAATTCCTCCTTAGAAATCCTAGCGCAACACAGACGCCCAGAGACGCCGCACTACTTCAAAACTTCATAAACAATTCGCAGCAGATGATGTCCGAGGATGAAGCACGCCACTTACAAAATCTCCTGCGCCTTTGTCAAAATAATATTCCGTTAACAGTCAGGCAAGCCGCCGTCCAACAGAACCTTCCCGACTTGCCGAGGCTTTGGGCATTTATGCAGATGTGCGACATGGCTAACGTAACGTCGAAGATGAACGCCCGCGCCTTTAAACGCGCCGGCAAGGAAGTGGCTGACTTTACCAATGCCATGCGTCATGCTATGAGCGCGGAAAATTCCGTCGTGCAGAATCAACGCTCCTTCCAAATGATGTTGCCGCTTTATATGGGCGACAACGAGGCAAGCTACCCGACTTATCTTAACGTCTACGACGAGAACACTAAGGACGAGGAAACTGGTCAAGAGAAAAAGGAAACTTGGTTCCGTATCTGCGTGCTGACTGATTATATTGGCGCGGCGGAGCTTGTCTTCCGTGTCTATGAGGAAACGCATTTGGATATGCGCTTCTACTTCTCGCGTATTGACATTGCCGAAGAGTTCAGGAGCACTTACCTTGATTCGTTGAGGAATTCCATAAAGCAGACAGAGCTTAATCTAGGAGAAGTGCGCGTAGGTGGCGTCGGCGAACGTATGTTCAGCTTCTAAGCACGCCTCTGAAGTAATGTCCGCGTGTGAAGTCTTCAACCTCCGCGCCGCCGAACTTGTAAGCGTGAACAACCTGTGCAGTCTCCGTCAACGTCAAGGCTCGGCAATCGACGCGAATCCTAGACACGCCGTCAAAGTCTGCGCGGTGTTCAATCATGGAAAGCGTCTTGGCGTTTAGGATATGCATACGGCAGAATTGGTCACATGCGACGGGGAAGAGTTCGCCCAACCTGTCGCGCAAGAAGAAATTTTTCGTCCGGCAAATGTGCGGACATTTTTTTTTGTCTAAGCCGCCGAGGAAACTTCCGAGCACGCAATAAGCTGACAGCATCAGCTCTTGACGCCCGTGAACGATACATTCCACGGGCAAAGGTGATTTTTCTGCCAGAGCTTTGACTTGCGCAAGGTTGAGTTCCGGAGAGAGTGTCACGCCTTCGACGCCGAGTGACTTTAGGAGATTAATCGTCGCGCTGTTGAAGGCGTGCAGAGAAAAATCCGTGCGAATCGGCACGCTAAACCTCTTTGCAAGCTTGAGTGTCGCGAGGTTATGGACGTAGACGGCATCGACCTTATCGGGCACTGTGAACGGCTCCTTTTCACGGACAAGACGCGGCGTCGACCAAAAGATTTTCTTGCCACGCTTATGGACGAGTTCAATCGCCGCTGACGTGTCCTTGACGGGCTGATTAGTAAAAGTCTCTCCGCCAAATAAAATCTCGTCCGCGCCCGCGTCGAGGGCAATCCGCAACTTTTCCAACGTGTCGACGTGTGCAACAAGCTTAGTCGCCTCGACTGTGCAAGGCGGATAAATTTTCTCTTCAGCAAGGGCAAGGGGCTTGCGTTCAAACTTCTTAAGGCGTTGAGTTTCCAAACCTTCGACTGCTCGGCGGCGCACGTCATTGAGTTCGCTAATCGGAATCATCAAGCCCGCGTCGAGGTCTGCGGAAATCTTCTCAAGCACGAAGATTGAATTGCCTAAGCGTCCAAGTTGAGCCTTTAGCGTCTCCAAAGTCAGCGGACGATTCAAAGCGGGTTCGGCGATAAATTTTGTCTGCGCGGTCGCCGAGTTGCCGTCAGTGTCAGTTAGCGTCAAAGTCAACGGTTCGCCAAGTCTAGCCTTGACCTCCGCCGCAACTTTGATTCGACGCACGGCACCTCCGACGAAATATTTCCGAGCCTCAGCAATCAGTTGGGCGTCAAAGATTTTAAAGGCTCTGTCATGCACGCGGATACCCTTCGTGCTGGCAAGTTTAATCGTGCACAAGTCGCCGCGCAGGTCAAAGCCTTCAACCGTGAACGTCACGCGCCCGCCAACCTTAATCCAAATCTCCAACTGGTCGCCCGTATGAACTTCGCCGCTTAGCTTAAGAACAATCTTATCGCGCCCGACCTCCGAGACACGTCCGATTAACACGCCGCGATTGTTCGGACGCATATCGCTTATCAAGTTGCGTCCGGGGTTGCGTTCAAGGTAAGCCGTCGTGAAGTCGCGATTAAAAATCTGCGTGAGCTTGCGTCTATCTTCTGCCGTAGAAGTCCCTTTGTCCAAAGCGTCGCGGTAAACCTTAACGACCGTGGCAACATATTCAGGACGTTTCATGCGCCCTTCAATCTTCAAACTCGTCACGCCCGTATCAATCAGCCTCGGCAACAAGTCAAGCGTGTTTAAGTCCTTAGGGCTTAGCAAGTACTTGCCCGCGTCGAGGAGTTGCTTGCCGTGTTCATCGACGAGTTCATAGGGTAGGCGACAAGGTTGCGCACATCGTCCGCGATTACCGCTACGCCCGCCGATTAGCGAACTCATCAGGCATTGCCCCGACCAACACACGCATAACGCTCCGTGAATGAAAATCTCCGTCTCAATCGGCGACTCACGACAAATCTTTTTTATTTCGTTCAAGGTCAGTTCACGACTCAAGACCGCACGACTAAAACCAAGCTCAGCAAGTGCCTTGACGCCTTCGAGGTTGTGAATCGTCATCTGCGTAGAGGCGTGCAATGGAACTTCGGGAGCAACCTGCTTAGCGATTGATGCCGCCCCTAGGTCTTGAACTAAAAGCGCGTCGACATTCGCCCGCCGAAGAAACTTCAGATAAGCCGCGAACTCCTCAAGCTCAGTGTCGGCTATGATTGTGTTCACCGTGACATGAACCGCCACTCCACGAAGGTGAGCAAACTCCACGGCTTTAATCAGTTGTTCGCCGGCGAAGTTCTCTGCAAAGGCTCGCGCCCCGAATTTTTCTCCGGCAAGATAAACTGCGTCCGCGCCCGACTCAACTGCCGCCTTTAGTGCGTCAAAGTTCCCAGCCGGTGCCAATAACTCAACCAATTGAATCACTCCGTTTTTGAAGAGTATAGCACACGCCACAAAAATTTTCTGATAAGCGGCAGGATTAATCGCCCGCTTGCAGAATTCAAGCTTGAAATTAATTAAAGAGTTAAATTGAAGTACGGGAGGGCTTTCAATGGCGAAGAAATATTACAGCACAAAAATCGTGGGCATCGGCGGCGAGGTCTCAAAGTTTACCAGTCTCGTTAAAATGCTCGTTATCTTCGATGATTCAATGGTTCTGCCTGAACTGCGCGACTTCTCCGTTCTGCACAGCGGCAATAAACTCACCGACGTTATCAAGCAGGGCGACATCCTCAAGATTGCAGACTCCGAATTCAAAATCCTCAGCGTCGGCAACGAAGTCAACAACAACATCAAAAGCCTCGGTCATATCGTCATCAAGTTCAACGACGACAAAGACGACTTGCTTGAAGGTTCCATTCACGTCGAGGATAAACCCATTCCGAAGTTCCGCATTGGCGACGAAATTGCAATCTTTGAAGGTAGCTCTGAGGCTTTGATTGGTAAGACGGCTTTGGTTGTGGGCGAGGACAAAACTCTTTGCGCGGCGGTCGCTTTGATTCTCAATGACAACGGAGCGAGAATCGTTGAAGACGAGGACGCGGACATCTTCGTTAAGATTAAGTAAATTGTCACTGGTATAAATTTCTTCGACTGTCGGTCAATCATCGGCAGTCTTTTTAATGCAAAGGGGGCGATTGACCATGACCGAGCAAGAGAAATTCAACGCGGAAGTGCAAATACGCTTAGCGAGGCAAGACGCCAAGTTTGAACTGTTCATGCACGAACTACAACAACAGCGTGAAGATATGCGACGGTTGCAGGATAAACATGACGCCGATATTAAGGAAATGAACGCCAGGATTGAATCCAAATTCGATAAGCTTAGTAGCCAAATTCAAAACCTCACAATCGCGGCAGTTGTCGGCATTGGGGCAATCGTTATCGGCGGCGGAGCAATTATCTGGTCAGCAATCTCAACGTTGAAACATTGAAGGGGGGCGATTGACCATGACCGAGCAAGAGAAATTCAACGCGGAAGTGCAAATACGCTTAGCGAGGCAAGACGCCAAGTTTGAACTGTTCATGCACGAACTACAACAACAGCGTGAAGATATGCGACGGTTGCAGGATAGGCAAGACGAAGATAGAAAATCGTTGGAAGCTAAAATAGACAGGCTCGGCGATAAAATTCAAAACATGGTAATCGCCGCAGTTGTTGGCTTCGGGGCAATAGTATTCGCGGCAGTTTCAGTGTTGAAACATTGAAGGGGAGCGATTGACATAAAGAACACTACAGCTAAAAAGATTGAGGAACTGATTGAACGTTATCCCGCATTGGAGATTTGTCGCGGCGATTTGTTCGCGATGATTGAAACGATTTGCGAGAGCTATCGTGGCGGAGGGAAGTTAATGACTTGTGGCAACGGAGGTTCGGCGGCTGATGCAATGCATATCGTCGGCGAGCTGATGAAAGGTTTCCTTCTGCCACGCAAGATTGAGGACTTTAATCCCGAATTCATCAAGCGTGCACAAGAGCTTTTCCCAATAGACGTTGAGTATTTCAAGGCGAATCTTCAAAGTGCGTTGCCTGCCGTGAGCTTAGTTGGTGAGACTTCACTGATAACCGCCTTTAGCAACGACGTATCGCCCAATTTAGTCTTTGCACAACAGATTTTCGGACTCGGTAGGCGCGGCGATGTGTTGCTTGCAATCTCAACTTCTGGCAACTCGGACAATGTACTGTTCGCCGTCGAGGTCGCAAAGATTATGGGCATAAAGGTCGTAGCTATGACTGGTCGACGCGGCGGCAGACTTCGCCACCTGTCCGACGTTTCAATTTGCGTGCCGGCTGATTCATCGTACACGATTCAAGAATTCCATTTGCCGATTTATCATATGCTTTGCCTCGCGGCAGAGAATGAATTCTTCGGAGGCGATTGACCTTGCACGAGGCGACTCTTGCAGAAAACATCTTGGACATTGCTCTTGAGGCGGCTAAACAAAATCACGCGGCGAAGGTCTTCAAGGTCGGCTTGACGTTGGGTGAGTTGGCTGGCGTTGAGGTCGAAGCGTTGACTTTATCCTTTGACGTTCTCAAGAAGGATACGCCTGCGCAGGACGCTGAGCTTGTTATTAAACGCGTGCCGATTAGTGCGACGTGCAATAAGTGCGGCAAGACTTTTCTGCTTGAAGGATATAACTTCTTTTGTCCTGAATGCGACGGCGTGTTGATTTTGCAAAGCGGGCGCGAGCTTCTCGTTGACTTTGTAGATTGCGAGTGATGACTTTGGAAATTAAACTGATGAGAAACATTTTGGGCGCGAACGATGAGATTGCCGCGCTCAATCGGAAACTGTTCGCCTCTAGCGGCGTCGTCGTGATGAACTTAATGGGTTCGCCCGGTTCAGGAAAGACTACACTGCTTGAAAAGACTTTGGCGCGGCTCGTCGACAAGATTAAAGTTGCGGTGATTGAAGGCGACCTCTTCACGGCTAAGGACGCATAACGTATCGAACGGCTCGGCGTCGACGTGATTCAAATCAACACGGCGGGCGGTTGTCATCTTGATGCGGCGATGATTCAGAAGGCGTGCACCTCCTTTGACCTTGACGCAATCGATTTGCTAATCGTCGAGAACGTCGGCAATTTGGTCTGTCCTGCCGAGTTCGACATTGGCGAGAACTTTAAAGCGGTTGTGCTGTCGATAACCGAAGGCGACGATAAGCCGCTGAAGTATCCCTTAATCTTCAAGGAGTCGGAAGTCACGTTGCTAAACAAAGTAGACCTGTTGCCGTTCACGAACTTTGACTTGCAAGCGGCGCGGGAAGACTTAACGACACTACACCCGACGATAAAAATCTTTGAAACGTCCTGCACTAAGGACACGGGGCTTGACGATTGGGCGGCATGGCTTCTTGGAAAGGCGGCGCGTTGATGGATAGCTTATTCACGGCTGAAAACACTGTGCTGGGCGTCGGCAACATTATCCTAAGCGATGAAGGCTTCGGCGTGCGTGTCGTCGAGTACCTGCAGAAGAATTTTACTTTCCCCGATAACGTGGCGTTGATTGACGGTGGGACGCTCGGCGTTGAGCTTACACACTTTATCACGGGAACGCGGCGATTGCTGATAATCGATTCGATTGACGGCGGCGCACAGCCTGGCAAGACATTTCACCTGCGCGACGAAGAGATTAGCAAGCACTTCGCGCAAAAGATTTCGGCGCACGAGGTCGGGATTCAAGACGTGCTGACGATGCTAGAGCTTACAGGCAAGAAGATTCCGCACGTCGAGTTAATTGGGGCGCAACCATTCAGCTTGGAGGCGGGCGTCGACTTAACGGAGCCAATGTCAAACCTCGTGCCAGTGTTCGCCGATAAAGCCGTTGAGATTTTACGTTCATGGGGATTAAAAGTATAATGGCGAAGACAATTCCGCTTACTCGCGATGATTTTATCATTATGCAGTTAAGGGAAATCCGCGAAGACATACGCGACCTTCGCGGCGAGATAAAAGACATCTGCAACGAGATAAAGGACGTGCGCAAAGAACTTAACTCTCGCATGGGTAAAGTTGAAAATGAAGTGCGTTCGGCAATGCGTCATAGCCAAATCATGGCGGGTAGCGTTGTAGCAATCGCGTTGGGTGTTCTTTATTTCGTGCTTACTCATTGAATTATAGGAGGTTAAGCGATGATTATTTTTCCTGCGATAGACCTGCGCGGCGGCAAGTGCGTTCGACTAATTCAAGGCGATTTCGACAAGGAGACTGTCTACTCTGACGACCCAACGACGACTGCTCTTAAGTGGCAAGCAATGGGCGCGAAGTTCTTGCACGTGGTGGACTTGGACGGAGCAAGGGCTGGTTCGCCACAAAACCTTGACGCCATAAAAAGTATCCTCGACGCCGTGAACATTCCGATTGAAGTCGGCGGAGGCATTCGGACGCTTGACGATGTGGAAAAGCTTTTGACATTAGGTGTGCGGCGCGTGATTCTCGGTAGCGTCGCCGTGGAAAATATTTCACTCGTTGCGGCGGCCGTTAAACGGTTCGGCGATAAGATTGTCGTCGGGATAGATGCTCGCGGCGGATTCGTGGCGGTTCACGGCTGGAAGAAGTCAAGCAACGTCACTGTCGACAAGCTCGCAAGGGAAATCGTCGCGGCGGGTGTGCAGACGATTATCTACACCGACATTTCTAAGGACGGCATGTTAAGCGGCGTCAATGCGTCGACGTTCGCTAAGTTGCAGAAGTCTTCGGGCGCGGCTGTCGTAGCCTCTGGCGGCGTTCGTTCGTTGGAAGATATTCAAGCACTCAAGGCGGCGGGCGTAGCTGGTGTCATCGTCGGCAAGGCGATTTACACTGGCTCGCTTGACTTAGCGGCGGCGATTGCGATTGCGGAGGCTTGACATGCTTACAAAAAGAATAATCCCTTGCTTGGACGTTAAAGCTGGTCGCGTCGTCAAGGGCACGAACTTTATCGGACTGCGTGACGCGGGCGACCCCGTCGAACTTGCCAAACGCTACGATTTGGAACGGGCTGATGAGCTTGTCTTCTTAGATATAACTGCCTCGCACGAAGGACGCGGAACTATGGTTGAGGTCGCTAAGAGTTGTGCGGCGCAGGTGTTTATCCCGTTCACAGTCGGCGGCGGCATTCGCACTGTCGAGGATATGCGCGTTATGTTGGCGGCGGGCGCAGATAAAATCTCCGTTAACAGCGCGGCGGTTAAAAATCCTCAACTCATAAGCGACGGGGCAAAACGTTTTGGCAGTCAATGCATTGTGCTTGCAGTTGATGCAAAGCGTTCGGATACTGGTTGGGAAGTTTATGTAAACGGCGGGCGCAAGCCTACAGGTCTTGACTGTTTGGAATGGATTAAACGCGGCGTCGCACTCGGTGCCGGAGAGATTCTCCTAACAAGTATGGACGCTGACGGCACGAAGGACGGCTACGACATTGAACTTACCCGCGCAGTCAGTGAGGCAGTCAACGTCCCTGTGATTGCGTCGGGTGGCGCAGGCGAGCTTGAACACTTCTACGACGTGTTGACTGTCGGAAAAGCGGACGCGGTCTTAGCGGCGTCTGTCTTCCATTACGGCAAGTACACGATTCGTCAAGTCAAAGAGTATCTTCAAGGGCGCGGCGTCGAAGTAAGATTTTAAAGTTCCTGTTGAAGTTTTCAGGCTCCCTGCTTTATAATTAAGCAGTATCAAACTTGAAGGAGCGAATTGCTTGAAGTGGATTAATCATCAAATCGTTACGGGCTTCATAGTCTGCACGGTGACTAATGACGCACTCTTCACGGCGTCTTCAATTGTCGGGGCGGTTATTCCAGACCGCGTCGAAGGCTCGCCGCCCAAAGACAGTTCAGCTTATTGGAAGTGGCGCAAGAGGCATCGCACGTGGTCGCATTACCCGCCGATTTACTTAGCGTTGATTGCCGCCGCGCAACTTGCCAAGGACTATTATCCCGAACCGACACTTGCCTTTGCACTGAACTTGATAACCTATGCACTAGTGGGGGCGTTGCTCCACATTGCCGAGGACGGTATCTGCGGAAAGGTACCACTCTTCACGCCGCATAAGAAGTACGGAGTAAAACTCTTCAAGGTCGGCTCGTGGCGGGAATACTTCTTCGCCGCCCTGATAATCTTAATCTGCTTGTTCGTTCGCTTCGGAGACATTGAATTACTTAGGAGCTACTTGAACCTATGAAAAATTTTTTTACGTTCACAATCATCGCCGCGCTAATGGCATTCTTCTCGATATTCGGCATGTACATTGCAGAGAAGACCGACGTCCTCCAGCTCAACGGGCGACCACTCGAAGTGACTTTCTCTCAAGAGGGCGACGATACTTTGATGACATGGCGACCGTTGCCATATCCATGCGTCTACACAGTCACGACGATAAGCCGCACGACCGGACTTGTTGAAGGCTCGCCGCCCTTCCACATCTTCAAGGAGGAGGATACGCGTTCGGCAAGCTACATCGTGCCGCGTGCCCCGATACCGACTTATTACTTCATCACGGCTCGTGGGCTTTTCGGCGAAGTCTATCGTTCCGAGAAGATTTACGCTAATCCGAACTTCCCGACGCCGCCGCACCCAGTGAGCATTTATCATTACGGCAAAGATAATCCCGCCAGCCTAATGCCGTTCCTCGTGTGGCACACCGTCCCCAATGCCGTCTGCTATGAAGTCGAAATCCTCGATGCGCCGCCCGAAGTCGAAGGGGGCATTGCGTTATCGGCGGGGCATAGTCTCTTCAGCACGCGCAAGGTTTACACCAACGGCTATCAAGCTGACCTGCGACCGTTCAACAAGTCTGAAGTCTATTGGCGGGCACGAGCCTTAGGACTTCATCACGAACCTATTGGCGAGTTCTCTAAGGCGGAAAAGATTATCGTCGACGCAAGTCAGCCCTTCCCGAATGCTCCGTTGATTAATAACTTTGACTTCATGGACTACTTGCCGCAACCGATTTATCACGTGTTCGATTGGATTCCGCTAAACGAGGCGGCTAAGTATGAAGTGGAGCTTGCGACTACCCCTGAGGGCGAGGCGGCTTGGCGCATGGTTTCCGACGATGTGGCGAGTTGCTACGACGAATACGGCAGACCATATGCCGGCGCGTATTATTGGCGGGTGCGGGCTTTGAACGAGAACAATCAACCAATCGGCACGTGGTCGAAGACGGAAAAGTTTATCGTCGACGATTACACGCAAGGCGTTGAAGTTGCTGTCTTGGGCGATAGCATAAGTCACGGCGGCGGCGCAGTCAGTTATTCTCCGCGAGCCTTGCAATACAGCTACGAAACTTTTATTGACTTCCCAGTAGTCAACCTGTCCAAGAGCGGCGACACTTCCCGCACGACATTGGAACGCTTTAATCAAGACGTTGTGCCGCTTAAGCCGAAGAACCTAATTATCTCGACGGGCGCGAATTGTCTACGCGACGCGTCCATTTCTGCTGAAGACGTTATCGCTGACATGGCGGGCATTAACAACCTTTGCCGGCAAAATAATATCCGTCCGATTTTCCTGACGCTCATGCCGATTAACCCAGACAACTTGCAGAACGCCTTCCACACGCCCACCGACCCGAATTGGAAGCTGAAGCTCCAGCAAATCAACGATTACATCAAGCGGCAGGAATTCTTCATCGACATTGAGCCTTACTTCTATGACGCGCAAGGCACGATGGATTATTCCCTTTCCGTTGACGGCATTCATCCAGACATTCGCGGCAAAATGTTAATCGGCGAACTCATCAGCAAGCACAGGAACCTATTCCAGTAAAAAGACCCGCCTAAGCGAGTCCGTTAAGAATATCTCTGCCACCCTCTTTAAGCAGACGGGCGGCTATTTTTTTGCCTAAGTCGACTTCTCCTAACGAGGCAACCTCTGAAGCTCTGACAACGCGTTGACCGTTCGTCGAGGCGATTAAAGCTCGGACGTGCACTTGACCGCCGTCAATCGTCGCGAAGACTCCGACTGGTATTTGACAACTGCCGCCGACCTCCGCTAAGAATTCCCGCTCGATTGCAACTGCCGCACTTGTCGCCGTGTCGTTAAGCCTCTGCACAAGGGAAAAGGTTTCGTCGTCATCTGCGCGGGTCTCGATTGCCAATGCTCCTTGACCAGCCGCCGGGATTATCTGCGTCAAGAGTTCGTTAATCCGTGACGAGTAGCCGAGCCGTTCCAAGCCCGCCGCCGCCAATATGATTGCGTCGAAGTCGCCCGCGTCCAACTTCCTCAGCCGAGTCTCGACATTGCCGCGCAGATTTTTTATCACGAGGTCTGGACGCAACGACAAGACTTGCGCCGCCCGCCTTAGGCTTGAGGTTCCCACGACTGAACCCTTAGGCAAGCTTGCGAATGTCGGGAAGTGATTGCTAACGAACGCATCGAACGGTTGCGCCCGCCGAGTTATCGCCGCGAGCTTGAAGCCTTCGGGCAGTTCGGTCGGCACGTCCTTTAAGCTGTGAACTGCTAAATCAATCGCGCCGTTCGCCAGTTGAAGTTCAAGCTCCTTGGTGAACAATCCCTTGCCGCCGATTTTAGCAAGTGGCGCGTCTAAGATTTTGTCGCCGGTCGTGCGCACTTTGACGAGTTCGACTTCAAGCGCGGGGAAGAATCTTCTAAGCTCCGCCGCCACGAACTCGGCTTGCCAAAGAGCCAATCGACTTGCCCGCGTCCCGATTCTAATTTTGCGCAAAATCATTCCCCATTCCTAATTCCTCATTCCACATTGCTTTCCAAGCCTGCGTGTAGAAAGTCTCCGCGTCAGTGCCCGCCGAGGCGTTAAGCTTCATCATCGGCATACGCAACAGCTTGCGGACGATTCGGCGCGTCATCTGGTCTAGGATTCGGCGTTCGTCGTCGCTAAGGTCGGGGAGCTTGCTTGAGACCTTTCGGACTTCGCGTTGACGAATTTTTTCTGCGCGTTCGGACAGGTTAGCCATAAGCGGACGGAAACTCAGATATTTAAAGCGTTCCATGACTGCCGCCACGTCCTCGGCGATGATTTTCCTTGCAAGGACTGCCTCGCGTTGACGGGCTTGCAAATTCTTTTCCACGACTGATTCAAGGTCGTCGATGTTGTAGAGGGTGACGCCTTTAATCTTGCCGACCTCCGGGTCAACGTCACGAGGCACGGCTATATCGATAAAAAATATCCCGCGACCTTCCCGACGAGTCATGAGCTGTTGAGTTTGCCACGGCTTAACGACGTAATGAGGTGCGCCCGTTGACGTGATGATTATGTCGACGTGAGCCGCGCTCGTGAAGGCGTCTTCCCATGCGACCGCTTGCCCGCCGATACGATTTGCCATGTCCTGTGCCCGTTCCAAGTGATGATTAGCCACGAAGATTTTTTTCAGCCCGTGCGACAGGAGATGTTGCGCCGTGAGCTGAGCCATCTTGCCCGCCCCGAAGATTAACGCGCTCTTGTCGACCAGTCCGCCCAATTTTTTATTGGCAAGCTCGACCGCCGCCGACGATACCGACACCGAGTTATAAGCGATTCGGGTTTCCGTGCGAACCTTCTTGCCCGCCGCGATTGCCCGATTAAATAGCGTGTTCAAGATTGTACTCGTCGCCGCCGCCGCCTTAGCAGTCGTGTAAGCCTCCTTGACCTGCGATAGGATTTGTCCTTCGCCCAAAACCAACGAATCCAACCCTGCCGCGACCTCAAAGAGATGTTCAGCGCAAGCCTCGCCGTCGAACTCGTAAAGAAACTTCTTGTCGATGACGCCGCCGATTAAATCGTTCAGGAATTGATAAAGCTCGCAGTCTTCAGCTGTGACCGCGTAAATCTCACTGCGGTTGCACGTCGACAGGATAACTGCCTCGCTTAAGCCGTCGTATCCGTCGAGATTCTCCAAGCCGTGCTTAAGTGCCTCTTTGCTTATGCTAAATCGTTCGCGGACTTCAATGGGTGCCGTCCTGTGATTCAAGCCCAAAACTTTCAAGTGCATGATTGATTCGTTCCTCCAACTCGTTAAGTTGTCCTTGCTTCAAAAGTTGCCACGTCTCTTGCGTCAAGACATTCTGCCAAAAGATTTTTCGTTGCGTATGATTCGGCAACAGTCGCTTAAGTTCCCGCCGCCGCCGCGAAATTATTTTCAAGCCCGCGCCGAAGTTGTCATCAAGCTCCGTCTCCAGCATCTGCCGAATAAATTTCGAGAACGCCGGAGAGTTCGCGCCCGTCGAGATTGTCAGCAGGAGTTCGCCGCGTCTTATCGTCGAGGGAACGTTGAAGTTGCCGCCTGCACCCTCCACCACGTTGACGAGAATATTTTTAGCTTGCGCCGCCCGCCGATTGACTTCGGGATTGTCCGTCGCCGCGATTAGTATCAGTTCGTCGCCGAGCATGTCTTCCGAAAAGTTTTCCCGCGTCAAAGTGATTTCTCCACGCCTCGCAAGCTCCTCGACTTCCGCGCAGACTTCTGGCGCAATGACTTTGACGACTGCGCCCGCCGCTAACAGTCCGCGTATCTTCCTTAACGCAACGTCGCCGCCGCCAATCACCACGCAAGCTTTGCCGTCTATATCAAGGTTTATCGGATAAAGTTTCATTGCTCGCCCCTCTAAGAACATGCGCCGTCAAGAAGATTATCAGCTCGGACTCGGATTTGCTCTTGCGATGATTCCTGAACAACGCGCCCAATATCGGCAAGTCACCTAAGAACGGAATCTTGCTGACGGACTTAGCCTCCTCCGCACCGATTAGCCCGCCGATAATCATTGGCTCGCCGTCGCGTACAGTCACAGTCGTTTCAGCCGAGCGCGTATTGAATCGATATGCCTGCATGTCTGGGATATATTGCGGCGTACTAACCTCCGTGTGAATCTTGGCAGTTATCGTGCCGTCGCTGTTGACTCGTGGCGTGTACCTCAAGATTATTCCCGCGTCGCGATACTCAATCGAAGTCGTCGTGCTTGTATTTGTGCTTGAAACTTTTGGAACCGGCACCGAGCTACCGACGTTAATCACAGCCTCGCGCCCTTGAATCGTCGTGACGTTCGGGCGGGAAAGAATCTTCGCCTTGCCGTCGGTGACCAACGCATTTATCCTCGCGCCGTAATAAAATTCAAAAGGAAAGCCCTCGTGACTGCGCCCGAACTTGATAATGCCGTAGCCCGTCAAGTCGTTGCTCTTGCGCGTGTAAGTATTTTCCTCGTAATGCGTGACGACGCCATCGCTGTTGGTTCGCGTGTAGCTGTCGCGGTCATGTTCAGGATACTGCGGAATCGTTGACCACATCCACTCCACGCCGAGATTCTTTGTAGCGTTCTTGTCGATTGCTAAAACCTTCGCCTCAACTGTGACTTGCTTAAGTTCCACGTCAAGCGACGCCAACAAGTTCTTGACGCGTTCATATTCGGTAGGCGTCCCGAAAAGTACAAGCGCATTGACTTCGGGATTAACATAAACTCTATCCTTGCGCTTAATGTTCTCCGAATAGTCACCGCCGTCGTAGCCGTCATCGTCGCGGTAGGTGTAGCGATAAGTATACGAGCCGTCGGAATTCTTAATGCGCGTCGTCGAATTCGGGAGGCGTTCGGTGTCCGGGTCAAGCGACATAATCACCGCGTCGCGCAAGGTCTCAGCGTCACCATACTTAATCGGGAAGACGTAGCTTTGCATTGCCTCGACACTCGACGCCGTAACGATATAAACGCCCGATTCATTCAGGAGCTGCAGACTTTTCGTCCGCGAAATGATTTCAAGCACCTTGAGCGGTTCGACGTTCGTCAGCGATATTGAAATGCTTCCCTTAACCGAATCATCAACCGAGACATTAAGCCCGCCAGTTTTCGCCACGAGCATTATCGTCGCCCTTAGGTCTGCCTCGTGTACGCTTAGAGACATCGGGGCGGCTGAACTGTGCGCGGGCATAAAAAAAGCCGCCGAAGCTATGAGCGGCACGAATCTTTTCCAGTTCAATCATCTCAGCTCCTTTTGCAGATAAACTCTCTGACCGTCCTCGAACGTCACGAACTCCGCGCTTATGTCCGAAATTATCTTCCCGCCGACTTCCTCGCCGACCGTCAAGAAGAGTGTTTCCTTGTCGCGCAGGAACATCGCCGTTTTGACTTCGCCACTAATCGCCGTGCCCGTCAAGATGATTCGTTCCTTAGGCTGCTGAGGTTGTTCGACTGGTGGCGGCGGTTGAATCAATATAGACGGTACATGGGGGGGGGTAACTTGTGACGGTGGCTTAGGTTTGTCTTCGCCCGCGAACGGGTCGCCGATAATCAATTCATCAGCATCAGCCCCAAGGACAAGCGTCACGCCGTCGGAAGATTTTTCAAGCGGCAAGACCTTCACGGGTAAATCCTTCGTCAGCGGCGGCTCGTCGTCTAGGATAATCTCTTCGCCGCCGGAGCTGTCATCAATCGCCAAAAAGACTAGCAAGACGATTAAGCACACGCCCAAGGCAATCGCCCGAACTTTATTCCGCTTTAGCTCGTCGAGTTCGTGTCGTAGGAAATCTTTCAACGTTGCCTCCAAAAAATTTTTTGCAGTGTACCATACGCCCGCTAAGTTTTCAACCGCACGTAGACTTTTCAGCGGCTTTGCTTTAAACTGTCTTCGAGGTGATAAATTCATGCTTTCACGCAGAGACTTTATAAAAGGAAGTGCAGTAGCAATGTTTACTTTAGCAACAAATATTCTCCCCACCGACGTGCAAGCCGCAAGTTGTCAAGCCAAGACCGTGCAGGGAACTTACAATGGCTTCGTAGACAAACGCGGCGTTCAAACGTGGCTAGGCATTCCCTACGCCAAACCGCCCGTCGGAGCTTTACGCTGGCATGCCCCCGAACCTTTGGAGCCGAGCAATAAGACCTTCGACGCAAAGAAGTTCGGCTATTCGGCAATTCAAGACGAAGATAAGACTGAGCCTGCCTCCCTCCTTAAACAAAGCGAAGACTGCTTGACGTTGAACATTTGGACTCGTGGCGGAAAGAATCTGCCAGTGATGGTTTTCATTCACGGCGGCGGCTTCATCAATGGCGGCACGGGCGACCCCCTTTATAACGGTTCTAACCTCGCGGCGCATGATGTCGTTGTAGTCACGATTAATTACCGGCTGAATCTCTTTGGCTTTATGAACTTCGCAAGCATTGATTCTGCCTTCGAGGACACGGGCTATCTTGGCATTAAAGATCAGGTGGCGGCTTTGACGTGGATTAAGGAAAATATTTCAAGCTTCGGCGGCGACCCCGATAACGTGACTATCTTTGGCGAGAGTGCCGGCGCAATCTCCGCTACGCTTTTAATGGTCACGCCCGCCGCTAAAGGTTTGTTCAACAAGGTTATCGCGCAGTCGGGGCACATGGCTTATTATCACGTCCCCGAACACTCAGCGGAGCGTACAGCAAAATTCATGGAACTTGGCGGCTATAAGAACATGCAGGAGCTTATGACTAAACCGACCGCTGAACTTTTGCTGACGTATTATAAATTTTGCGACGAACTCGGCTTTGAAATAGATGTTGGCTTCTTCCCGACCTGCGACGGAAAATATTTGCCGGCGCACCCGTTCCAAGCCCTAAAGGACGGCTCGGCACGCGGCATTAAACTTTTGACTGGCAACACGGCGGAGGAGTATCGCTATTGGGCTTTGTACTACGAAGGCTTTATGGAGCTTATGGCGGACGCTCACCCGAAGCTTACGCCCGTGCTTTACGAAGGCGAATTCCTTAGCGCACCAAACCTTTATCAATCGTGGCAGAAGAATCATTTGGAGCTTGAGGAGCTTGAACGTTATCTTGAGTTTGCAAATCAGCTTGATTGGCGCGTCGGGCAGGAGCTTATTGCGGAGTATCAATCGGCGTTCGAGGACGTTTATTTTTATCTGTTCAATCAGAGGTCGCCTCATGAACATTTAGGCTCGTGTCATGCGATTGATTTACCGTTCGTGTTTGGCAATCCGAGCGCAGACATTGAGCCGAATCCGTCGCCTGCGTTGATTGCACAGGTTCAAGCGGCATGGGTGTCCTTTGCGAAAAATAGCAAGCCTCGTTCTGATTGGAAAAGGTACACTGCCGACGACCGTGAGACTATGGAGATAAATGACAGTGCTTGGACTTGCCGCCTCGATTTGAATATCAATAACCTAAACGAATTGCGCCACGTCTACGAAAATCATCTCCTCGATTAGCCGAAAATTTTTCCCCGCGAACTGTTGACAGATTAGTAACGTTAATGATAGTATACGCGCAGTTGAATCAACGTCCTATGTTGGTTAAGCAAGATATAAAGGGTTTTATCAGAGGGGGGAGCTTAATGAAAATGCCGATGTGGAAAAAAGTTCTAATGTCGGTGTTGCTCGTGTGTAGTCTGCTGGCGTTCACGGGTTGCGGTGAGGATGCCGCGCAAGGTGAACGTAAAGAGGGCGACTATCAGAAAATCAAGTTGGTCATGAGCGTCAACGGCACGAACATTGCGACTGATACTAAGGTTGCGATGAAGTTTGCCGAGCTTGTCGCGCAGGAAAGCGGCGGCAATATCACCGTCGACGTTTTCCCGAACGACCAACTGGCGGGCGGCAATGCCTCAAAGGGTATCGAGATGATCGCGGATGGCGCAGTTGACTTGGCGGCGTACGCGGCGGGCGTTATGGCGGTCATGGACGAACATCTTTTGATTGCCACGATTCCTTGGACTTTTAACAACTATCAAGAGGCTCGTGAAATTATCGACACGACTGGCGGCGAATACTACAAAAAGATTCTCGCGCAACAGGGCATGACTTTCCTCGCCTCGGCGCACAACGGTTTCAGACAGATTACTAACGGCAAACACCCGGTGCTTGTTCCCGAAGACGTTGCCGGTCTGAAAATCCGCGTGCCCGGCGGCGAGGTTTATTTTAAGTTTTGGAGAGCGTTCGGAGCCGACCCCGTGGCTATGAGTTGGTCTGAAGCTTTTACGGCGATTCAGCAGGGTACCATTGACGGACAGGAGAACGGTTTCAGCGTCACCAACTCCGCCAAAGTCAACGAGATTCAGCAATACATGACGGTTTGGAATTACACTTACGAAAACTATCTGTTCGTCGCCAACACAAAGATTTTCGAGAACCTTGAGCCTAAGACGCAAGAACTTATCCGCGCCAAAGCTAAAGAGGCTTGCGAGTGGGGGCGCGACCTGGTCGAGAGTGACGAAGAGAACTTGCGCAAGAAATTTGAGCAGGGCGGCATGGAAGTTATCGTCCTTAGTCCTGAACAGTTGAAGCCTTTCCAAGATAAAGTTCAAGGCGTGCGGCAAGAGCTTATGGCAAAGTACGGCGACGAGGCTTGCAAGGCCTTCCGCATGAAGTAAGGAGGCAGTCGGCATGAGATACATTTTAGGAAAGATTGAAGACATCATCTGCGCCATCTGCCTAATCGTCATGACGGCGTTGACCTTCGCGAACGTTATCGCCCGCTATGTTTTCAGCGCGTCGTTCTCGTTCTCGGAAGAGATTACAACTTACCTGTTCGTTCTGCTTAGCTTAATCGGTTCGGCGGCAGCGGCAAGGCGTAAGGCTCATTTGGGATTCACGGCGATACTTGACTTGCTACCAGCGGGACTCAAGCGCGGGATTCAGACGATGAGTTATGCGCTTGCAACGTTCTTCTCGGCGGCGTTGTTCTGGTACGGAATCAGCATGGTGCAGAGCCAAATTTATCACGGACAAGTTACGGCGGGTATGCAGTGGCCTGAGTGGATATTTGGTTCGTTCGTCCCGATTGGCGCATTCTTTATCACGATAGAATTTTTATTCATGCTAATTGATACGATAAGCGGCAAGGAGGGCGACGCAAAATGATTGGTCCGGTAATTTTCTTGAGCTTTGCGGCATTCCTCTTGGTCGGCACGCCGATTGCAATCTGTCTTGGCGTGTCCAGTGTCTTCGGTATGCTGATTGACGGCGCGGGACGTCCGCTCGATACGATTATGACAATGCTCCCGCGTATCTTTTCCTCGGCGACAAGTAAGTTCGTCCTGCTGGCGGTACCGTTCTTTATCCTCGGCGGCAACGTCATGGAAAAGGCTGGCATATCCGAACGCCTGATTAACTTCGCGCAAAGTTGCGTTGGACATCTGCGCGGCGGTCTGATTGTCGTCATGGTATCAGTTGCGTGTTTCTTCGCGGCAATCAGTGGTTCGGGTCCTGCTACGGTCGCGGCACTGGGCATGATTCTTATCCCCGCTATGGTTAAGGTCGGTTATCCTCCCGCGTTCAGTGCGGCATTGATGGCGGCGGCTGGTGCAACTGGTATCGTTATCCCGCCGTCAATTACATTCGTCGTCTACGGTTCAGTCGCTGATACTTCAATCGGCAAGCTGTTCTTATCGGGTATCGTCCCCGGCGTCATGATTGGCGTTGCGTTAATCATCGTGGCAATGTGGACGACGCGCAACTTGCAAATCGAACTTCTTCCTAAAGCGTCGAGTGAGGAGCGTTGGAAGTCCTTCAAAGAGGCGTTCTGGGGATTGCTCATGCCGGGCATTATCCTCGGCGGCATCTATGGCGGTATCTTCACCCCGACTGAGGCGGCGGCGGCATCTGCAGTTTACGGACTGTTCGTCGGCTTCTTCATCTATCGCACGCTTAAGCTTAAAGACCTCTATGAAATCTTCGTCAATTCCACGACGACTACGGCAGTTGTCATGTTCATCACGGCGACGGCTAGTCTGTTCGCATACATTTTGACACGTGCACGCCTCGACCTTGCAATCAGCGACGGCTTGATTGAGATAACCGGCGGCAACTACATAATGTTCTTGCTAATTGCTAACGTCATCTTCCTAATCGCAGGCTGTTTCATGGACGCAACGAGTGCCGTTCTAATCTTTACTCCGCTATTCCTGCCGGTTGCGTTGAGTCTTGGCATTGACCCGATTCACTTCGGCGCAGTCATGGTTCTCAACCTGTCAATCGGACTTGTGACGCCGCCCGTTGGCATAAATCTATTCGTCGGGTGCGGCATAGCAAACGTATCACTGAAAGACATATCCGTTGCAGTTATCCCGCTGATTATCGCTTGCTTGATAGTCTTACTAATGGTAACATACATTCCGCAACTCCCGCTGTTATTCGTATAGCGCGGAGAAAAATCTTTGGAGGTTGTTATCATGAAGAAAGCTTTTGCAGTGTTAATGCTCGCGGCAATGCTCTTGGCAACAGGTTGCGGCAATCAAGCTCAAGACGCGGCTAAGGACGCTCAGCAGAAAGTCGAGCAGACGGCTAACGAGGCTAAGGACACCGCTAACAAGACAGCTGACGACGCGGCTAAAAAGGCTGAAGAGATGAAGTCCGATGCCGCCGCAAAGGTCGACGAAGCTAAGGACGCGGCTAACCAAGCGGCTGACGACGTGACTAAAAAGGCTGATGAAATGAAGTCCGACGTCGAGACAATGGCAAGCGATATGGCGGACGTAATGTCTATGGAAGGACGCACGATTGCCCTTAGCGGTGTCATGCCTGGCGTTTCTATTGAGGAAGTTCAATCGATACTCGGCGAGGCAACTAAGGTTGAAGGCAACGAGATGACTTTTGCTGACGGGCTTAAGGTTGTGTTCGACGGCGCAAAGAAGGTTAAATCCATTTCCACGATTGTCGACGCATTCGAGACTCCTGAAGGCATGTACGTCGGTGCAAGCGAGTATTCCCTTAACGACAACTGCGGACCAGCTGATTCCGTTCGCAAAATCGCTAATGGTGCTGAATACGAGTACAACAGCGGCGACAAGAAATCAATCGTCGTCTACAAGGCAGAAAACGGAGTCATCACCGAGATAACTTGTACGCTTAAGTAAAATCTTTGTCAATTTAACGGGGCGCGGCTCGTGACTGCGTGTCGTGCCCTATGTTTTAAATAAGGAGGTTCAATCATGAAGAAAAGGTCAGTGGAGGAACTCAAGGAGATTGCAAAGGATTTGCGCAAGAAAGTCGTGACGATGATTTACGAGGCACAATCAGGACACCCCGGCGGCTCACTCAGTGCGGCGGACTTCGTGACGGCTTGCTACTTCCGTGAAATGAACGTCGACCCGAAGAATCCGAAATGGGAAGACCGCGACCGCTTTGTCCTGAGCAAAGGTCACGTCTGCCCGATTCAGTATGCCGCGCTCGGTACGCTCGGTTTCTTCCCCGCAGAAAAATTGCACACGCTCCGCCAAGAAGGTTCGCCGCTCCAAGGTCATCCTAATCATCACTGCCCCGGTATCGACATTCCAACGGGTTCACTCGGTCAAGGCTTCGCCTGCGCGGTCGGTATGGCTATTGGCTTGAAAGTTGACAAGAAGGCTTCCCGCGTGTTTACAGTCCTCGGCGACGGCGAATGTCAAGAGGGCGAAGTTTGGGAGGCGGCGGCTACTGCTAACAAGTATCAGCTCGATAATCTGATTGCCTTCGTCGACGTGAACAATTTGCAAATCGACGGCACGACGGATGAAGTTATGCCTAACCTCGACTTGGGCGAAAAGTTTAGGGCGTTCGGCTGGGAGATTTACAACATTGACGGCAACGACATGGGGCAAATCGTCCGCACGCTCGATACAATCAGAATGCACAGCCACGACCACAAGCCTAAATGCATTATCGGACAGACGACTAAGGGCAAGGGCGTTTCCTACATGGAGAATGTCGGCTCGTGGCACGGCGTCGCCCCCAACGAAGAGGAATGGAAGCAAGCACTTAAAGACATTGAGGAGGGCTTCTGATATGGAAAAAAAAGCAACCCGTAACGGCTTCGGCGAGGAAATGGTTATCCTCGGCTCGGAGAATAAAAATATCTTCATCGTCGACGCGGACATTGGCAAATCCTGCAAGACTGACGGCTTTACGAAGGCGCATCCCGACCAGCACATTAACGTTGGTATCGCTGAACAAAACGCGGCAGGCGTCGCGGCAGGTATGGCTACCACCGGTAAGATTCCGTTCGTCGTGACTTACGCAGTCTTTGGTTCGTTGCGTATGTGCGAAATGATTCGTCAAGAGATTGCTTATCCGCGCCTCAACGTCAAGATTGCTTGTTCACACGGCGGATTTACTCCCGCTAATGACGGCGCAAGTCATCAGGCTATCGAGGATATGGGCGTTATGCGCACGATTCCCAACATGACGGTTATCATGCCGGCGGACTATTGGGCGGCTCGCAAGCTCACCCGTGCTGTTGCTGAGTATGACGGACCGGCGTTTATCAGATTCACCCGCGATGCCATTCCGATTATCTATGACGAGAACACGGAATTTGTTATCGGCAAGGCGCACATTGCCCGCGAAGGCACCGACATTGCGATAATTGCTAACGGCGATATGGTTTGCTACGGACTCGACGCGGCGGCTAAACTCGCTCAAGAAGGTATCTCGGCTAAGGTCGTCGACATGCACACGATTAAGCCGCTTGACGTTGACGCCGTTAAAGATTGCGTCGAGAATATTGGCAAGATTATCACAATCGAAGACCACAACATCATTAACGGACTTGGCTCGGCTGTCTGCGAAGTCGTCGCGGAAATGGGTAAGGGCAAGGTTAAACGTTTCGGCATTCAAGATCAGTTCGGCGAATCGGCTCCGTATCATCGCTTGCTTGAGAAGAATGGAATTACTGTCGACGCCATTGTTGCGGCGGCTAAAAATTTCTGATTGAAAATTTTCGTCTCGTAAGAGGAGGTGTTCTTTATGGTCACAGGTGAATTTGACGTTGAAATTTTACGAGACTTAATCGCCGAAGGCTACGAAGGGCAAGAACTTCTCGATAAATTTGTTAAGTTTCGCGAGGCAGTTCCTGTCGCGATGAAAGAAATGTTCGACGATATAATTGCTCAGAGTAACGGCAAAACTTACACGCTTGAAGAATGTCTTAATGACAACGAGACCAATTGACAAAGTTATCATTGCGCATTGCGCACGAATAAAAATGGAGGCTAAAAAAATGTTTGATTTCAAAGACCAAGTAGTAATCGTCACGGGTTCAGGTTCCAAACGCGGCATCGGTCGCGGGATTGCTAACATGTTCGCGGAGGCAGGCGCACAAGTCATTATCGCCGACATGAACGAGCAAGGTTGCAAGGACACTGTCGCCGAGATTCAGGCGGCGGGCTACAAGGCTGACGGCTTCGTACTCAACATTGCCGACGAAGACAGCGTTAATGCATTCGTCAAGAACGTCAAGGACAAGTACGGCAAGATTGATGTTCTCGTAAACAACGCGGGCATTACTCAACGCATCACCGTCCACGACATGACCCTCGCCGATATGAAGAAAGTTTTCACCGTCAACATGTTCGGCACGTTCCTTATCACCAAGGCTGTTGTCGAAGTCATGAAGGAGCGCAAGTACGGTCGTATCGTTAGCTTGTCTTCTGTCTCGGCTAAACGCGGTGGCGGTGTATTCGGCGGCGCACACTATAGCGCGTCTAAGGCGGCTCTGCTCGGCTTCAGCAAGAACCTCGCCCGCGAAGTCGCAGAGTATGGAATTACCGTCAACTGCGTCTGCCCCGGCGCAATCAATACCGACATCCGCAAAAACATGAACGGCACTGAAGAAGACGACATTAAGCTTGCACAAGAAATCCCGATGAAACGTATCGGCGAAGTCTTCGAGGTCGCAGGTCCGATTGTCTTCCTTGCCTCTAAAGAAGCAGGCTACATCACCGGCGAAGACATTGACATTAACGGCGGCTCCCATATGGATTGAGGTCGCGTCATGAATGCTGAACAGTTCGAGGCAATGCTTGACGAGTATCGCGCCCAAGATATTCACTTCCTGCACCTCAAGACGAACACTCGCGAATGGTTCTTCATCATTGACGACAGCTACTATCTGACTTATCGCGACGACAAAAAAGAAATCGTCGTGAGCTGGTTGATTAAGCCCAAAGACGATAAGCACGAAGAATTTTACTTCTACAACACAAACAGCCGCGGCTTTAATCAGTGGTATGGCGACGTTGTCCACGACTATGAGGCAATGGAAGATAGGGAGTTCTATCACGAGCCGTATTACGAAGACCTCTATATCAACTACATGAACGAGAACGAGAAAGTTCCACTCAAAGACTTCTTAGCTGTCATTCCCCGCACAAGTTATAAAGTCTTCGGGACGTTCCTCCTCTGTGACGAGATTGGCTCTGGCTTGGACAAGAAGGAACTGCCTTATAAGTCCGATAACTCGACTATCGCCAACCAATTCAAGTTCTGGCTCCGCATGGAAGATATTGTGCCGTTCAATTACATCTTGCGCGACCCCGTGAAGGCTCCCGCGATTAACCTCGCCGAGATTGAAGAGATTATCCCCGCGCATACGAACGTTCGCTTTGTCTTCGATGATGGCTCCGTTCGTGCACTCAAACAAATCCTCGCCGATAAGCAGAAGGCTTGATTGGCAGTCAAAAAGTTTAAAAGCCCTCCGAATGTGGAAGGGCTAATTTTTTTGACACGGGAAAGCGTCTTTGTTATATTGGTTGAAAGTCTCGAAGGAGTGATTCATCATGCCGCAAGAAAATTCGTTGGAACTTCTAGATAAGTTCGTTAAGGGCTACAAAATCTTTATTGACACGTCGAGCCTTTTATTGCAAGAGTCGGAGAAGTTTTTTCAAAACATCGTGCCGCTTCTGGAGCGCGAGAAGAAGTCGTTAATCTTGCCGCTTAGCGTCTACAGGGAATTGCAAAAGCTTGCGAACGACCCCGCTTATTGTCGTCAAAAGCATGGTAACAATCCCGAACTCAACATGCGGGCAATTCGCGCTTGCAAGAATGTTGTTCGACTGCATCAAGCTCGCCTAGTTGAAGTTTTCGCAGACCCCGACGACGGAGACTTCGCCGATAATGTTTTCCTCCACGTCTTGACTAAGAAGCGTATGCAGTATGACATGCTACTTATCACGCAAGACCGAGGCTTAGCCAGCGAGGCAACGAGGATAGGCAAAGAAAATCGCGCCGTTCACGGCATGAAAAAGATTCTCGTGCAACGCATTGGCAAGAACGGTTCCTTGCAGAGGATTATCGATAGCAAAGCCACTCCGCAGACGGATTCGGAAGAGATTCCGCTCAACGAACGATTCGCCTTTACCAAAGAGGTCATGCAAATCCCTGGAAGATTGCCCGTATCAAAAATTCCCACCACGGGCGACAGCGTCACGGCTACCCGCAACGGCAAGACAAAACCACTCCGACTACTCGACGAACTGGGTAGGGGCGGCGAAGGTTCCGTGTACAAGACGAATATCCCCGGCTACGTCGCAAAGATTTACAATCCCGAAAAGATTACGCGTCTGCGCTATAAGAAACTCGAACTCATGCTTACAAAGAACATCGACTGCGAGGGCGTCTGCTTTCCGCTTGCTATGATTTTGAATCAGCGCAATGAATTCGTCGGCTACTTGATGAGGACGGCTTCGGGCAGGGACTTAGGTAAAAGCGTCTTCATGCCCATGCTATTGAAAAAATATTTCCCGCGTTGGAACAAAATCGATACCGTTCAACTGTGCGTGACGATTCTAAAGAAGCTCAAGTACTTGCACGACCGCAACATTATCCTCGGCGACATCAACCCGTATAACATATTGGTCGTCTCGCCGAAGGAAGTTTATTTCGTCGACACAGACAGCTATCAAGTCGAAGGATTTATCTGCCCCGTGGGTATGCCGCTGTTTACCGCGCCTGAACTGCAGAATCAAAAGGAATATGGCTTGCGGACTTTGGGTAACGAAAATTTTGCCGTGGCGACGTTGCTGTTTATGATTATGCACCCTGGCAAGCCGCCCTACGCCATGCAAGACGGCATCGGCATAAAGGAAAACATCATCAGCGGCGAGTTCTCTTATCCGTTCGGCGAACGCAAGACCGGCAAAGTTCCAAAGGGTCCGTGGCGATTCTGCTGGAGTCATCTGACCTATCAGCTAAAGTCGACGTTCTATGAAACCTTCTGGCGCAATGGCAATCTTCATAGCGAAAAGAAACGCCCCAGTACAGGATATTGGCTCCGGCTGTTTGAAACTTATCTTGAATCATTAAAAAGCGGCAAGATGAGTGAATGGGACGAGGAAGCTTTGTTGATTTTCCCGACGCGCTTTAAGAAGGACAGAAATAAAACTTACGCCAAATGCAAACTCTGCGGCAAGGAATACGACGAGGAAAGTTTGGAGCAAGGAATATGTCGAACCTGCCTAAGCGACGGCGATAAGTATCATTGCGAGCGATGCGGGCGCGAAATGATTTACACCAATTATCAGAAGTACATCAAGCACGCCAAACGTTACAAGATTTGCCGCGACTGCTACGAGAAGAGGAACACCATTTGGAATAGACGCACTTGCAAGAACTGCGGCAGAATGTTCGAGATAACCCTCGGCGAGAAGGAGTACTTTGATAAGAAAGGATTTGCCTTGCCGACGCGCTGTGAAAATTGCAGAGGGAGGTCACAAGCAACCCAAATTCATCGTGAGGTGAGGACTCCTGTTCAACCGACGACATCATCTGTATTTGATTGGATAAGAAATTTTTTTAACTGAGGAGGATTGACTTACAATGAACGACCTTTTGAGGAAGAAAGACCTTGAGACTAACCCGACGCCGCGAGTGCCGATTTGCCTTTGCTTAGACGTTAGCGGCTCAATGAACAGGATAGTTGGCGGACAAACTCGCGACACGGGACGCAAGGCATTTATCGATGGGCGCGAATGGAATATCGTTGAAGGCGGCGTCACGGCTCTGCGTGAAATGATTGGGGGCGTCAATCTTTTTTATGACAATCTGCTTGAGGACGAAGTTGCTAGATTTGCGGCGGAAGTTTGCGTCGTGACCTTCGGCGGCAGTGCCAATCTTGTCATTGACTTTGCGAACTTGGACAGGCAAGAGGGCACTCGTCAACAGAAGATTTCCAACTTGACGGCGCAGGGTGAAACGCCAATGGGCGAGGCAGTCAACATGGCTTTGGATTGTTTGGAGGCTCGCAAGGACGAGTACAAAGAAGCGGGCGTTGATTATTATCAGCCGTGGCTAGTCTTGATGACTGACGGCGAACCTAATGGCTCAGAGGCGGAATTTAATCGCGCAGTATCTCGCACGAACGCTTTAGCAAATAATCGTAAGCTGACAATCTTCCCAATCGCCATTGGCGAGGAGGCGGATATTGATTGCCTTGCAAAATTTTCGCCACGTCGTCCGCCGCTTCGATTAAAAGGCATGAACTTTAAAGAGTTCTTCGAGTGGTTAAGTCAAAGCGTTTCGAGGACTTCGCAATCAATGCCCGGCGATACCGTCAAGCTTGACACGGAAGGGATTAAAGGATGGGCGGAACTTTGAACACGGAATGGAAGTCGATTTGCTGTGCGGTGCAGGGCAGAGGTCACGCGAAGAAAAATCTTCCCTGCCAAGACAAAGTAGCGCGGCTTGAGGAAAACGGCGTGCAAGTCATTGCCCTGGCGGACGGCGCAGGCTCGGCGGCTCTGTCACATTACGGCGCACAGTGCGTGGTTAATCGGGCGACGGCTTTTATCGGCGACAGGTTCTTTGATTTGATTGCGCAAGAGGACGGACGCTCCGTCACGTTGGAAATTTTGAATGTCATCTTGCAAGCCCTAAAGGACGAGGCGGAACTTCATGACTGCGCGTTAAAAGATTTGGCGTCGACGTTGTTGATTGCGGCGGTTGGGGACGGAAAATTCTTCTTGGCGCATTTAGGAGACGGTGTTATTGGTTACTTAAACGAGGACGGCTTGAAGGTCGCAAGCATTCCCGACAACGGTGAATTCAGCAACGAGACTGTTTTTGTTACGAGTGCGAATGCCGCCGCCCGCATGAGGATTTTTAAGGGCGCGTTGAAAAATATTTCCGGCTTTATCTTGATGAGTGACGGCAGTGAGCAAAGCCTTTACAACAAACGCAAGAAGACCTTAGCAGGAGCCGTCAAACGTCTAATGCATCGCACGTGCCTAATTGACGGAGAAATTCTGATGCCGCAACTTGAAGAGGCATTAAGCTCGGTCGTTGCCTCAAACACGCAAGACGATTGTAGCGTTGCGATATTGGCGAGGACTTCCGCACAACTGCCTCCGCTTGACGCCTTGCCCATGTCCGAACGTCAAGAACTCTTCCAAATCAGAGGCAGTCACGCCTTGCGCAAGGTCAGCAAAGAGATTTCCTGTTGCGATAAAATTTGTGAGCTACTCAAACGACCTTTGACTTTGCGGCAAGTTGCTCGTCGCCTGTATGTCAAAAGGCTTCACGCAAAAAAAAAGCTCCGCCGCCTCCTAAAGGCAGGAGTGATTCGGAAGGATAATCATTGCTACGAAACTGTAAGCTGTTGAACTCTTCAACGACTGCGCCCGCATTTTGTCGGGCAATTTTTTTTGTTATAATCGGCGGAGAAACTTTTAAGGAGACAATCGCCATGATTCTGTTAGCGATATTCGCCGCGAAGATAATCCTCGCCGCAGTGTTGACGTTCGCCGGTTCGTTGTGGATTGATGAGCTTTATTCAAGGAGTAAAGAGTTGACCTTCCCCGAAGAAGTTTCAAGCCGCTCCCGCTTCCGCAAGCCGACAATATTTATCTCGCTATCGTGCCTCTACATGTTCGGCGACCTGTGGATAATGGCGGCGATATTCCTGTTGGTGCTGATGACGGTTACGGACTTTGAACAGTACATGCTCTTCGACGCGATGACTTTGCCATTTGCGCTCCTAGGCGACTTTTACGTCTGGCAGATGGATTTAAACTTCCACGAACACTTAGCAGCGGCTTTAATCGGCGGCGGAATCTTTTTATTGCTTGCGATAATGTCAAAGGGTGCACTCGGTGGCGGCGACGTGAAATTAATTGCGGCTTTGGGACTGTGGCTCGGCGCGGAGAAGCTTATATCCGTCGTGCTTATCGGTACGGTTGTCGGCGGGCTGGCGGCGGTGATTATGATTCTTACCAAACAAAAAGACCGTAGCAGTTATCTTGCTTACGGTCCTTACTTTGCGCTCACGGCGATTTATTTCTTGCTAAAAGCTTGACAAAAGGCGGTTGGAGGGGGACAATAGGCGGGAAATTTTATCTTAAATGGAAAGGACTTGATTAGATGAGACGATTTTTATTTGTAGCACTTGCGCTGATGATTGCGCTGTGCTCGGTGTGTTCGGCGGCGAATTACACTCCGCCGAAAAAAATCGCCGACTACCTCTATTACATGGAGTACACCGATTACACGCCGAACCTTAAAACTGGCGACAACATCAAACCAGGTTTTTATTGTTCGGGCGTCCGCAACGGCAACTTCCACGGGCGCAACCTCGACTTGGATTATTGCGACGTGCCAGAGTTCGTTGTCAAAATGAAGGCGGGCAAAGACCGTTTCGCGAGCATCGGTATCTGCGCGATTATGACGGCGAAGCAAGCCCAATTCGACAAAATCACACCCGAAGAACTTGCCGCGTTGCCTAATATCACTTTCGACGGTATAAACGAAAACGGCGTAGTGGCTCAATGCAACGTCGCTCCCGCTTGGAATTTGAACTTTAAGACGTTGCGCGGAACAAATCCCGGCAAACCTCGTATTCACGCAATTACGACTGTCCGTTACGTCCTCGACCACGCTAAGTCCGCCAAACACGCAATCGAACTTTTGAACAACGTGGACATTTACGGCGGCTATGGCGATTGGGGCTTGCATTTACTTATTTCTGACCCAAAAGAAAGTTTTGTTGTCGAATGCATTGAAGGCAAACTCGTCGCCAAACCCCAGAACATCATGACAAACTTTTACACGAATTTTGGCGAGATAATCCCCGAACAGAAAGTTGTCGGGCGCGTCTACAAAAACTTCCCCGAACTTACTCCTAGTGCCTGCGGCGTCGAACGTTATGAAATTTTGCGTGCTCACTACGCCGAAGGTAATACGCTTGAGGGCATGACACGTTTAATGCGTCGCGTGCAATATTCTCAAGCCTACAGGCCTGAAACTTCGCCGTTTTGGTATACGGAGTACACGGAGCCGAAATTCGGATTGACGATTGATAATAAACCCGCCGATTTTGAGCAGGTTGTTCAAAAGGAGTACGAAGTTTTCAAGATGCACGACAGAAACTATTTCCCCGATAACTTCTGGATTACGTGGAGCACTTCTATTTACAACATCCAAGAAAAAACTTTGCGTCTGTATGTGCAGGAAGATTACGATCATCACTACGATTTCAGCTTGAAGTGATATTCGATATGCAAACGGTTGCTTGACAACAAAAAGCCCCTCTGCGAGTTGCGGAGGGGTAATTTTTATTTCTTGCGTCTGAAGTAAAGCCAGGCGATTATCAAGACGCTAACGACAATGAACGCTGCGGAGAATTTGTGCCCGATTTCCAAAAGATATTCCCAGTGGTCGCCGAGCATGAGACCCGCCCAGAGGATTAGAGCCGTCCACGGAAGCGACCCTGCGAATGTGTAGAACAGAAATTGTTTGAAGTTTACGCGGGCGAATCCGGCGGGCAATGATATAAACGTTCGGATGACGGGGAGCATTCGACTAAAGAAAACTGCGCGGATTCCGTACTTGTCGAACCACCGCTGAGCTAAGTCGACGTGCGATTTCTTTATGAAGAAGTATTTGCCGTACTTGTCGACGAATTTCCTGCCACCAGTCGCGCCGACGACGTAAGCAAAGATTGAACCTGCCATGCCACCAATCATGCCAGCAATCATTGCGCCGGTGAATGTCATACGCTCGGCACTGACCAGATAGCCCGCAAAGCCTAGAATCAATTCACTCGGCACGGGGATACAGGCATTTTCCATTGCCATGAGGATTGCAACCGCGAAGTAGCCCCACGAGTCGATAAAAGTTAGAAACGCTTGAGATATTTGTTCCATTAGAAGTCCTTAAAGTCCTCGCCGTAGCCGTAGTGTTCAATGACGTAATCCAAATCCTTATCGCCGCGTCCGCTGAGGTTGACGAGAATTGAGCCTTTGCCCAGCTTCTTAGCAAGCTTCATGGCATAAGCGACGGCGTGCGAACTTTCAAGGGCGGGGATAATCCCTTCGTAGCGGCTGAGCTTAAAGAAGGCGTCGACCGTTTCCAAGTCGGTTGCCACGTCGTACTTGACGCGTCCAATCTCACGCAAAAAAGCATGTTCGGGACCGACTGACGGATAATCGAGACCGCTGGCGATTGAGTAGACCGGCGCGGGGTTGCCGTTAGCGTCCTTTAACATAATGCTATCAAAGCCGTGCATGACGCCTTCTGAACCGTAAGTCATCGACGCGGCATGGTCACCGAGTTTTTCACCGCGACCGAGTGGCTCAACGCCGATAATCTCGACGGGGTCATTGATGAACGGCAAGAAGAATCCGATTGAATTGGAACCGCCGCCTACGCAAGCCGTTATCACGTCAGGTAAAAAGCCTGTCATCTCTTTGAACTGTTCGCGAGCCTCTTCGCCGACGACATATTGGAAATCGCGAACCATCATCGGGAAGGGGTGAGGTCCTACAACCGAGCCTATGCAATAAATCGTGTCGTTGTAGTTCTGCAGATAATCTTCAAAGGCGGCGTCGACTGCCTCTTTAAGAGTTTTCGCGCCTTTATCGACGCTTACGACCTGTGCGCCGAGGATTTTCATGCGGGCGACGTTCGGGGCTTGCTTTTTAATGTCGACCGCGCCCATGTAGATTGTACATTCCAATCCGAAGAACGCTGCCGCCGTAGCTAACGCGACTCCGTGTTGACCTGCGCCAGTTTCAGCAATAATCCGCTTCTTGCCCATGAATTTTGCCAAAAGACCTTCGCCCATGCAATGATTGAGCTTGTGTGCGCCAGAGTGATTCAAGTCCTCGCGCTTAAGATAAATTTGGCAGTTACCGAGCTTGCGGCTGAGGTTTTCGCAGTGATATACGGGCGTGGGACGTCCTTGAAACTCTTTGCGAATGCGGCGGAGTTCGTTAATAAATTGCGACGAGTGGCAGATAGTCATATAAGCTTGCGTGATTTCTTCCATAGCCGGGACGAGTTGCGGGGGAAGATACGCGCCTCCGAATTTGCCGAAGAAACCTTCCTCCGACGGATATTTTTTAAGATACGTTGAATAATCCATGTTGATACCTCCAGAAAAATATTTCGCGTGCGGTTGAGATTAAATCATCACGGGTGCCGAAGCACCCCACGTAAGATATTTTTCGGAGCAGATTAAGCGTTGTTGCATTTTAAAACCTCCTAATACAAAATGCCCCGCGTTATTCTACACGAGGCAAGATATTTCCTTCTAAAGTTCATAATTTAATTTTGACGGTGGTCTTCGTATTCGGGCGGCAATCAAAGTCGCGTTCGGCGGGCAGAGATATTTTTATAATGAACTTGTCATTTGGCTTAGCTTGCTCCTCGAAACTGTCTGGGATTTGCGGCGGTTGTGGCGGCGGAGTTTTATTTTGCTTGACGGAATCGATTATCGCTTTGATTTTGTCATTTGGATTAGGATTCGCGTTGTTGACGGTTTGAACTTCAGCTTGCACGACTTGCGGCGGCTCAGAGGCTTGAGGTTGTTCTTGAGGCGGAGGAGTTTCACCGATTAACGGCGCGGCTTGATTCTCTGACGTGGGGATTTCGGGCAGTTCGATAGGTTCGGTCTCTTCGACAGGTTCAGCGACGTTCGGTTTGATTTTCTCTATTACCGTGCCGAACAATTCCCTGCCGTCAAGTGTGTAGCTGACGAGCTTGCCGAGTGGAATTTTATTGAAAAGCTCTTCCGTGACTTCGACCTCAAGCCACAGCTCGCGACTGTCGCCGATTCTCGAAACGCTATCGCCGGCGACAATATCCTCTTCGACCTCGACGCCGTAATAAATCGTTCCGTTCACGGGTGCGATAACGTCACTTTCGCGAGCCTCTTGCTTAGCCGCGTTCAAGGATAGTTCCGCTTGCTTAATCGCCTGTTCAGCTCCCGCTAAGACTTCGGGCGGCGTTTGTCTGAACTCATCGACGTATTCGGTATAGTACTCGATAATCGGCGCGGGCGCGGCGGAATATTCATATGACGACGACGAATCCGCAAGAGCATTTTCATAAGCGCGGCGGGCAGCGTCTCGTTGAACTGCGCTGACGGCTCCCATCTCGAAAAGTTCAGCCATACGATTAGCTCGTTCCTCCAACTTAGCCAAGTTACCCGACGGTGCTGAATAAGACGTTGGCGGCGGTGCGGGAGGATAAGTCACTCGCTCACGTTGCACGGGAACTTTGACCCATTGACCAGCCGCAAGGTTCGAGTAGTTGTCTTTGGCAAGTTGCACGGTGTTTTCAAGCTGCTGAATTTCCTCTTCGGTTATGGCGACTTCCAAACGGGCTATCACGTCTCCGGCTTTGACTTCGGCTCCGTCCTCGAACAAAAGCTCTTTTACTTTGCCATTAGCCAAGACTCTGACTGAAACCATCGTCCCGACGACCTTTGCATCGTCAAGTTGAATCGTCTCTTCCTTATGCCAATATTTATACTCAGCATAACCGATAATCATCGCCGTCACCAGCACACCCGCCAGGCTAAAGCGAATGACCTTCTTGACTGTCTCCGTTAAATCAATACGTTGCATTGTGTTTACTCCATGTTCAAAGATTGCGCCGCTATTCTACAACAGCCGCCGGAATTTTTCTAGCCCGAAAAATTTTTCAAGAGGTGTTGATAATTGTTTTCATGCGTGATAAACTGCGCACAGCCTTAAACGAAAAACATTTTCAAGGAGGAGATAATCTTGACGCTCAAAGACACAAAGCCTGGCATGATTGTAAGGATTGATTCGGTCGGCGAGTCCGAACTTAAACAGCGGCTCATGACAATGGGATTAATCCCCGGCACGCGCGTTGAAGTCTTGAATTCGGCACCGCTCGGCGACCCGATTGCACTGCGGCTCCGTTCATATAATCTGGCAATTAGACGCGACGATGCCGCGCAGATTGAAGTTTCTCAAGTTCAGTGAGGTGATACAATGTCAGCATTATCCGTAGCCTTAACCGGCAACCCCAATACCGGCAAGTCGACAATCTTTAACGAGTTGACTGGCGCACGTCAGAAAATCGGCAACTGGCCGGGCGTCACTGTCGATAAGAAGGTTGGAACGATTGAACACAATGGCAGAAAGATTTCCGTCATCGACCTGCCTGGCACTTACTCGATTAACGCCCGCTCGCAGGAAGAACAGGTAGTCAGCGATTATTTCAAGACAAATAAGCCCGATATTGTCGTTGACATCGTGGACGCGGCGAATATTGCCCGAAATCTTTTCTTAACCGTTCAGCTTATGGAAAATGGTATTCCGCTTATCATTAACCTAAACATGATGGACGAGGCTCAACGGCACGGCATTAAAATCGACATGAAGAAGTTGGAAGACGCCTTCGGAATGCCCGTAACCAATACCGTCGGCAGAAGCAATAAAAGCGTCCGAAAACTCCTTGACGTGTTCACCAACGCGGTAATGACCAACTACAAGCCCAGCAAGCTTATCAACGACCACATCGAAAGGATTCACAACATCGAACACAGCGGATTATCGGCGGCGAAGATTGAGGAAGAGATTATCGCCGCACGCTATGACCTGATTGATAAGATTATGGCAAGTGCAGTGACTGTCAGCGCGACGGACAAGACTTTAACGGAGAAGCTCGACTCCTACCTTGCTAACGGCGTGACTTCGATAATCTTAATGATTGCGGCGTTCTATCTTATGTTCCAAATCTCTTTTAACTGGATAGGTCAACCGCTTGCCGATTTGGTCGGGGAATTCTTCGACGAAACGTTAGTACCTTGGGCGGCAGAGGCAATGGCTGAAGCTGGCGTCGCAGATTGGATGCAGTCGCTCGTTTCGGACGGAATTATTGCTGGCGTCGGTGCAGTCGTCAACTTCGTCCCGCTAATCTTCACGCTGTTTATCATCTTGAGTTTCCTTGACGGCACAGGCTATATGGCTCGTGTCGCATTCATAATGGATCCGATTATGCGTCGTGCAGGGTTATCGGGCAAGTCGATTATGCCGCTGATGATGGGCTTTGGCTGTGCAGTTCCGGCGATTATGGCTAACCGCGCACTCGATACGCACAAGGACAGAATGATTTCAATCTTCGTGACGCCGTTTATCACTTGCAATGCGAAGGTTCCGATTATCGCATTGTTCACGGCAATGTTCTTCCCTGATAACGTCGCCAACGTCGTCTTCGCAATGTATTTCCTCGGAATCATCACGGCAATCGTCATGGCAAAGGTTTTAGGCGAAACTGTCTTCAAAGGACAACAATCAACCTTCCTACTCGAATTGCCGCCCTATCGTCTGCCCGATATTAAAACCGTCCTGCTTGAGGCTTGGGATAAGGGCAAAGGTTATCTGATTAAAGCCGGCACGATTATCTTTGCAATGAGTGTCGTGATTTGGTTCCTCAGTAGTTTCAATTCCGACGGCATGACCGAAGACATGGACAACAGCTATCTGGCAAGCATCGGTTCGGCAACGTCCGTAGTCTTTGCTCCGCAAGGCTTTGACACGTGGGAAGCTGGCGCGGCAGTCGTGACTGGCGTCTTGGCTAAGGAAGCAGTCGTATCGACAATGGGAATCCTCTACGGCGCGGACGAAGATTCTGTTGATACGGACGATGCGGAAGGCACTGCAGAAGTCTTAAATGAAACTTCAATGGGCAGTGCGTTTACTCCGTTGTCAGCGTTGGCGTTCATGGTGTTTAGCCTGTTGTATTCGCCGTGCATGACCGCATTGGGCACCGTCAAGAAAGAGGCGCAAAGTTTCAAGTGGATGGCGTTCGTCTTCTTCTACACGACGGCAGTCGCTTGGGTCGCGTCGTTAATCGTCTATCAAGGCGGCAAGCTCCTGGGGTTTGAATGATGATTGCTACGATTATTCTTGGTGCGTTAATCGCGGTGGCGTTCGTCTTCGGCGTGAGGACGGCTTATCGGGCGTTCTTCAAGAGTGAGGCGGCGTGTTGTTCGGAGGAATGCTCAAGTTGCGGCGGCGGCTGTTCAGCGCAAAAGGCTTTGGATGATAGCTACCGCGTCCGTGCCGAGAAGATTGAACGCTTCCCGATTCACAGGACGATTGACGTTGACGGCATGACGTGCGAGAAATGCATTTATAAAGTCGTGCGTGCCTTGGAAAAGGTTGACGGCGTGACGATTGCGGCGGCAAGTCTCGAAAAGCAATCCGCGCTTGTCGGCTTGAAAGAAGACGTTCCAGACGACACCTTACGTGAGGCAATCAATAAGGCAGGTTACACAGCCGGGGCGATATTTAATTAATTGCAGACTGTCATTAGCGGCTCTATTCCTTCGATATGATTCTTGAGGAGGCTTGCCTATGAGAAAATTTTTGTCGCTTGCTCTGATGATGTTGATAACGTGTTCGACATGTGCGGCGGCGAATGTTCACGCAATCGGGCGCGGCAATACCGAGCGCATGGCAATTCGTGACGCAATGCGGGCGGCGATTGAACAGAAATTTGGCGCGGTCGTCAATTCAAAGTCTCGTGTCGCCAATCACATGCTCATTGCCGATGAAAATTCAGTAGACAGCACGGGCTTTATCTCAAGCTGGGAGATTATCTCAAGCCGCGTCGTCAACGGTATCTACGTCGTCGAGATAAGCGCGGAGCTTGACGAAAAAAAATTTTCCGCCGTCAACAAGAAAGCCCTCGTCGACTTCAACGCAGATAGTCCTCGCGTAGCTGTCGTCGCGCTTGATTCAGCTGGTAAACACTACGCCGATATTGAGAATGAGATTATCGCCGCCCTTAAGCGTCAAGGCTTCACTCGGACGATTGACTTAGCGCAAGTCAGCCGCGCCGTTCAGCTTAGAATGACTGCCACCGACGACGACGAACTTTATCAGACGCTGGCGAATGACTTTCACGCGGATTATCTGGTTATCGCTAATGTTCACGATGATTTCAGCGTTGCGAGCCGTTTGATTGCGCTTAACACCGGCGAAATTATCTTTGCTGGTACGTCGACTAGTGGCGGAGGCTTTTTAAGCACTGGTGACGCTTTGAAGTTTGCAGGACGCCGCGCAGGTTACGAAATTTCTACAGCCGCGTTAAAGTCCGCCGCGCAGGTCGAACGACATTTGACTTTGCTGATAACAAAAAACACGTTCGAGCAACTCGGCGGCACGTTGACCGCTGTGCGCGAACGCATTAAGAATATTTCGGGCGTAAATGATGTCTTCGCCCGCAAGCTGACCAATAGTCTTGAACTCGACGTGGACTTTGACGGGACTGCCGCCGATTTTGCCCAAATGCTTGAGGTCTTCGCGATAAAAATCTTGGAAGTCAGCTCAGATTACGTTAAGATTTAAATTGACGCCTTCGGGCGTTTTTTTATAACTTGGAATACTGCTCGTCGTCGACAGGTTCAAGCCACTCATTAGACGCGTTATCAGCGGGAATCTCAACCGCCAAATGTGAAAACCAACTGTCAGCCGCTGCCCCGTGCCAATGTTTGACTTCGGGCGCAATGTTTACAACGTCACCAGGCTTTAAAGCTTGCGGAGCCTTGCCCCACTCCTGATACCAGCCGCGACCGCCCGTCACCAGCAAAATCTGTCCGCCTTTATGATGCACGTGCCAATTATTTCTGCACCCCGGCGAAAACGTCACGTTAGCTATCGCACCGCCTTTGTCCGTCAGCGGATTCAAATACGCCTGCCCGATAAAATATTTGCTGAATTGCTCCGGCAACGGCTTGCCAACCTCAAATACACTCGGATTTTTAATTTCCACTGCCAAACCTCTCCTTCGTCTTAAATTAATTGATATAATAGCCACAATCGTATTCATGCTTGCCTAAAAAATTTGCCCTCGCATTGGAGGGCATTGTCAAGAGCCTTAACAAGTCTTTTGTCACAGCGCAAATTGCCTGATTCCCAAATCCCTACACATACTTTTTTCATGCCGTCCACCCCTTTATAAGGCATTATAGCTATTCGACTGCGTTTTTGCAATGCTTCACGAAAGATTTCAGGACACAGTGTCTTTTGCCATAATGAAATAGAAAATTACTTGCCGACTTCCTCAAGCAACGTCAGATATGATTCGTAACGTTCGCGCAAAATTTCCCCGCGTTCGACGGCCGCCTTAACGCCGCAATCCGGCTCGTGACTGTGACTGCACACGTTGAGGAACTTACAATCGCCTGCATAGCGCACGAACTCTTTAAAGCAATGCCACAGATTTTTTTTATCAAGACCCGCCTCCGTCAAGTCAACCGCACTGAAACCCGGCGTATCAACTAAAAATCCTCCGCCGAACTCAATCAGCTCGGATACTCGCGTTGTATGCTTGCCACGCAGAATCTTTTCGCTGACGGAACCGACCTTAAGCCGTAACCTCGAATCAATCGCGTTGAGCAGTGACGACTTCCCGACGCCGCTCGGTCCGGCAAAGACTGTCACGCCCGACGATAAAATCTCTTTAAGCTCGTCGACGCCCGCGCCAGTCTTCGCTGATACCCGCAAGACTTTATACAACGGCTCATACTCGGCAAGGAAATCTTCCTCCGCCGCTAAGTCAATCTTGTTCACGCAAATGATTATCTCGGCAAGCTCCGACTTCTCGGCAAGGACTAGAAATCGATTCAACAACAGCTGATGCAGTCTCGGCGCGTCGACGGCGAACGTTAAAATCACCCTGTCGACATTGGCTATCAATGGGCGCAATAAAATATTTCGGCGCGACTGAACGGATTCAATCACGCCGCTTTTATCTTTTAGCCGCTTTACTTCCACGAAGTCTCCGACGCAAACTGCCCCGCCAACTTTCCTATCACGCTTAAGCAGCCCACGCAACTTGCACGGGATAAGTTCGCCGTCAACCTTCACGAAAAAGAAACTGTTATAAAACTTTATCACGCGTCCAATCATATCATCGCTCCTTAGCTTGGTCACCTTCGCGGCTCGGCACATCATCGCTAACTGGTTCGGGTTCAGGCTCTCTAATCGGTTCTGGCTCGTGAATGGGTTCCGGTTCAGACTCGCGAACTTCTGCGCGGCGGGCAATCACCAAATCGACACTCGTGCCGACCTCAACTTCAGCATCGGGCGAAGGATACTGCGCAATAACCGTGCCTTCCGCCTGAGTGCTGTCCTCATAAGTGACGGAGCCGACGTGTAAGCCACGATTTTCTATGCCACTCTCGGCGACGCTTAGGCTTGCATTCTCGACGTTAGGGACGTGCGTATATTCCCGCGTAACCTTGACTTCCTCAACCTTCTTTTCAGGTTCGCCGCGTGAAACAATCAAATCAACCACTTGCCCGCGATTAATCTTCGTGCCAGTCGTCGGGTCATGCGATAGAACGGTTCCTGGCTCACTGGACGATTCTTTTTCGTAGACGCTACCCAAATTCAAGCCGAGCTTCTGAAGCCGTTCAATCGCCGCAGATTTGGCAAGCCCCGCTAAGTCAGGCATGTCGATTGACTCGCCGCCCTTGCTAACGTAAATCGTAACCAGTCTATCGCTCTTGACGGTCTTGCCTACGTCCGGGTCTTGAGAAACGACTTGCCCCGCTGGTACATTCGCGTCATAGGTCTCGGCGACGTTCACGCGCAATTTGTTATCCTCAAGAATCTGGCGCGCTAATGCCAACTGCTTGCCTTTGACTTCGGGGACAGTCACGGTCTCTTCAGTGTTTAGGACTTTGCCAAATGCCGCGAATATCCCAACGCCGAAGCCGAGCATTAAGACGACTGCCATCATCATGATAAAGACTTTCGACTTGTAGAAGGGCTTTTGCTCGACTGGCTCTTCCGTGACGGGTTCTTCTTGCTGTGGGACTTGAGTGCCTAAGCCTTGACGGACTGCACGACGCGACGGCATATCTGTTATCGATAAAACCTTTGTGGCGTCGGGGTCACTTTTAACCGTCACGCTCAACGCCGCCTCGACCTTAGAAAGCTCCTGCACCAGTTCAAAGCTCGTCGGACGTATCTCAGGGCTTTTACTCATCGTGCGGCAAACGAGTGCTTCTAACATGGGCGGGATTTGCGGACGATAACGGCTTAGGGCAATCGGCTCTTCCTCGACGTGCTTCATTGCGATTGTAAACGGATTGTCTCCCGTGAACGGCAAACGATTCGTCAGCATTTCATAAAGCGAAATGCCAACCGAGTACACGTCAGACTTAGGAGTAATCGCTCCGCCGCGTGCCTGCTCCGGTGAAAAGTAATGCACTGAACCGACGACACTCCCGCCATAAGTCAAAGTTGACTCCGTGACTGCGCGGGCTATCCCAAAGTCTGTAATCTTTGCGTGCCCGTCTTCGGTCATCAAGATATTGTGCGGCTTAATGTCGCAGTGAACAATGTTATTGGCGTGCGCGTGGGTCAAGCCGTTGGCAATGTCCTTGGCAATGCGCGTGGCCGTCAACAGGTCAAGCGGTCCTTCGTCCTGCATTTTCTTCTTAAGCGTGTTGCCTTGCACGTACTCCATAACGATATAATGATCATCGCCCGCAACGCCAACGTCATAAATGCTGACAATGTTTGGGTGCGATAGTCGAGCCGCCGACTTAGCCTCGCGGTGGAAACGCTCTATAAACTCCATGTCCGAACGATATTCCGCGTGGAGGATTTTTATTGCCACGGGACGAGCTAAAAGTCGGTCGTGAGCCTTGTAGACTTCAGCCATGCCGCCGCTCCCGATTTTCTCTTCAAGCTCATATCGTCCGCTCAAGACTCGCTGAATCATTTCATTCGCCCCTTAAATCAATGCGTCGTGGGCAATGCGGCAGGCAAAGTCAATCGCGCCTCGCATCGCCTGAAAGAAATTCAACGCACAATAAAAAATTTCGCGTACCATTGCTAATCAACTCCTGCGACGATAACGGTAACATTATCCCTGCCGCCAAATTCTAACGCGGCTTCTATAAGTGCTTCGGCGGGCTGAGCGGCGGTGAGCAATATCTTTTTAATGTCGACGTCCTCAACCATGTTGGTCAAGCCGTCTGTGCAAAGCAAAAACCTATCGCCGTTTTGCGCAAGGAAATTGCCCGTGTCGATATGAAGATTAGTCATCGCGCCGACTGCTTGCGTTAAAACATTTTTCATCGGGTGAAGACGTGCTTGCTCCGCCGTAAGCTCGCCGCGCCTCACCAACGTTTCAACGTATGAATGGTCTTCGGTTATCTGCCGGAACTCCTCGCCCCGAAGCAGATAAAGCCGACTGTCTCCCACGTGTGCAAAGTGTGCTTGTAAACCGTCCAGTGATAGAATCGTTGCCGTCGTGCCCATGCCGTGATACTCTTCATGCCTCCGTGCCGTGTTTAGGATTTTGTCATTCGCAAGGAGTATCGACTGCGCCAAAGCATTTTCGTTCCAAGGTCGCGGCGTCTTCGACAGAAAACTTTCCACAGTCTCAACTAGCATTCGGCTCGCGACCTCGCCCGCCTGAGCTCCGCCCATGCCGTCCGCCACTATATATGTTTGCGGCTCTATCACTGTCAACGCGTCCTCATTATTGTATCTCACTTTGCCCACGTGCGTTGCTTGATATACCTTCGCCAAGATTTTTCACCTCTCATAAATCCGACGAGTATTTTGGTTGATTGTAACAAAAGATTTTCTTTCAGTCAATATTCAGGTTTGCAATAAAAAAACGCCGCAAGGATTTTCCCTGCGACGCGTGAACTAAAGCTTACTTCCAATCGTCCGTGTTAGGTACATTCAAGGCGTCAGTCTTGGTCAACAAGAATTCTTTCGGGTCGCGTGTGCCGTCCGCTACCCTGTCGAGTGTGAAGACTTCATACGTGCCAGTCAAATTTACGTAGTCTTCGCAGAAGTATACGGGGTTGCCCGCCTCGTCGTAGAGCGGCGACGGACTTCCATTCGTCAGGCGAACAGTTCCCTTTTTACTGGTGTCTGTCACGACCTTAGGGATAAGGTTGCGAGTGTTCATGTTATTGCTGTCGTAAAGATTTACGTTGTCCCATTTCGTGACGCGAACCTGCTTGCCGTTTTCGAGCTTGTACAGCGGGATTAAGTCTCCAGTGTTAAGATAAAACGGCGTCGAATCCATAACGCGGTTGTAATCGTAGTAAACGTACATGAAGTTAACGTCTGTTTCTGCTTTGAACGTCCTGAACTTCGAGTTGCTATTCAGATTGAATCTGCTTGAGGATTCCGCGTTATATTTGTAGAGTTCAAGAGCGTTATCGCCGTCCGCCGCGATGGTTTGGATATTGTTGTTGGCGTCGATGTAATAGTAAGCGGCAAGTCCGTTCTTAGTGTATTTGATTTGCGTGCCGGAAGTGGAGATGTAGCGGAATTCCTTAGCGACAATGAAACCCTCGAAAGTTTTACCGTTGCCGTGAATGACTACTGGCACCTCTGGCATCCACAGTACGCCTTTAAAGTCCGTGGTGAGATTCAAGATAACGGGTTGCGCCACTCGGTCGGGATAAGTTCCGTTGTAGTCCAATGGTCCGTCATAGTAGAAAAATATCGGGCGTTTTGAATCAGCCGTGTTGTCCGCGTTTATGTTGATGATGATTTGTTGGGGAGCATTGCCTGTGTTACCTTGTTTCGGCTCGGCTTCGATTCGGATATATAATGGGTCGTCACCAATTTTCCCAGAACGAACGTCATATGCCGCATTTACGTCTATCAGCGCGTGCACACGAACAATAAAGCCGTCGGGTCTAAAGTCAAGGAACAGTCTTTCTACGTCTTTCACGTATGCTTTGCTGTTGTTGGCTTTGGTATCCGCTGTCATGGTTATATAGACAATTTTATTGTTATTCAAGACTGCGGCGTTTCCCGTCGGAATAAAGTTGAGGTCGTTCAGTGCGGCACCGAATTTATTCACGGAAACATTCCAGTCGGGGTCGTAAACGTATTTGGCGATGAGGTAATGCATTTGCTCCCAAAGCGTCCTGTTATTGTGCGGCGTAATCGTTGGAGTATCTGAGCTTGAGGAACTGCCTGAACTAGAGCCTGAGGAACTGTCTGAGTCTGAGGAACTGCCCGAACTAGAGCCTGAGGAACTGTCTGAGCTTGAGGAATCATTTTCCCACACAGCATATAAAGTTACTTCCGTGCTGTCGCCGAACAGAGCTTGCAATTCTTTTTTAGTCATCTGCTTGCCGTCAGTAATATATGTGACTTTACCGTTTTCATCGGCAACTGTGCTCCAGCCCTTGAAAACCTTGCCTTCTTGTGTCGGCGTTCCTTTGTCAGAGGAAATCGACTCGGAGGTCGCATCGTCTTCCATTTTACTTGGTGACGTAATAGCCTTTGAATCAGTGGTGGAGCCGTCGTCGAAAGTGCCGCCGTTCGTATCGAAATTCAAAGCAACTTCAGTTGCCTCAGCCGACGAATCGCCATTGCCACTGCCACTGCCGCTATTTTTACTAATCAAAGCGACAGCCTTAACGCCAGAATTCATATCGCCAAAGAAGCCAACAAAGAAATGATGAATGTTCTCGCTAAGACCAATGACATAATAATAATTGTCGCCGTCTTGATAAAGACCATAAGAATACATGGTGATAGTCGGGTCGCCTCTGGTATAACTGTCTTTCAGCTTGTAGTAATTGATGAAGTCGTCTTCTGCATACGCAACGGAAAAGAGACTCGGCAACTCATAAGCTGTAGATTCGGACGGGAAAGAGGCAGTGTCAAGCAGATTGTGTAAGTAGGGAAAGTTAGCGGTCGAATTTGTCGAAGAGGGCAGCGAGGCGGTCGTTCAAGAGCAGTTGATTACGAACGAGCGACCAATTGGCGACCGGGCGAGATGCCCATTTTTTTTGC
>JAFWCT010000001.1 GCA_017534385.1 Selenomonadaceae bacterium
TAACGTCCTCTTGAAGTGTTTGGACTTCAGGCGAGGTCTTAGGAGCCTTCAATGCCTCAATCGTCTGCTTAAGTGTGGTAACGTCCTCTTGAAGCGTTTGGACTTCAGGCGATGTCTTAGGAGCCTTCAAAGCCTCAATCGTCTGCTTGAGTGTGGTAACGTCCTCTTGAAGCGTTTGGACTTCAGGCAGAGTCTTAGGAGCCTTCAAAGCCTCAATCGTCTGCTTAAGTGTGGTAACGTCCTCTTGAAGTGTTTGGACTTCAGGCGAGGTCTTAGGAGCCTTCAATGCCTCAATCGTCTGCTTAAGTGTGGTAACGTCCTCTTGAAGTGTTTGGACTTCGGGCGAGGTCTTAGAAGCTTTCAAAGCCTCAATCGTCTGCTTGAGTGCGCTAACGTCTACTTGAAGTGTTTGGACTTCGGGCGAGGTCTTAGGAGCCTTCAATGCCTCAAGTTTTTTCAGCAGTTCGTTGACGTTTGCTTTAAGCGAAGTGATTTCCGTCGATAGTGCCTTCAACGCGTCAAGCTCTTGCCTAAGCGTGTTGACTTCTGCCTTTAGCGCGGCGACTTCAGACGCGGAGATACTTGCCATTTTAAGCGCGTCAAGCTCCTTCTGAAGCGGTGCAAGCTTAACATCAATCTGCGATTTGAACTCCGCATCATATTGGGAGAGCTGCTGAGCCGTGACAAACTTTTTTAACTCTTCTTTTACCCAGTCTTGAATCTCTTGCTTGTCTGAATCAAAGTAAAACATATTCAATCCTCCTTAAACTTGTAAACCCGACACGAGCCGCCAAAGATTAGCTGTTCAGGCGTGCCGGATTCGCCGCGATAAGAAATTATATGCGGCTGAACCTCTATTGCGGCAATCGTGGCGGACAAGATGCGCTTATCGGTATAAGTCATCTCGTAAGAATCCTTCATGCCCAAATCCGCCCACTCGTCGAAGGCATCGCCGACGTTGAAAATCTTCTTAGTCAAACCAGTCGCCGCCAAGTAATCTTCGACTGCGCCACGAAGACTTTCCCGCGAGCTTTCGTTAAGGCTTGAGGTCGTCTTCGCGTCCCGATAAACGCTTAGCATATTCAACGCTATTTCACGAACCTTACACGCCAGCTTGAAATTGAATTCCTCATTGGCGAAGTCATCCCACGAATCAAGCGCGGCTATAATCTTGTTAACTCTATCAAGGCGCGTCCTCAACCACGGCAACGATAGGAAACTCTCAAAGGCAGTCAAGTTCCTCAAGTGGGCAAGGTAAGTGTTCATGGCGTATTCGTCTTTTATATCAAGCACGAACACTGGCGGCGGAGCTGTTGGTTCGGGCAAGGGCTTAATCTGTTGTGGCTCGGATTTGGTCTGTTGCCTGTGACGTTGCAAGATTTCTTTTGGCGAACGCTTCTTGCCGCGCAGTCGTTCAAGCAAACTTTTTATCAGCAAGGTATCCCTCCTCAGAATAAGTCGGACGTTTTGTTGACGGTAATCTTATCATCGCTGACGGTCTGTCCATCGCCATGCAAGACTTTGGCGGAAAGTTCAAGGGAAGAATCCTTCTGCACGGCGAAGGTCACCTTAACAACAGTATCAGCCTTGCGCAAGCCCGCCGGCAACTCAACTTCAAGCTTGTCGACTTGAGTAATACCCTCGTCGTCAATGCGTCGCGCCGAAGGATAATTCTTTATGTCGCGTTCGTAGTAAGCAATGTTCAGCCGTCGTTGACCGTCTTCCATAAGCCTGAAGTCGCAGGAGTTTTCACACGGCAAGGCAAGCCCCTCATCAATAATCGTCTCAAACGTCCCGAAGCTCATGCCCGCAGTCGAGGCAATGCCAAGTTGAACTGTCGTCTTCTGCGCCGTAACCTTTTCAAGCGTCTCAATGTCTTTGGCAAGGATAGCCGCGCCACGACTTATCAACGTCGACACGTCATCAGAACGATTTATCGGAAGGTCGCCGAGCTTAGCCGCCAAGACAGAGCGAATCATCGGTATCTGCCCAGAGCCGCCCGCGATTATAATCTTATCAATGCCGCCGATTGACTTTGCCTCCGCGCTATCGACGACGCGCCTTGTTATCTGCGCCGTGTGATTTATCTTATCGCGTATCATGCCTTCAAAGTCTTTGCGGCTCACGTCCACAACATAATTCTCGCTGTCATCGTTTGAAGTCCAAAACGGAAAGGTAACAGTCGTCTCCGTCTCCTCGCTCAAGTCAATCTTTGCGGCGTTAGCTTCGTTGATTATCGCGGAAATGTTTGCCTTGTACTTGTCCTCGCTGATGTGGTTGAAGTCCTCGTCGAAGTCATCAAGCTCCCAAGGAAAGTTCGTGCCGTATTCGTCGTTCGCCCACTCAAGCAAGTTCTTCGCAAGGATACTCGTCAGAAGGTCGCCGCCACATTTCGGATCGCCGTCAGTCTTTATCTGTTGGAAAACGCCCTTATCCCTTTGCATTAAAGACACGTCAAAGGTTCCGCCGCCGAAGTCGTAAATCAGTAAGCGTGTCGCGTCGAGGTTGTCTTCATCGTAAGCCGCTACCGCCGCCGCTGTCGGTTCATAGACAAGCTTTATCTGTCTTGTACTCAGTGACATCGCCGAAGCCGCCGCAGTCTTTATCGCGTTGTTAGCCCGGTCGTTGAACTTGGTCGGCACCGTGATGACTGCCCGGTCAATCGTCGCGTCAGCTATCCTCTTCTTGAGCAGATACTCTTGCACTTGACCAAGCAGTTTGTTGAGGAAAAGTTTGACAGCGACCTTTGGAACGATTCTATAAGCAGAGCCGTCCTCAAGCGTCAAGTCATAGGGCACGGCGTTTTCGTTTAGCTTAGTCTTGAAACCGACAACCAAGCCCGCGAAATTCTTCCCGCTCATCGACAAAGCCTTCTGCCCAATGACGTAATCATCACGCGTCTTGAAGTAAATCGCACTCGGTATCAGTGGCGAGCCGTTCTGCTTATAAGTCTTGAGCTTGCCGCCCACGTCCTCATAAGTCACTATCGTATTCGTCGTGCCGAAGTCCAGCCCGATTGCTATTCCCATATCAAAGCCTCCTCTCAATACAAAATCATTTCGTCAAGGCGCATCGTTCGCGGCGTGCCGAATACTCCGAAGTGTCGCCCGAAGTAAAGCTCAAGCTCCGTGTTGCCGACTTCCATGAACAATATCTTTATCAGCTCAATCTTCCTAAGCGTTGCTTCCGATTCTGGCTCCGGCAAACACAGCAGAAACTTTTTATAGAAGTAAAGCTCGCTGTCTGGGAAGAGGCTTTTAATCGCCAAAGTGAATTGCAGTTGCCGACCGCCACATTGCTCTTGCACTCTCAAGGCTCGCAGGATTAAATCCTGTTCAGCTTGCGTCAGCGTGTCGAAGAGTTCTTTAGCCGTCGTTCCATAGTCGCCGCGATTTAATTCAGCCCGCAGAAGTTCTTCGATAAATTTGCCGCGCAGGTTCCTTAAGTCGTTCTGAAAGTCTCGCATGAAGTCTCCGATAAGGTCAAGCACCGCGCTCACCTGCCCAGTTGAATTCGGGATAGTTCTCCGTCAAGAAGTGTAGCACAAAGTTAGCGTAGTCCGTCAAGAAAAGTTCATCGCCGCTGAACTTCACAGTGCAGGCAGGTAAGCGACCCTTCGCACGCAACAGATTTTCATCAAGCGTCGTGAAGTACTCATGCTCCTTTGCATAACGGCTGATATTGTCCGAGCCTCCGAACGTTCCAAAGCAACAAGAGTAGTCATCACGAGCCAGCCCACTCAATACAAACTCAATGTCACCTTGCGTCCTCAGTCGTTGCTTACTCAACAGCCTCGACGCAATCTTACTTTCCTGCGGCAAAATCTTTATGCGTTCGACCTTGTCCAGTGGCAAGCTTCGTTGCGTCTTAAAGACAATCTGATTGCCCTCGCGGCACACGTCAACTTCATCATCAAGCGCGGCATCCGAACTAGGCAACACAAAGCTTAAATCGTCTTCCACGGTGCAACGATACTCGCCGTTCAAGCTAACCGAATCCCACGACACCGAATCAATCGCCACGTTCCAATAAAGCTCGTGATTCGTCATCAACTTGCTCGCCAAATTATTTTCCGGCAATCGCAAATCCAAATCCGTCACGTCATCGAAAAGACAAACGTCAACGGCACGCCTTGCATACGGCGAATAAATCTTTAGCGGCACGCTGTAGAGACGAGCTATCCGATAAAACTTTTCCTCCGCCGCCACGAAACGATAATTGGGCTTAAGCTGATACGTGAAGCCCGCGCCTTGATAATCCGTGCTCAGTAAGGCGTTGAACTCGTCATAAGGCACGCATAAAAAAAACGGCTCGCTGTGGAGTGTTCGTGGTTCGCCGTCTTCAAGGGGCGGTTGATTCGCGAAGAAGATACTATCGCCGCATTCAACGGGATAAAGATTCTCCGCCTCCAAAACGTCCGTGATAACCTCAATGAATTTGTCCTTGCCGCGAAACTCTTCCGATACGCGGCGTTCAAGTTCGCCTTTCAAATCGCGTTCAATCTTCCTTAAAAGTTTCTCCGCCTCCTGCCGCGTCATACTCATTAAATTTCCTCCTAACCCAACTCGATACTGCTACCTTTAAGCTTTGCGGTTCCGTTTGCTGTCAATGCAATCAAGCCGCCGACCTTTGACGATAAATCTTTGCCGACCTGTTCAGTAAGGTTGCCGCCGACCTTTGACGATAAATCCTTGCCGACCTGTTCAACGAGATTGCCGCCCGTCTTTAAGGTTATGCCTTGCGCGTCCATTGTGATTTCGTTTTCGCCAACGCGCAGGACAATTTTTTTCTCGTCCATGAAAAGCGAAGTCTCCGCCGATTTAATCTCAAGCGACTTCTCGCGGAAAAAGATTCGTTGCTTACGGTTGTTGCCAATGAACTTGTCGACGACGTTTTGAAACTCCGAATCAAGCGATTTCGTCCTCAACGTCGACACGGCATAACACTCGCCGCAAGTGTAGAAGACTTCGACGCACTCGCCAAGCTCCGGCAAGAAGATTATCCCGCTGTAAGGCGTCCGATATGGTAGCCACGACTTTTTAGCGTCCTTGTCCTCAATATCGAACTGCACGCGAACTTGTCCGAGGTTATCCTTGTCGGTGATGTCCGTGACCTTTGCTTTAAGCTTAACAAGCGGCGTTTGCAAAGTTGCGGCGGGCTTCGGTTCTGTCAGCTCTTCCAAGTCGAAACGAATTCTTTCCGCGCCGCATTCGTGATAGACCTCAAGCCCGACGATTAGAAACTTGCACGGGTTATCCTTAAGCGTCAAGAGCCGTCCGAGTTCAAAATATTTTCTGGCGATAAGCTCCGCCGTTTGAAGTCGTCCACGCCGCCCGATTCGCAAGCTGATTATGTCTTCAGGCAAAAGTTTATTCGTCGTGTCGTCAGCAGTGGGCGCAACCTTCAAGCCGCATTGACCTTGCCACGTATCACGCACCCAGACGCGTCGCCCCTTCCACGCCGCCAGCCGCTTTACAAAGTCAAAGTTCGTCTCGGCTTGCAAAATAATTTCCCGACACGTTTCAGCTGCAAGCTTAGCATCCAACTCAACGGAGCAATTCTTTAGGCTCAAGCGTTCGGGATTCAAAATCTCTTGGAACTTCTTATCGGGGCTTTGAAATATGCGCGTGGCGGTATTATCGTCAGTCTTTTGCGAAGAGGACACCGCTTTGACTTCCGCATAACCGCCATGATAAGTCGTCTCGATAAAAACTTCCGCCACTTCGCCAAAAAAAATCGGACGTCCACTGTCCAATTCAACGCTGATTGTTTTGCCGATTGCATTCTGATAGACGGGAAACTTTTCCTCGGCGACGCGCTGTCTAAATTGGCAGGTGCTGTGCTGATTCGCCGCCTTAGTCACCTTAATCGTCTCGAAATAGTTTTCCTCGTCCAAGCCGCGAACTTTCATAGGCGTTGCCCCGAATCAATACGTGTTGAAGTCTTTAAGCTTAGTCTCCTTCTGCGTGAGATTAAGCTCAAAGAACGAAGTTTTATCATCGGAAGGATTGCCGTAAACCTCGCGATAATCGCAAACGAACATGTCGGGGATTTCATACGTGCGCAAAGTCGTCGTGGCGTCCTCTTTGACAGTCAAGGTAATCTTGCGATAAGTGGTCTTGTCGTTCAAGTCGCGTGCCCATTCCGAGATTTTAATCAAGCGTTCGTTAATGCCCGGCTCGACATTCCCTTGAATAGTCACACGCGCCAACATCGCATTGGATTTCTTTTGCGTATCATTGTTTATCGTGTCAAGGAAAACCTCCGCAAAGTAAATCGTGTTCTCCTCCGTAATCTCAATGACATCATCGCCACTTTCAATCTTAAGCTCGTAGTAAATCATTTGTTAAGCTCCTCCCTTAATCGCTAATCTCAACTTCAACCAAATCCTCGCCGCCGGACAGTTCAACTTTCAAAATGCTACCGTCGCGCACAATATTTTCACCTTCGCGGAGCAAAAGGTTTATCGGATCAGACTTCTTATACTTACCAATCTGTTGCTTCCAAGCCGCAACGTCTTTATCGAAGTCGTTAAGCTTGGAGAGCTTGAGTTGCAGACCGGCGGAAGTGTAAGTCCTGAGATAAGCCCGAATGAAATCTTTCATAAGCGTGCGGAAGATAGGCTGATAAGTTCCGTCCTTGCGCTTTAGGGTGCGGGCGTTAAGTATGTAGGTGTTGTCGATAAATCTGCCGTTGCGGTCGTCATATCTGCGGTCGCCGTCAAAGGCAAAGCCAAAGTGATTCTTAGTCAAAGCCTTAACAACTTCAGCATTCCAAGCAATCGAACGTTCGCGATTAAACTTCGTCAACATCAGCGGCGTAACTCTATCCCACTCGAAATCTATCCGAACGAAGGGATTATCTTTAATGATTTGCTCGTTCTTAAAGCCGAGCTTTTCCCAGTAGTCCTGTTGTTGTGCGGCAATCAGCAAGCCCGCCGCCACATACGCCGCATCGATATATACTGCAGGCACTTTAATTTTTATATCATCACTCAGGGGAACAGTGCCTTCGCGCATAATCGTAAAGTTCGGCAGGGCGTAAACCGCGTGCTCCAATTCCAGAGTCTTCAACTTGTCGTTTTGTAAATCGTTAATCGTCTCGGCATTGAGCGCGGAAAACGTCGTCCGCTTATCGGGCGCGAAGTTAAACACCGTCATTATCTTGCACTCGTCGAGAACTTTTATAATAGACTTCGCCGCAGAAAAGTCCGTACCATTAGTGGAAACGTCTTCGACATCATCAATATCGTCCTCGTCGTCAAGGTCGTCCTCAAGGGAATCATTGCTATTGCTAATGACGCCAGGATAATCTTCGTGGAAGACATGCGGCAATATCGCAAACCAAAGTTTATTCTCGTCGTTTACGTCCAAGCCCAAATGACGCATTGTCGATACAAATTTGCCCTTAATCTTGTCGTCGATAAGTTTAGCGGCACTGCAGTTGGTCACGATTAAACCTGCCACAGGGAGCTTGCCACTAGCTAACGCATGGTCGAAGAAGATTTTCACGCACAAGAGCTTTTGCACACTCTCTGACAGAACTTTAATGAACGCTTCCTTTGCCTGCTTGAAGGAGCCTTCGATAATCTTCTTTTGGTCAATGAGTTGTTCGCGATACTCAGCAAGGGCGGCGGTGCTATTCTTGTTCTCAAGTGGGTTAGCAAGTTCTCTGCCGGTGTAAGCCGAGACGATTAAAGCTTTGGTGAATTCGTTCTCGCCCGCCGCCTTCTTATCGAGGTCGCCTTTGATTATCTTCGCGAATCTTCCTGAGGCGTCGCCGTCGGGGTCGCTCGTCGAGTCGGAACTTTCATCAGAATCAGACGTGCTTGCCTTCGCGGGAATCAGAATCCAACGCCCTTTGTCATCAAAGCCGCCGCGTCCGCTTAGCAACTTAGGAGCTTCGCCGCCTTCAGGACTTGCCGCTTTGAGTTGCAAAAGTTTTTCATCAGTCGCCGCGATTTTCCTGTTAATGTCGTCCAATCCGATTGCCATTAACGTCGTCGGGTTCTTAATTTGATTGAGAGCCTCGCGACGAATTTTTTTAAGGCGTTTAGCAATGGGCGCGGCATTCTCGTTGCGCTTAATCGTCTTGTCGTACTTTTCCATTAGCAAGGGAATTTGTTGGCGCGTATCGTACAGGGCATCAATCTCGCGTTTGGGCGTGAGGATTTCGCGGAGCTTAGCGTCGTTGAATTCGATATTAGCAAGCCCGCTGTCGCCCTTCTGGCTGTACATGTTCACGAGCATTTCGTAATAGGTATGCTCAGTAATCTTTATTTCCTCCGCGTCCTCAATCTTTTGCGCCTCGGTGGGGTTGGTCGTGTATTGGAACATGGGGACACCCGCCGCCGTGCCCGTCGTGTATTGAAAGACTCGCGGCTGAAACTTTTTAAGGAACTCGTCAAAGCTATGAACTTCAAGCTGCTCTCTAATTTCCTTGTATAACTCTTCGTCGATTGCTTCGGGGTCGCTGTAAAGCCTCAAGAGCGCAGCCAGATTGGTCGCCGAAGTATCAGCGGGGTGCGTGAACTCCTCGAACAAAATCGCCCGATGCGTCTGCGGGATTTTGTCCCATGTGTTTGCCATTAATAATCACCCTTCCTTAAAGTTGAATGCCATTGCCTCCCTAACCTTGACAACCGAGCCGACGGGGCAATTACAAAACGAATCGTCCTTAAGTAGTGCTTTGCCTTCCGCTTTACTTGTCATGCTGAAGTTTATCCACGGCGTCTGATTGAACTGGCAAGGTTGAGGCGTTCCCGACGCTGACAATATCTGACAAATGCCTTTGCCGGAGAGCTTCGCCGCAGTCGTCAGGACTTTGGAGCCTTTGTGCGTGACTTTGCCCGACATTGAGATTGTAAACACGACCGCAGGAGCCGCCGCGCAGGTAAATTGCGTGCGTTCCGTTAAGAAGTCTGCCATTAATCATCACTCCAAAGTTATCAACGTGCCTTCGACGTTATCGGCGGGAATGTCTTTCGTGACGGCGTAGCAAATCTTATTCGACTCGACGGGCTTAACGTAAACGCTTGCCTCGGCGTCAGCGTCAAAGCGGAGTGTCAGCCTCTTAGCAATAGACGCGGGCGCATTCTTCGTTAGGGCGCGGCTATCATCGGTGTAAAGCAGGTCAGCCACTCCGAGTTTCGCGCCGATGAACTTGTACCACTTGCCGAGCTTGGTCGCCTTGTCGATAACGATTGCGAACTTACCCATGCGCGCCCGTCCGATATAGAACTGGAAGGGCACTTGCTTTTTATCCTTGCCTTCGGGCGTGATGTCCACCACTCGAATCGCTGAACCTTCACGGCAACGCAACAGCCCGAATGCTACGCCAGTCTTGCCCGTCGGTCGTGCGAAGTCTTTCTTATTAACCGCCACGCCGTTTGACTCCTGAAGGTTATCGGCGGCGTCCGTGCCCAGCGGCGGATACAAGACGAATCGCGGCATTGCCTGACCTTTGCCAAAGCCCAAAAGCTCACGAGCCTTGCCCGTTTCCGTGTTAGTATACTCTTCAAACAGTTTATTGACAAGCGCGGATTTCGTCGAGTTGCCCGCCAAGAATATCTTTATCTCCGTCACGTCGCTAAGAGCCGCAATCCCGTTGTCATGCCCGCCGCTTACCTTGTCGAAGGCATCACGCATTGACAGGAAGAAACTATCTATCCCGCGATTGATTCGCTCGCGCAATATCTCTTCCACGTCGACGAGCGGCACGGCTTGTTTAACTTCAACCTTCGGCGCGGGTTCGGAAGCTTTTTGTTCTGAGTTGAGTTCTGCAAGAATTTCTTTTGCCTTATTAAGCCCCTTAGTGCTCATTTCCTCAAGTTCCTGCCGCGATTCTTTGTGACCTCTGCTTGCCCAGTCGCCGAGCTTATATATTGCGGAAGGGTCGCCCCTCCAAGCCGCGTTGAGAATCTTATCATACTTCTTATCCGAGACTTCAAAGGCGGGCGTCGGCTTAGCTTGTACGTTCGGCAGGGGCTTGACTTCATCGGCGGCGGGAACTTGTGCACCGATTGACAGGTTGAATTCGGGAATGTCTTTGCCGGTGTCGTCGAAGAGCGTTAAAGTTATCGTGCCGGACGCGAGAATTTTTTTGGCGTCGTCGGAGTCGGGAGCCTCCCATATCGGGCGCAATGCCTCCATCAAGTTGTGCATGTTGAGGTTAGCCTCCTGCGACGAACGAATCAACGCTTGGTCGCCAGCGAATTCCATTTGCTCTGCCGCCCACGTGAACGGGATTTTGACTTCGGGATTGTCTGGACGAGGCTTTAGGAGTTTGTCGCTGTTCGCCTTGAAGATTTGGAACGCCATGAGCCGCAAAAGATTTTCGCCGCCGAGTGTCCTATCGCCATGTGCGCCGAAGTGAGTCAGCACATAGTCATAAAAGTCCGCGTCGTCGTCCTCCGCCAACTTCAAGACGCCGAAATCAAAATCAGTCGTGCCGCCGCCGAAGTCGAAGACCGCATAATAAATCCCGTCGGTGTCCTCCCCATTCAAAAAGCCGAAGCCGTCAAGGGCAGTGATTGCATAGGCGGCAGGTTCGCTCGTGCCCTCGACAAGTTGGAAGTCGTTCATAGCCTCTTCGTTAGCAAGCAGAGCTGTCGGCAATGACTTAAGGATACCTGCGCGGAAAGCCTTAATCATACGCTCGCGGATATTTCGTTCGTAGGTGACGGGGAAGCTTAAGATATACTTCAAGAAGATATGATTGGGGCGGAGCATGTGATTGATATAGGAGCCGAGATAATAGGCGTAGTACTCCAGAGGATTGAATTCGTCCTTAGCAATGTCGAGGAAGGGTGGCAAGTCCTTTTCCGTGCCGTCATGGTCTTTAATCTTCGTCTTGTATTGGAGGTTGCCGCACCACTGCTTTAGGTTCTCGAAGAACGACGCGTATAAGTTGCTGTCTACGACGCTACTAAGATTCTCTGCCGCTTGGTGAGAAACGGTGACATCGTTTAGGGAAGTCTTCGGACGACCTGCGCGGGCGGTGTAAGCGTCAAGGAAATTATCAATGTGGAGGAACTCAATTACCGTCGGGTTCTCGTAGTTAGCCACCTTGTTGCCTTTGGAGTAATCGCCCGTGCCCACTTGCAAGGGAATCATTTCGCCGCGTTCGTTCTCATAGACTACGACTGTTGACTTGGTGCCGAAGTCGATTGCCACGATACCTGCGGCGTTAATGTCGGCGGCGGGATTGCGGGCGTAGAGTGGCTCGCTTAGGTTGATGCCGCGTTCAGTAGCTTCGGGCAAGTCCCATAAGTCCCAATGCCCGCGATTAGGGTCGGCGAAAATCTTTTCATCGTAGCGGCTCAATCCCACGCGCCGATTGTCGCAATACAATAGCTCCTCGCGCAGTGCAACTTCATACTCTTTGCCGTCTAGTGTCTTCTTAGCCTCGAACGTCAGGAAATCAAACTTCGTGCCCGCCTTGAGTGCGTCGAAGACTTTACGCTCGTCCAAGGTTATCTTGTCGCTTGCAAACTTAAAGAAGGCTTTGTACTTCTTTAGCGTGGCGAAGAGACTTTTGGCATTAGTCGACGGAAAATCTTTCGGCGTGAGGTCGAACTCCAGCCACGTCCAAATGACCTTCTGCACAGCGGGATTCGTCAAGCCAAACTTGTAAATCGGAATCACCCAGAAGTAGCTCCTATCGTAACTGTTATAACTGCTCGTCGAATACTTATTGTCGTTTGATGTCCACATGTAGCGATTGCCGTCGTTAATCGTGATACCAGGATTGCTAACGCCTCGAACAGTTATGTTGCCGTTGCTGTCGCGGAAATATTTCAGTTGGTCGTTGAAGAGTTTCTTAGCCTCCCTCTCGTTAGGAATGACGCCTTGAAAGCCCGCGAACTTTAAATTGCTTGCTTGAGTGTGACTTGAATCAATGTAGTTGTAAGAATAGCCAGCGTTGCAAGCATGAACGTTGAGGTCGGGCATTAAGCCGGCGATGTCATTGACGTAATAGACGCCCTCACCTTGACCGGCGCGGTTGAGGTAAATCCATTCCTTAGATTGAAACTTCGCGTCGAACTCTTGATAGAGCGTGGCGAACGTATCATTAAGGTTTTCGTTCGTGCGGGCAATGACCTTCTTTAAGTCGAGGTCTTGATACTCGTTAAAGGTGCCGTCGTCTACGGGAATAACTGTAATCTTCTTCGTGTCCATAGTGTCCTCCTAACCCAATTCAACGATAGTTTTCTTTACGACATTGCCGCCGGAGTAGCGATAGCCCTGAAACGTCACGCGGACGACTTTGCCCAACTGCGAACTCTGCGACGTGCGGCGCATGGTGTCACTATCGAAATAGTTTCCATGCTCGACTTGCAAGCGGACGTAAGGAGCCTCGCGGAAGCCGAGATTAAACGACTCAAAGCAGAAGTCAAACAGTTGGCGGAGCTTGTCGTTATCAGTGCGGCGGCTGACGTAATCCCAGAACGAAGCAAGGTGAGCCTCTTGAATCGCGCCGCTGAAAAAGCCCGTGACAGTCTCGCCCGCGCCGAAGATACCAATCAAATCATAACGCGTCGTCTCGTCCAATTCCAGATAAGTTTTGTAAGCCTCGTCGAGTTCGCTGTAGCTGTCGCGATAGTAATTCGCCGTGCCCTCAGCAATCAACCGCTTCTTGTCCAGCTCAGCAAGTTTTTCTTTCGCCGTGTTAAGTTGTCGTTCAAAGTCTCCGCGCAGATTTTCTTCATGCTTAGCAAAGTCTTCAGCCGTCTTATCGAGTTGCCGCTTGAAGTCGTCGCGCAAATCTTTTTCATGCTTAGCAAAGTCTTTAGCCGTCTTATCGAGTTGCCGCTCAAGGTCGTCGCGTTCCTTAGCAAGGGGTGCCAGTCGTTGATTCTCCGCCTCAAGCTCGGCAAGTCTTTTGCGTAGCGGTTCAATTTCTTTACGCGCCTTCAAGCCCTCAAGTACTCCCTCAAGTAAAAGTTCCACGTCATCGAAGTTCATGTTCAAGCCTCCTTACTTTTTAAGCGGCATTGTAGCATAAGCAAAGCGGTTGTACTATAATACGCGCATAAATCATTTAGGAGGGCTGATTATGGTCAACAGAATCATTCTTAACGAAACGTCTTACTTCGGACCGGGCGCGATTAAGGAAATCCCCGCAGAGATTAGAAGCCGCGCTTGCAATGAAGGTAATGCTCGTCACGGACAAAGACCTGCTCAAGTTCAAAGTCGCGACGAAGGTGACGGATCTCTTAGCGGCGGAAGGGATTGCCTTTGAGATTTATGACAACGTTAAGGCTAATCCGACGATTGAGAACGTTCAAAGCGGCGTTGAGTTCTGCAAGAAGTGCGGCGCGGATATAATCGTTGCAGTCGGAGGCGGCTCGGCTATCGACACGAGCAAGGCGATTGCAATCATCATGACCAATCCCGAATTCGCGGACGTTCGTAGCCTCGAAGGCGTCGCCCCGACTAAGAACAAGTGCTTGCCGATAATCGCCGTCTCCACAACCAGTGGCACTGCCGCCGAGGTTACGATTAACTACGTCATCACCGACGTTGAACGCAATCGCAAGTTCGTCTGCGTCGACCCGAAGGATATTCCAGTTGTCGCCGTCGTCGATTCGGAAATGTGCGCGTCAATGCCTCCGAAGCTTTGCGCCGCAACTGGTATGGATGCACTCGTTCACGCTATCGAAGGCTACATCACTAAAGCTGCCTGGGAACTGACTGACATGGTGCACCTTAAAGCCATCGAGATTATCAGCAAGAACCTGCGCCGCTCCGTCAAAGGCGACCCTGCAGGGCGTGAAGCTATGGCACTCGGTCAATACGTCGCGGGCATGGGCTTTTCTAATGTCGGCTTGGGTATCGACCACTCTATGGCGCACCCGCTCAGCGCAGTCTATGACATTCCTCACGGCACTGCTTGCGCAATTCTTTTAGCTCCCGTCCTCAAGTTCAATGCACCTGCTACCGGCGAACGTTATCGTGAGATTGCTCGCGCTATGGGTGTTGAAGGTGTCGACAACATGACGCAGGAGGAGTATCGCGCCGCCGCAATCGAGGCTGTTGCCAAACTCAGCACGGACGTCGGCATACCAACCAAACTATCTGAACTCGGCGTTAAGGCGGAAGACATTGACTTCTTAGCGGCATCGGCTCTGGCGGACGCTTGCACACCTGGCAACCCTCGCGACGTGACCAAAGAAGAAATCGCAGAGATTTATCGTTCAATCCTTTAACATCACTTTATCTACAAGATTGACGGCACTTAATGAGTGTCGTCTTTTTTATGGCGGTTTCTAAATAATAAACCGTGTGCGCTCAGAAATGCACACACGGTTCTGAATGACTTAACGATTATTTCAAAGCTTTTGCGGCAATGTCTCGACGATAATGCACCTCGTCGAAGTGAATGACTTCCACCGCACGATAAGCCTTGTCGAGTGCCTCTCGCAATGTCGGAGCAGTAGTCGTGACACCGAGCACCCTTCCGCCGTTCGTGACGAGATTGCCGTCTTTAAGTTTTGTGCCCGCATGAAAAATCATCGCGCCCAATGCCTTAGCCTTAGTCATGCCGTCAATCGGCAAATTTTTTTTGTAAGCCTTCGGGTAACCACCGCTCGCCATTATCACGCAGACTGCGCTTGACTTGCGCCACGAAATCTTTTTATCAGCTAACGAGCCTTCCGCGCAGGCTGTCATCAGCTCAAGCAAATCACTTTCCATTAGCGGCAGGACAACTTGCGTTTCCGGGTCGCCAAAGCGGCAGTTAAACTCGACGACCTTAGCCATGCCGTCTTTAATCATCAAGCCCGCGTACAGGCAACCGCGATAAACAATCCCTTCCGCCTTGAGTGCTTCAATCGTCGGCTTAAGGATTCTCTCTTCAACCTGCGCGGCAATCGTAGCGTCGACAATCGGAGCTGGAGCATAAGCACCCATGCCGCCGGTATTCAACCCCTTATCGCCGTCGTCAACTCTCTTATGGTCTTGCGCGGCAATCAGCGGAATAATCTTATCGCCGTCCGTCAAGGCAAGCACCGAGGCTTCCTCACCGTCCATGAACTCTTCCACGACGATTTTACTGCCCGCCGCCCCAAAAGTTTTCATCTCGTCAACGGCGTTCAATGCCTCGTCCAAAGTCTGAGCCACGATAACGCCCTTGCCCGCCGCCAAACCGTCAGCCTTAATTACAATCGGCGCACCGAGCTTGCGGATATAAGCTTTGGCGTCATCGGGTTTATCGAAGACTTCAAAGGCGGCAGTCGGTATGTTGTACTTCTTCATGAGCCGCTTAGCAAAAATCTTTGAGCCTTCAATCTGCGCGGCAAGCTTCGTCGGACCGAATGCCTTAATGCCCGCGTCGTTGAGACTGTCGACCAAACCATTGACAAGCGGTGCCTCTGGACCTACAACAACCAAATCAATCGCCTTGTCCACGGCAAAGCTTACAAGTGCGGCGTTGTCATCGACGGAAATATTTTCCACACATTCGGCAAAGGCGGCTATGCCCGGACTACCAGGGATTGCAAAGAACTTTTCAAGCAAAGGACTCTGGGCAATCTTCCAAGCCAAAGCGTGTTCACGTCCGCCGCCACCAATCAGCAATACATTCATAGGGCAACCTCACTTAACGTCCAAAATCTCAAACTCAATGACGCCCGCCGGAGCATGAACTTGAACAGTGACACCAGCCGATTGATTGAGTAGAGCAACTCCCAACGGCGACTCGTCCGAAATTTTATTGTTATCGGGGTCAGCCTCCGTCGAACCAACAATCATGTAAGTATCTTCCTCGTCAAGTTCCACGTCACGAACAGTCACCGTGCTACCAATCATAACCTTGCCCGTGTTCGCCGCCGCGTGAATGATGTCACTGTTGCGCAACTTCGCTTCCAGCTCGCTAATCTCACTCTCAAGGCGTCCTTGTTCGTTCTTAGCGTCGTCGTATTCAGAGTTCTCGCTAAGGTCGCCCAGGGCAATCGCCGCCTTGAGTCGTTCGGAAACTTCGATGCGTCGTACACTCTTTAAATAGTCAAGCTTCTCGACCAGCTTGTTATAGCCGTCTTGAGTCAGCATAGTTTTCTTATCAGTCATTTAATCAGCCCTCCAAAAATTTTTCTCCGTCAAAGATGCGTTGTTCACCTGGCGTCAATGGTGACCACGTTGGAATATCTTTCGACACCGCTAAGAACTCCTGCGACGGCTTCCAAAGCGGATAGTCAACGCGATGCATTGCCACGAAACTTTTTACTTTAGTCTGCGCCACGAAGTCAATCGCACCAAGCTCCTGCGACGAGCCAAGTCGCCCGTCCACAGGGAAGAATGCAACGTCCGCTTCCATGCCTTTCATACGTTTGATTTGCTTCTTGAACACTTTGTCAGCTAATGCAATGTCCTCTGGCGTCTCGTCCTCCCAATGCCACCAGTTGAAGTCGCCCGCATGATAAATCCTCTTGCCCGAAGGCGTCTGTACCAAGAATGAAATGCCAACGTCAGTTGAATCATAAGTCCAAACCTTAATCAAATCGTCCTGCCACTCGCTATAGCGTTTCAGGTAAGTGATTTTATCCTTCGGGAAAATCTTGACGCGCTTTGTACGTCTGATGTCGCTTGAGAAGATATAACGCGTGGTCTTAGGAGCATAGGCGCGAATATGCGTGCTGAAGTGGTCAAAGTGCGCGTGCGTCGCGAAGATATAAAGCCTGTCGAAATCCCCCTTATCGTACGCAACGTCGACGATACCAGCAGGGTCTTCATAGTCGTCAAACACCAACAAAATCTTTTCGTCCCGAATCAAGAACCCACTGTTCAACAAATAATTAATAATCATAAAGAATTAGTCCTCCCTAATCTCAACGTGTCTGTGAAACTTTTTTTATCGCCTCCCGTCATCAATCGTCGCCGCGATTAGCTAAGGCGTCTTGAATCCTCTGTTCGACTTCAGGATTAATCTTCTGATCCGTGCGATACCTCACGTTTTGCCGAGCCGTTCTAGTGAAGCCGCGCCCTTGAACCTCGCTTGCCGCCAATATCAGCATAAAGGCGTTGCGGTCTACCGTGTTGACGACGATTTTTATCTTAGCAATCTGCGTCATGCTAACGACGACCATCACAATCTTTTTCGGGTCGCCAGTGTAAGCACCTTCGCCATTTAGGAAAGTCACACCGCGTCCAATGTCGGCAATGATACCGTCGGCAATGTCCTTGGCCTTGTCCGAGACGATAAGAATCGCCTTGCGTTGATTAATGCCGTCGATAACCTTGTTAGTCATCTGCGAGGTCAGGTACATGCAGATAAGCGTAAACATAGCGGAATTCACATTGAACAACGCGCCTGCCACGACGACAATCAAGCAGTTAAAGCCGAAGATAACCGAGCCAATGTCCAGCGAATAATACTTCTTGAAGATTGCGCCGAGTATATCAAAGCCGCCAGTCGAACCGTTCATGCGGAAGACAATCCCATAACCTATGCCGTTGAATATCCCGCCGTAAATCGAGGCAAGCATCAAATCTTGCGTCGGCGTGTAAGTAGCTAAGAACTTTGTGGCGTCCAAGGCGAACGAGAACATCATCGTGCCAATAACTACGTCGAGCGTATACTTCTTGCCGAGGAGCTTATAAGACGCAATCAATAGCGGCACGTTATAGGCGAGTGTCTGTGCGCCGATTGGCAAGCCCGTCAGGAAATAAAAAATAATCGCAATGCCCGTGACCCCGCCTGTTAAAAGACTGCTCGGCACTACGAAGAGATTGATTGAGCTTGCGGCGATAAGACACCCCGCCATAATCCCCAGATACTTTAGCGGATTCCACTTGACAAGCATTGAGGTCAACTTCAAAAAGGCTCTCCTCCCTTCAATGATTAGCCTTACGATAGATATTCAAGACAAGTTCACGGTCAAGCGGCTGGAACGTGGCAACCTTCTTTGTGCCATTTGAAGTCACCATATCTGCTAAGAACTTCAACTCATCGTCGCTTTGAATGCCAATGCCCAGTTCGGAAAAGTTTATCGGCGTTCCAAGCTCGCGGAAGTAATTTTCCATAGCGTCGATACCTGCGCGGGCTTTATCGTCAATCGTGCCGCCTTGTATGCCAAAGACTTTCTCGGCGAAGTTAGCAAAGCGTTCGGGCTTGACGGTGTAAACAGTCCTTGCCCATGATGCCCAAACCGTAGTTAAGCTTGCGCCGTGAGCCACGTCATAACGTCCGCTGAGTTCGTGACCGAGTTTGTGCGCGGAGAAGTCTCTATCGCGTCCGAGACCCGTAAAGCCCGTGTGTGATACCGAACCGCACCACATTATCTCGCTTATGGCGTGCAAGTCTTGCGAATTCTTCAACAACGCTTTCGACTGCGCCATAACATTTTTAATCAGCGACTCAGCAACCATGTCCGTGAACTCGTTGCCCTCAATCTTGCTGAAGTATCTTTCAAGCGTGTGCATGATAATATCGGCAATGCCACAAATCAGCGGGTAATGCGGCACTGTCAATGCGAATTCCGGATTCATGATTGCGAACACTGGACGCGGAGTGATTGAGCCGCGCTTAAGTCCGCTTGCCTCGTCCGTCAATACTGCCGAGTCCGAAGTCTCACTGCCCGCCGCCGCTATCGTCAACACTACACCGACCGGCAAACTTTTTTCAAGCTTAACCTTGCCTGTCCAATGCTCCCAAATGTCAACGCCGGGATTCGCCGCGCCGAGTGCAACCGCCTTGGCAGTGTCGATGACCGAACCTCCGCCGACTGCCAGCACGAAATTTATCTTAGCGTCAAGAGCCTCACGCACTGCTTGCCGAGCAAAACTCAATCGCGGATTCGGTTTGACGCCGCCCAAAGTCTTCAACTCAAAGCCGCCGAGATGTCGTTCAATCTTCTGGATAAGTCCGCTCCTCACTGCCGAGCCACCGCCGTAAAGAATCATCACACGCGAGCCGCCGTACTTGCGAACCTTATCCGCGACTTTATCTTCCGCGCCTTGCCCAAAGATTATTTCCGTCGGGCAATGATATTCAAAGCTGTGCATCTGTAAATCCTCCACAAAAATTTTTTCTGCCGAATTTTACAACGTCGCGGCAATTCGTGCAACCTTATCAAAAAAAAAAGCCTCGCTTTGACGAGTGCTTTTAAATCAGAAGTTTTTGCCTCGTAGGAAGTGTCACCAGACCTTGCGCAGGAACAGTGACGCCGATAAATCGCGGTCGTGACTGCCCTTTTGCAAATACAATTCTCCGCCGAACGTCCAATCTTTTGCGAATTCATTTTCGCCGCTCAACGACAAAATAAAATGCGTCTTGTCTTGACGATTGCGCAGGGTGTAGGAATTTTTGAGACCCTCGTAACTGAAACTCAATTCTGGCTCCGCGCCGCTGAACGCATGACGAATGCCGATTCGCGCCGCCAAATTTCCGCGCTCAAAATCCTTGCGATACTCCAGTCCGAGTTGACCCGCGAAGTAAGTATTATTTTTGCCGCGAACGTGCTGATTGTAAATGCCCGCGCCGTGTTCGCTGTAGCCGTTTTGCTTGAGGTGAGACATTTGCAAACCGATAAACGGGCTGAGGTGATAGCTTCTGTCAGGCGTGAGGTCGCGTTTGTATTCGCCGCCAAGCTCAAAAATTTTCCCGTGATATTTCGCCGACGTGCCCAATCCCAGCGGATTTATACTGCGATGAAGTTTGTTACGCACTTGCCCGCCGTCGACGTAAATAAAAGCTGAATCCGCGCCGCTCTTAAAGCCTCCGTACAATCCGCCGCGTGTATCGTAAATGTTGCCGTTGTCGAGCGTCGTGGCGTCGTAGCTGATGAAAATTCCGCCGCGCCATTTGTCGCTAAATTGCTTATCCCAGCCGCCCGAAATCGCTTGACCATGAAATTTATCGCCGCCGTAGAGTTTACCCCAGTTTTTGCTGAACTTAATCCAAACATCGTCGGAAAAATCTTTCGCGCTCAATCGGTCGGCAATCAGACGGCTAGCAAGTGTTCTCTGTTGCGCGTAGCTCATCATCTTCGTAGCGTTTGACGTGCCAATTTGTTCCAATGCAACTTTCGTCGTCGCCGCGTCTAAATTGTACAGCGGGCGGAGCTGTTCGCGTCGAGCGTCACCGATTAACATTGTATTCATCTCGTTTGCCGCGTCGTAACTTTCAGCTTGCGTCGAATTCATTTCGCCGAGATTGTTAGCCGCGTGCGCCGTCGTTTGAATCGTATTGCCGACAATCGCGCCCGTATTGCTCAACATGCCGCTGACCGGTGTCGCAGTCGTAGCGTTGCGTAGGTTGCCCGTGACATTCGTCGCCGCCAAAATCGAAGTTGTTTCGCCGGGCAACATGTTGACAGCCTGCGCAGTCGAGCCGTCGACGTAAGCCGAGCCGTTCACGATGATATTGCCGTTCGAGTAGCCGTTGATGCCCTGCAAAATTCCGTCCGAGAGCAAATCGCCGTTAATTGTCATTGCGCCAATCTTGCCGTGGTTAATGAACTTGCCCGTCGTCCAATCGCTGAAACCGTCCGCCATGCGCGCCGTCATATCATTAACAGTGTAAGTGCCGCCGAAAAGATTTGCGCCGTTAAAAACGTTGACATTGACGACGTTAGCCGCGCCGCCAAAGTTTAGCGTGCCGCTCGTGACGTTCATTTTCATGTTGTCGAAGCCGTTAATGTTGCCGTTGTAGAAAATTGCGCCGTCTTGCGCGTTGAAGTTGAGTTGTGTAACGAGGTCGGGGATATATTTTGTGTAAACATAGTTGCCGCCGTTGTATTGAATATAAAGCGGCTCAATCTCGCCGGTCTTAGTCTCAAAGTCCATGATGTTGCCGAGATTGTCGTATTGCGCCTTTTGATAAGTGACGGTCTGAAAGGTGTCGGAAATGCCGTAGTCTTCCCAGTCAAACTGTTTCCAAACGGATTCAATGTCGCCGTTAATCTGTGCGCCTTTGTTGATGTCAATTCGGTCAACAAAACTTTCTTCGGCGATATAAATTGCTCTGCCGTTCTTAGATTCAAGTTTGCCGTTGACGGTGAGGGAACCCATTGGCGCATTGAGGTCGCCGTTTACAAGGTCGGTTATACTGTAGTCGTCATTGCTTTCGGTAAATTCCGTTAAGCCGCGATTCTGCGCGCCGATTAATTTTCCGTCCCAATCGTTGATGTTTCTAGTGTAACGCAGATAAGAGCCGCGATATTCAAACGTGCCGCCCATAGCGTTCGCGCCGAATTCAAAGTGCACGGCGTTGGCATCTTCGCCGTTGGCAGTGACAGTGCCGTTGATTACGACGTTATTATTTTTACCGTAAGCAACCATGACGCCCGTGCCCAGCGAGCCGTCCGAGTGAATTTCGGTGCCCTGCGGGACAATGATTGTATCGTTAATGCCGTCGACACGAATGCCCGTCGCGCCGTAGCCGTTCGTCCAAATGTTGCCGCGTTGCGTGACGATATTATTCGAGCCGAAGACATGCAAGCCGACGCCCATTGTCGAAGAGTTGTAGCCGTCGACGTATTGACCGTTCGCCCGCGCAGAAAAGCCTTGTTCGTTCGTCAAAGTCAAGCCGTCATTGTAAATCGAACGCCCGTAGAAATTTTTCCTGTCGATGTTGTAGCCGATGTCCTGTAAAAGCGCAAGCTCCGCCTCCAAGAAGCTATTGTAGCTGCGATAACGTTGATGGCTCATTAAACTTCGAGCAAGTTCGCTGTGGCTGATTTCAGGGAATCTCGGCGTGCCTTCCCAAAGATTTATCGGAATGCCGCTGACTTGCACGCCGTCAAAGCGCGTGAAAGTTTTGCCGTCCAAAACTTCCAAAACGTTATCGCCGACGAAATAAGTACCGACTCTGCCATTGCGTCCCGTTGCCCCGTTGAGGTTGTCGAAGATAAAGGCGTCGTCAACCGTCAATTCCTTGCCGGTCGCCGCACGGTAATTGTTGCGGAACGTCGCGTCATTGAATATGTCTTGAGTAAGTATCAAAACGCCGCTGTGAGGTGCTCTGCCGAATTGGTCGCGCAAATGCGAAGTATAGTCATTCGGATTATCCGCGCCGTCGCCCAAAATGAAAACTTCATAACCGTCGAAAGACAAATTATAAGGATTGTCGCGTCTGTCGGCGGAAAGCCCTAAGCTGTGTCCAATTTCATGGAACATGACGGGCGTAATATCTTCGCTCTTCATGGCCTGCGCAATCGGAAAAGCATAATAATAAGTATTAATCCAGCCGTATTCGCCGTCGCCTTCGTTGATGCCGAGGTTTTGACCGATATGAATTAACCCGTAAGCCTCTTGAGCAATGGAGCCGAGGGCTTTTTTGTTCATGTAGTCGGTTGCGTTGGCGAAACGGTCGACGACTCTGCCGTTTTGGAAGATTTCGGTGAACAGGTTGGGATTTTTAGTCTCTGCGCCGTGAAGTTTTGAAATTGAAATGGCGCCGGCGTTGGGAATGGTGTAGTTGCCAACAAAGTACTGCGCGGGCTGATTGACGAAGGCTCCCGGCGCGAGGATTTCTGCCCACCAGTAAAAAGCTTTGTTGAGTCCGGCTTTCATGTTTGGCGTTAGGTTGTAAGCGAGGATAGCGGCGGGCGAAAGGTCGTCATCCTGTTTAAAAAAGCTCGTCGTGATGTCAGTTTTGTCGTCCGTGCCGTAATATTGCACCTCGAAGAGTTGCTTGCCGTCCCAACCGATTGAGTAAGTCTCCATAGCGGACGCCGACATCGGACAGCCGATAGCAAACGCCGCCGCGAGAGTTTTGGCAATTCGCTTCCTTATATTTTTAGAAATTTTTCGTAACATAACAACACTACCCTTCTAATTGAATCGCGTCAAGTTTTCTTCGGCAGATTCTCCATTATTAAAACTTTTATATATTAATTTTATAACTCAACGGCAATTTATGCAACGTACAAACAAAAAAAGAGACCCGCCTTAGCGAGCCTCCTTAAAGCGTCATTTAGTCAAGCGTTCCATGCGTTCAATCGGTATGCTCAAGTCCATGTGCCCCGAAAGCGTTTCGACCTCTTGACCGTTGACTAAGAACTTCACGCGCTTGACTTCAGGGAAATTCGTCAGCGTGTCAACTACCGAGCCGATTAGGAACTCTTCGCCCGTGGAGCCGCCGACGAAACTCTTTAAAATGCTTCCGTCAATGTCGACCGTTGCCAAGCCGTTCTCGACTGTCACCTTCCTAAAGCCGGTGTGCTTAGGAAAGATTGTCGTCAAGTTCTCTTCCTCTGGTTCCTCAAGCAAAGTCTCGACAGCGGCGGTGTACTTATCAACCGAATCATCAACGATTATCTCGCGTTCGACCTCGACGAGCCTCATGCCCGAATCATCAGGATAATAAACTTTGACTGTCATGGATTGCTCCTTCTTCTCGTGCTTAGCCGGCTTGTTCTCTTCGGGTTGCATAGGCTTTTCAGTTTCAGGCTTCGGCTCCGGTTTGACTTCGGGCTTGTCTTCCGGTTGAGTTTGCACGGGTTTAGCGGGCGGCGTTGTTGACGGTTCGTCGACGGGTGGTTTATCGCAACCTGCAGTCAACATAAGCAGCGCGAGCATTGCCGACATTAAAATTTTCTTCACGATTAATCAAAGCCTCCTTGATTGAAATAGCGGTTGACGGCATTGGTTATTGCCTGCGCAAGCTTGTGTTGATAGTCGTCGCTTGCCAATAATCTTTCTTCGTTAGGGTTGGTGATAAAGCCCAGTTCAATGAGTGACGCCGGGCATTGTGAATGGGTCATGACATAAAACCTTGCCGCCTTGACACCGCGATTGTTCAGACCGCCGAGCCGTTCCAATTCCTCGTTAAGCAATCGGGCAAGGCGAGCACCTTGAACAGCTGTCGGCGCGTGATAAGTTTCCATTCCATTTGCTTTACCGTTTGAAAAGGCGTTGCAGTGGACGCTTATGAACAGTGCGGCATTGGACGGAGCCTTATCGACGCGTGCTTGAAGTTCCGTTGAGTCTGGGACGCCTGGTGCGGCAACGTCAACATCAGTCGTGCGTGTCATGACGACTTGATAGCCAGACGCAGTCAAAAGGTCGCGAGCTTTAAGCGAGACTTCCAAGGCAACATACTTTTCCGTGACGCCGCTCGGACCGATTGCCCCAGAATCGGAGCCGCCGTGCCCTGGGTCAAGGACAATAACTTTATCGCCGCCGTCAAAGTACTCAAGCGGCTTGTCCTTAACAGCATTCGTCTTTACGTCAATAACAACTCTATCTGCCTTGCGCCCCGAACGATTGGACGGTTCAAAGGAAACTTGCACGTCACCTTCAAGGAAGGACTTAAATTGGATTTGAACTTTCGTAAGCTTGGGTTGCGTCTCGTTGGCTAAGATTTTATCGATGAAGTCGCGTGCGCCCGAATCAATCTGCGTGCCCGAAACGCGGCTTACTCTGCCCGGCAACGTGTTATGCATTTCAACGCTAAGGATTCCAAAGTTCAAGCTGGTTGAAACGTCACTACTGTCGAGCTTTCCTCCGCGATAAGAAATTTCAATCCGCACTGTCTCCTTGTCCAAGTTGAAGGCGTTTATCCCGGTTATCTCGGCGGGCTTAGCAAAGGCTGTGTTCGTCGCCGCAAGGATAAACAGCAGACTGAAACACGCTAGAAATTTTTTAAGCAAAATCATTCCTCCGCATTCTTCAAGAGTTCCCGCGCCTCGTCGAGAGCTTCGGCAGTCTTGTCTTGGTCACGAGAAATCTTTATCGTGAGGTATTCGCCTTCGCTGGTGCCTTCGGGCAAAAACTTCGCGGGCAAGACGAATTCGCTAAAATCGTCGTCCTCATCCTCAAGCAAGAAAACTGCCGATGCCGAACCGTTTTCAAGCTCCTCGATTCGGTCAAGGTACGCACTTATCATTTGGCTTTGTCCTTTTTCTTTTTCTTTATCCATTTGTTTACCCAATCCTCCTTTGTTTCAGGCTGAACAGAAAAACTCTTCCCATCGCTGGTGATTGTGATTGTGCCGTTCCAACGCGTGCAGAAAATGTTTTCAGCGTCGATACCCTGCGCCAGATAATTTTCCAACGGCTCAAGGTGTGGGTGCCCATAAGTATTGCGGCGTTCTTCATCGGGACCACACGAGATTAAAACATAACTGGGATTGACTGCCGCAACAAAGTCTTTCGTGGAGGCAGTGTAGCTACCGTGGTGTCCGGACTTCAACACGTCGCATTTTAAGTCTTTAGTCTTATTGTTTGCTAAGAGAGCAGCCTCAACCTCTTTCTCTGCGTCGCCAGTGAACATCATAGAAAACTTTTTGTAAGTGAGCTTGCCGACGACTGATTCATTGTTCGGGTCGGACTTCTGCCCGCCGTTGACTGCGCTGACAAGTTCGGGCGTGGGGTAGAGGACATTGAACTTAACCGAGTTTCCAAAGTCTAGCGTGTCGCCGACCTTCAAGCTTTGATGAGTTATGCCTTTGGCGTCGATTGCCTTCATATAGCTTTTGTAAAGCGGCGACGTTGAAGCTATGCCGTTGTCATAAACTTCAGCGACGGAGATTTTCTCCAGATATGGATTGGTGGTTAGCTCCTTCTTGCTTGGATTGATTAGAACTTTTGCGCTGCCAATGTGGTCGGCGTGCGGGTGGGTTAGGATAAGCTTATCAATCTTCGTGACGGAAAGTTTTTCCAGCTCCTTAACTAAGAGTTCTCGTTCATCAGTGTCGCTGGTATCGATTAAGACTGTTTGCTTGCCCGTCTGAATTAAGATTGCGTCGCCCTGCCCAACGTTAAGCATTGAGATTTTCAAATCGCCTTTAACGTCTTGGGCGGACGAGGTATCTGCTTGTACTTCCGGTTGCAGTTCATTCTTAGGTTCGTCTTTAGCTTGCCCGCCGCACCCGCTTAGGATAAGCGTTGCAAGCATGAGTATCGTTAAAAATATTTTTTTCATTGAATCATCCTTTCTGCTCGTTCTTGTAGATAATGTACATTCGGATAAGTTTCGTCACCGCCCAAAAGGCAAATGACGCCGTGTAAATTTTGTCCAGCGTCGATAAGTTATCGTAATCGAAATGACTAAACAGAAATATCGCCGCAAGTATAATTAGACAGTCAAACTTATCGAACGTCTTCTTTATAATCTCAAGCAATGTCCTCGCCCTCCTTTTTGCGAAGATTATATCATGTTCCTTTCATATTTGACAAAGACTTTTTGCAAAAAATTTATTCCGTCGACGCGATAGGCTTCTTTTTGTTAAAATCTGCGCTGGAGGTGACTTTCTTTGCTCAACATAAAAATTTTCGGTATCGTGCAAGGTGTAGGCTTTCGTCCATTCGTCAGCCGCCTCGCTAATGAATTTAATATCGTCGGCAACGTTTCCAATCGCGGCTCTTACGTCGAAATTTACGCTCAAGGCTCCGACGACGACTTAAAAAGCTTTCTCGCGGCTCTTCAAAGCCAAAATCCTCCGCGCTCAGCAATCTTGAAAGTAGACGTGAATCACTTGCCTGACGAACCTTTTATTGACTTCCAAATCGTCGAAAGCACTCACGAAGCCGGCGATATTTTCGTTTCTCCAGATATTGCTATCTGCGATGCTTGCAAACGCGAACTCTTCGACCCGAACGACCGACGCTACTTGCATCCGTTCATTAATTGCACGGCTTGCGGTCCGCGACTCACGATTCTTAAGAACATGCCCTACGACCGCGAACGCACTTCCATGAACGATTTCCCCATGTGCGACGCCTGCGCCGAAGAGTATTTCAATCCGAACAGCCGACGCTACGATGCTCAGCCCGTTTGCTGTAATGATTGCGGCCCCGAAGTTTACTTGCTCGGCTCAAATCTTCGCGGACTCGACGCCATTGCACACGCTAGGCAAATTCTTATCGACGGTGGCATTGTGGCCATTAAAGGTATCGGCGGCTTTCATTTGGCTTGCGACGCTCGAAACTTTAACGCTGTCCAACGCCTGCGCAACTCAAAGACGCGTCCGACCAAACCTTTTGCCGTCATGTTCAAAGATATTGCTGCCGTTCGCCGTGAATGCCTCTTAACCGACGCCCAAGAAGCTTTCCTTGACAGCCCGGCTAAACCAATAGTTTTGGTAGGGAAAAGGGACTGGGGACTTGGGACTAGTATTGCTGAGAATGTCGCGCCACAGATTAATCGTCTCGGTGTCATGCTACCTTATACGCCGTTGCATATGCTTATCTTCGACTTGCCAGACGAGCTTGACGACTTCCCCGACGCACTCATCATGACTAGCGGCAATCCTTCGGGCGTGCCAATCACTATAGATGACGACGACGCCTTGACGAATCTCGAATGCGATGCCGTCCTTAGTCACAACCGACAAATCCTCTTACGCGCTGATGATTCCGTTATGGACTTCGTTGACAATAAGCCGTCAATGATTCGGCGCAGTCGTGGATATGCTCCTCTGCCAATTTTTTATCGCGGCAAAGGTTCAGTGCTTGCTATCGGCGGCGAACTCAAGAACACCTTTTGCCTTGCCAAGAACGATTTATTTTACGCCTCGCCGTATATCGGAGACGTTAGCGACTTGCGCACGGTTGAAGTCCTTAGGAATTCGATTCGCCGCATGAGTGACCTTTTGGAGATTCTCCCCGAAGTTATTGCTTGCGACCTGCACCCGCGCTATCAGACGACTGCCTTTGCCATGGAGCTTGCCACTGCTTACGACTTGCCCTTGATAAAAGTTCAACATCATTATGCGCACGTCTTGAGTTGCATGGCGGAGAACAATCAGCATGAAGTTATCGGCGTGACATTCGATGGCACAGGCTACGGTACCGACGGAACGATTTGGGGCGGCGAGTTCTTTATCTGCAATGCAAATCACTTCGAGCGCGTCGCGTCGATTACACCGTTCAGGCAAGCTGGCGGCGATAAGTCTTCCCGCGAGGGTTGGAGGATTGCCGTTGCCCTCATGAAGGACATTAGCCTTGCCCGCGAACTCAACCTTGCCTCCGACGCCGAACTTAGCGGGCAGAAGTTCTTGCTTGATAACAATCTTAACTGCGTGCCTTCGACGAGTGTTGGCAGATTGTTCGATGCGGTTGCAGCTGTCCTTGACGTTTGCAAAGTCTCAAGTTACGAGGGCGAAGCCGCTATGAGGTTGCAAGCCTGCGCAGAGCGTTCGGATAAAAATTTCCACGCAACGTTCACGACGACGGATAAAATCTTCGACGACATCTTAACGCGACGACTCAACGGCGAAGACACTTGCGACTTGGCGAGGCTTTTCCACGTGAGCTTAGCCGAGATGACAGCTCAGGTTGCTGAAGACTTGAGCCATAAGACAAAAATAAAAACCGTCGCATTGAGCGGCGGCGTTTTCCAAAATTCGTTGTTAAGTTCGTTGACGGCGGGGAATCTTCGACGACGCGGCTTAAAAGTCTTGCGGCATTCGATGATTCCACCTAATGACGGCGGGATTTGCATTGGGCAAGCCGTCCACGCCATGAACTTTAACGATTAAGCAACTTGTCTTTGAGTTCAAGATATTTCTTCGTGAAATGCACGCCGTTTTGAGATTCGGCGCGTGCTCCATAAGGACAATCGGTCACGGCGAGTATCGGCGGCGATTGAATACGTTTCGCGACGCCCATGCCCTTGAACTGTCGCCACCACCGCTCAAGGTCGGCAATGAACTCTTGCGGCGTTGAGAAATACTTTTCGACGAGACCAGACGCACAACCGATATTCTCTTCAAGCGTGCCCGCCGCGTACCAATTCAAAATCTCTTCGGGCGTCAAGCTAAGTTCGGCGAAGGCTCGGAACAAATAATCATGATAAGGATAGTGTAAGGGGTCGCCCTTGCCCTCGTCGACGTTTTGAGCCGTTGAAAGTTCCGCACTGGGCACAATGTCGATAATTCCCTGCGGAATGACTTCGCGACCGTAAATTTCCGCGTTCATGTATCGAGCCAAGTCATAGACTTGAAACTTCCACAAGTCAGCCAGCGCACTAAGGAAGCCTGCCTCATCGCCGTAAAGCGTGGCGTATCCGACGGTTGATTCAGCCTTATTAGCGTTACAGGTGAAGCCTCCGCCGATTGAAGCCGCAATCGCCGCCAAAATCCTTGCGCTACGGTCGCGGGCTTGAATGTTCTCCTTAACAAAGCTAGACACGTTCAAGCCGACGCCTTCGAGTTGTTTAACCGTCCAATCAACCGACTCTTGAATAGGCACGACGAAATATTTGCAACCGAGGTTCTTAGCGAGCTGTTCGCTGAGATTTTTTGTTGTGGCGGAGTTGAAACGGCTCGGCATGTTGACTAGGTAGACATTATCCACGCCGAGGACTTTAACATAAAGCGCGGCGGCAACCGCTGAATCAATGCCGCCAGAGACGCCGATAACAACCTTGCTCATGCCGATTTGCGCGAGGAACTCTTTGACGCCGTAGCTTATCGCTTGATAAATCTTTTCCGCCTCGCTGACGTTGGGAAGAGTAATCGCGGGCATGTTGTCAATCTCATCAGTTTCAATGAAGTTCAAGCACTCTTTGAACGGCTCGGCACGCTGAACGACTTTGCCTTTTGAATTATAAACTGCGCTCCTTCCGTCGAACGTGTAAACCGTCTTGCCAGTGTTCTGCACGCCGACGCAACCAACTTGAATCACTGGACAATTAATCTTGTCGTCAGTAAGTTCGTCGTTAATGCTGAACGGCTTGGAAGAAGTTTTTATATTAAAGCCGTCGAATTGTTTGCTATCGAGTACGACGCGGATATTTTCACTCGCCGCGATAATTTCTTCCTCGTAAGCTTTGCATTCCTCGAAGAAAGTTTTTTGTTCCCTAGTCGCCGCGCCGAGCATTTGCCCCGAAATCGACGTGTGCGGAAAGATTATCATGCCTGCGCCCTGAGTCCGTGCCTCGTCAATCAATCGCAGAATTTTTTTTGTGTTGAGGTCAGGGTGCCCCGCCGCTACTTTCATTTGCGCATAAGCTATTCGCAAGTCAATCGCCTCCTTAGTCGTTGAAGTCCGCGCCGCGCAGGTTAAATCCGTGGTCAAGCGGTCCGCTACCTTTGCCGAGGTTTAAGCCCGTAGACAATGCACCAGTCAGATAACTCTTTGCCCGACCGATTGACGCCTTTAAGTCGTAACCCTTAGCGAGGTTCGCGGCAATCGCTGAACTAAGCGTGCAACCTGTGCCGTGAGTGTTCGCCGTGTCAATGCGTCTTCCATAGAACCATTGACTTGCGCCGTTATAAAAATAATCGTTAGCGTCGTTATGACCGTGCCCGCCCTTAGCCAAGACTGCACAGCCGTATTGCTCAAAGATTTTCTTCGCGCCGCGTTCCATGTCGTCAGTAGCGGCAATCGTTTCGAGTTCGGGCAAGTTCGGCGTGATAAGTGTTGCTAGTGGAAAAAGTTTCGTCTCCAATGTCTTAACGGCGTCATCGTCAATCAAGCGTGCGCCGCTCGTAGCAATCATCACCGGGTCGACGACGATATTTTTTGCCTTGCGGAACTTCAAGCGGTCGGCGATAACTTCAATCAGCTCAGCCGAAGACACCATGCCAATCTTAATCGCGTCGGGGAAGATGTCCTCAAAGATTGCGTCGAGTTGGTCGCATAAAAATTCCGGCGTTGAGTTCAGCACGGCACGCACCCCGCAAGTATTCTGTGCAGTCAAAGCGGTTATCGCGCTCATGCCGTAGACGCCGTTAGCCAAAAACGTTTTTAAGTCGGCTTGAATGCCCGCGCCGCCCGATGAATCAGAACCGGCTATCGTCAATGCAGTTCTCATATCAAAGCGTCTCCAGCAGTTCCAAAATCTTTTTAACGCATTCGCCGCGAGCAAAGTTCATGAACTCTCCGCTACGACGAACCTTAATTTCAACGTTGCCGCTGTCCAAAGTCTTCGGGCTAATCGTCACGCGTAGAGGATAGCCGATAAGGTCGCAGTCTTTGAACTTGACGCCGGCACGTTCCCGCCTGTCGTCAATCAGAACGTCGACGCCCGCCGCCTTAAGCTCGTTGTAAATCTCTTCGGCAAGTGCAAGTTGCTTATCGTCCTTAACGTTGACTGGTACCACGACCACTTCAAACGGAGCAATCGCCCGCGTCCAAATGATTCCGTCCGCGTCATTATTCTGTTCAATAGTCGCAGCCATCGTCCGCCCGACGCCGATACCGTAGCAACCCATCTCAAAAGGTTTCGTAGAGCCGTCCTCGTCGAGGAAAGTTGCGTGCAATGCCTCGGAATACTTCTTGCCGAGCGTGAAGACTTGCCCGACCTCAATGCCGCGTGTCATGCTCAAAGGCTTGCCGCAATGTGGACAAGGGTCGCCCGCCTGCACCATGCGAATATCCGCAACGATAATCTTGCCCGCGTCGAAGTCCCTTTTAGGCGTCACGTTTATAAAGTGTGCGTCGACTTCATTGGCACCGGCTACGGCATTGGACATAAGCATTACGCTTTGGTCGACAACGATAATTGCCTTGTCGTTTAAGCCAATCGGACTCATGAAGCCTGCACAACCGCCCGCCGCCTCAATCAACTTGTCGCCCGCCATGTAAAGATGATTCGCGCCCTCGACGGCGTTGAGGACTTTAATCTCGTTTACCTCGTGGTCGCCTCTGACGAAGGTCAGAATCAATCGCTCATCGTCATCCATGAACGCAACGGCTTTAATCGTCTTCTCAATCGGCACGCCTAAAAAGTTTTTGACAAGCTCAATCGTATGACAATCGGGCGTCTTGACTTTTTCAAGCGGGCGAAGCTCTTCCGGTTCGGCATTGATAACTTTAAGCTCAGCTTTCTCGTCGCTGGCGGCAAAGTTGCAAGCCTCGCAGTAAGCAATGCTACTTTCGCCGCTGGGAGCTAAGACTGTGAACTCGTGCGAATGTCCGCCGCCGATTGCCCCGTTATCAGCCTCGACTGCGCGGAACTTCAGCCCGCAACGCGTGAATATCCTGCTGTAAGCGTCGTACATCTTGTCGTAGGAAATGTTCATGCCGTCAACGTCGCGGTCAAAGGAGTAAAGGTCTTTCATGACAAATTCGCGACTCCTCATCAGCCCGAAGCGCGGTCGTATCTCATCACGATATTTATTTTGAATCTGATAGAGCATTAGCGGCAGTTGCTTGTAGGAGCGCACCTCGTCGCGAATCAAAGTTGTAATCATCTCTTCATGTGTGGGACCAAGGGCGAACTCTCTGCCATGACGGTCTTTAAGGCGCATCATTTCATCGCCGTAGACACTCCAACGCCCCGACTCTTTCCAAAGTTCCGCCGGTTGCGTTATCGGCATCATGATTTCTTGTCCGCCCTTAGCGTCCATTTCCTCGCGAATGATTTGCATGATTTTTTTCATCGTCCGCCAGCCCAACGGCAAGTAAGAATAAATGCCGCCTGCCGCCTTGCGAATGAATCCTGCGCGGAACATTAGCTTATGGCTTATGAGTTCTGCCTCGGCGGGTGATTCTCTCAGCGTCGGCGCGTAAAGTTGTGTTGCTCTCATTAATGCTGTCACCTCTTAAAAATTTTCGTCGATTATATCAGATATTCGCGGCATTGGCTCTCTTGCTAGCCAAAATATTTTCCACCGCCTCGAAGACTAAAGCTTTGTCAAGTTCGTCGACTTTAAGGCGGGCGGCTTTGAAGGCGGCGTTTAATATTGCGTTTGAAATGTCCGAACCGCTTATTCCGTCGAACTTCTTAGCTAGCTCGTCAAAATCAATGTTATTTGGCAGTTCGGGCGGCGTGTACATGCGCCAAAGTTTTTTGCGGCAATCGAGGTCAGGCAATGTGAACTTGACGTGGATTGAAATCCTGCGCATGAACGCCGGGTCAAAGTTTGAGATAAAGTTCGTTGCGAAAAGGATAAAGTCTTGGAACTCATTCATCAGCATTAGCATAACCGAACGCGTCTGATTCACGCTGACATCAACTGCTTGCGTCATGTTAGTCACACGCTTGCTTAAGATTGCGTCCGCCTCGTCAAAGAAAAGAATACTATTCGTCTTCTTCGCCGCCTCGAATGCCTTGCGAATATTCTTTGGAGTCTCGCCGACGTACTTTGACTCAATGTCCGCGTAGTTGACGACAAGAATCTTTCTGCCGAGTTCGTGGGCGATTGCATGAGCCGCCATAGTCTTGCCGGTACCGGGCGCACCGTAAAGATTGATTCCAATTCTGCGCGAAAATTTATGCGTGCGCTTGAAGCCCCACATCTCAAAAACTCTGTGCGAGTTGTCAGCGTAGGTTGCCACGTCTAAAATTTGATTCCTGACCTCGTCGGGCAAAATTATTTCGTCCAAAGACCATTTCGGTTCCTCTGGTATGAAAACTTCTTCGACCGGCTCAACTTTTTCCAATTTCGGCGCGTCGCCTGCGTGTTTTGGGTTTATTGGCATTTATTTTACCTCCATATATTTTATTGCGGCGTCTTCGCTCTGTTTTATAGCGATTTTCACCGTTCTTTTTCAAGTAAATTTTATAACCTCGTCGCGCAAAAAGCCCAATTCGTAAATTTGCGGCTCCAATTTCTTGCTCAACTCCGATAAATCTATTGAAATTCCTAAACTCATGCGGATTTGATACCAGCCCGCGTCCCAATCCGATATTTTCCAACGCTCAACGTCTAATTTCTCTAACTCCGCGTAAAATCGCTTGTATATCTCCCGACCAGCATTTAAAACCGCTAAAGCCTCCCGCGAAAGGTCTAAGCGGTTATTTTTTAGCCATTTCGCCGCAAATCTGTCCTCCGTCGCCGAATTTAGACGTTCTTTTATTGCCGGCAATGTGCATTCCCAAGTTTTTACCTCCGAAACCTCGAACGGATAAAAATTATTCCTTATCTGATAAATTTCTCCTTCGTATTCTACGTCGCGTAGGCTCGATGTCTGGTTCGATGCTGAAAATAAACTCCATATCACCGAATCAACTATAAATTCGCGGCTCAACGGCTTGTTCGGCTGTAAAAATTGGTCGCGGTCATTTAACCACGTCGCTTTCGGCAATCGCCGCACCATGTGTACTATCATTGCCTCTTCAAAATTCTCCGGCGTAATTGAAAATGCTCCAGTATTTATATAAGGCGCAGAGAATAATGCTGTATAATTTTGATGTGAAAAATCAGTTGCCGTGCACATTAACGAAGCTAAAAAGCCTTCCGCAACTAAATCTGAGCGAACAATTTTACCTTCAGTAGAAAAATTAAATCCGTCAGACGTTGGCGGCATTTTTATTGTTGGGCGCGGGCGGTCAATCCATTTATTAAGAAGTTCTTCAGTATTTTTGGTTGAAAAAGTTTTAACAGCAGGTCTGACTAAGATATTTTTATAATTATCCCAAACCTCAAGCTTAATTTCTTGTTTTTCCAATGAAATATGCTCGCTGAGGTTCCAAATTAAAAATCCAACAGGAAAACTCGCATTGCAACCATTAAAATTCTTAGAATTGAATACAAAGCCACGTTCAAACTTATATCTGAAGATTTTATCTCGGAAAAGTTTTTCACGTTCGCTACTTATATATTTAAGCTTAGAAAAAATTCCTAGATAAGCTATCCGATTTGCAAACTCATTGCTGATTCTATAGATAAATTGGCTAAATAATTCTAGGCTTGCGCTTTGAAGTTTTTCTTCTATCATTTTTCTTTTAATTAAAGTTTCTGAAACTCCGCTTTTACTTGATTTAATGCGTCTTCCGTCATTTCCAGTGGCGTAAGGCGGATTAATGAAGATAATCCATTTAATATTTGGGTTTGCAAGGTCGTTTTTAAGGTTTTCTGGCAATTTATCGGCGTCGTCATTCAAAAAATCGTATTGAAAACACGTTGCGGCAGAAAAAGTTTTCGCGCAATAGGCTGCTTCGTCTTTATTCAGCGTAGAAATATAGCATTTGGCGAGCGATTCTTCCGGCAAAGAGAATTCAAGATTGCCCGTGCCCGCTGCCATGTCCCAAAGGCGAAAATTTTCATCTTTCCACCAGTCGCCGACGGTTTTTTGAAGATATTCAACTGCTTTATCGGCAAAAAGTTTCGGCGTATAAAATTCACCGGTAAAACGGCGCAAATTTTCTTCGGTCATCCTGTCCATACGCTGACGAACTGAAATAATCGTGTTGTGATTGCGAATTTTCTCGTATTGGCTCCAAAAAGCTTTGTAAGCGTCAATATCAATCGGTTTGTAGATTTTTTTGCCGTCGGTCATGTGAAAAACGACTTTTGAACCGATAATTTCTGATTTATCGCCTTCAATGTCGGTTATGAAGTATTCTGACGGCTTATGAGAATTTTTAACGGCGTCGCCGAACAAACTTTGCCAATAATTAAAAATGGCGTCAAAATTATTAGGCGTTATGATTTTTTTCTCGAATTTGCTAGTTTTTTTCCTAATGCGTTCAATATTGGTTACGAATTTAATTTCATCAGAAACGTTCGCGAAGTCATAAATAATCGCGTCTGTGATGATTTTAGAGTTTGTAAGGTCGGAAACAAGAATTTTGCAAGGAGAAGAGGGCGGCAAAGCCCAATCGTAGCGATTTTTATTGCTGTAGAAGTCAAAAAAGGTATTAGTCTCGAAATATGAGCCGAAATCTTTAGTAACGACGGAAATATAAGGGCTAAGGGGTCTAGGGTCTTCGCCGGAATACAATCTTTTAGCGTAATAGAGAGCTTGAGCGACAGTTTTAGCTAATGCGTGATGATTTTTAAAGTTTTCATCAGTTTTGAACTCGAAAAAGATTTCAGGAGTGTAAAGGTCGATATAATTGGTTGAATCGAAGTTGAGAATCTTAAAATAGTTAGCAAAGTAGTGTACAAGGGCTGGTTCGTTCTTTGAAGACTTGATATAATCGTAAAAATGTTTTTTCGCCATTGAAAATCACCTCGGAGACGATTTTAACACGCTGAGCGGCAAAATTAAAGCTTGAAACTGATTCGGAGGGGCATGGGGGAATTTTCATATACACGATTGAGCAATAAAAAAAGCCCTCGACGGGCAATGGCAAAATTATTCGTTCGTTAAGTAGTGGCTGAAGTTCCCGATTGTCAGTTCGGGGAAAATCTTTTGGATTTCGCGCAGAAATCTCTTCGTTCCGAGGAAATTATCATCGGGCGGCATGACGGCAAAGAATTCGTCGGGGTCATAATTGAGGTTGCGGACTTGAATCATCTGCACGGGCAATTCTTCCAAGAAACTTTTCCACGCGGCAAATTCGGACTCGCGGTCATTGAATCCGGGCATGTACAGCATATTCAACGAGACGTGAACATTTTTATCCAAGGCATAACGGATAGAATTCTTCACGGCGTCAAGTTTGTAACCTGCGCGATAATATTTTTGGTAGTTGTCGGCGTCTGCACTGATAATCGAAACGCGCATTGAGTCCAAGCCCGCGTCGACGATTTTTTTTATTCCCGCCGTGAAGCCCGCATTCGTGTTGATGTTAATCTGCCCGCGTGAAGTCGTCGCACGAATTTTTTTTATCGCCGCAGAAATATTTTCCGCCATAAGTGACGGCTCGCCCTCGCAACCCTGCCCAAAGCTGATAATTCCTTCGGGCGCGTGATTCAAATGATAAATCCCAACGTCAGCAATCTCCTCGACTGTCGGCTTAAAGGTGATTCGGCTTTGAGGACTCGGACAACACTCCGCCGCCTGCAACGATATACAGCCAAGACAATTCGCATTGCACGTCGGCGAAGTCGGGATTCCACATTCCCAACGCCGATAAAATAAATTCTGCGCGGTGAGGCAATGCCACTCCAAAGAACACTTCGCGACCTGCGCGACGATTCGATTGTTAGGCAAATCCTTCTTGACACGGCGGATAAATTTTTTCAAAGCGGGCGTGTTGTAGTGCTCCGGATTCCATTTGTGATTCTCGTCGGTGTAAATTGCGGCGGCATACAGTTCATCTTTGTACAGGACGACGGCAGTATAACCATATAGCGGCAGAAGTTGCGCACGAGAATTTTTTTGGAATGCTGGCAAGTGCGTCCGCGTGTAACCTTGCGGCAAAATCGCTGACACTGCCCGCCCCTTTAACGCGACGAATTCCCCGCGCTTAAATCCGATTGCTTGACGCTCTGGCAAAAACATTAAGTCCGCCGAGTCGGGAAGCTTGATTAAGTCTTCGGGCTTGAGCTTGAAAAACTTTCCGCCAACACGTCCGACGCCTTGAGCCTCTGGCACGTCGAAGATATTGCCGCCCGCATCAGTTATCAGAGCTGTTATCCGATTGTTCATGGGCTTTAACCTTTCGCGGATTGAATTTGTTCATGGCGTTATTGATTCCCTCTTTGAAAATGCAAAGTACTGCTGGCACGAGTTCATCAAGGGCAACAGAAATTTTATCAGCGTCCTCTTGCGTGAATGGGCTTAGCACATGATGATTGACCGTCCAATTTGCCGGCGGACGACCTACGCCGATTCGCACACGCGGAAAGCTCAGCACGCCGCCGAGGTGTTGGATAATCGATTCAATGCCATGATGACCGCCGCCCGAACCCTTTGGACGCAAACGAATCATTCCAAGCGGCAAGTCCATATCGTCATGCGCCACTACCAGATTTTGCACGTCGACTTTGTAAAAGTTCACGATAGGAGCGACTGCCTCGCCGCTTAGGTTCATGAACGTCTGCGGCTTGACGATTAAAATCTTTTCGCCGTCAAGGAAAGTCTCAGCCACCAACGCATTAAATCGTTCGCGCCAATCGGACGCAGAAAGTTTATCGGCAAGCCTGTCAGCCAACATGAAGCCGACGTTGTGTTTAGTCGCGGCGTATTCGGGCGTCGGGTTGCCTAAGCCCACAAAGATTTTCATAAGCACCCCTCCAAGAACGTAAAGACTTTATCGAAGTAAGCGGCGGGGTCTTTCCTCTTAGCGTCGGCATGACCCGCACCTGCCACGATGAATTTTTCTTTAGGAGCAGTCGCCTTGTCATAAAGCTTGCCCATCATGTCGAACGGAACCAAATCATCTGCGTCGCCGTGAATAAAAAGTATCGGCACCGCGATTTTGTCGACGACCTCAAGCGGCGCGGCGTCCGAAATCTTTACTCCAGTCTTGAACTTGCAAACGATGTTCGCGCAGGGCATGACGGGATATTCAGGAAGCCCGAAAATTTTATTAAGCTGAGCCGTGAACATGTCATAAGCGGAAGTGTAGCCGCAATCCTCGACGACCGCGCATAAATTCTTCGGGGCAAGGGCGGCTGTCATCATGACGGTTGCCGCTCCCATTGACACGCCATGCAAAATAATCTTGGCGTCGGGTTGCTTAGTCAAAATCATCTCTGACCAGCCGAACACGTCCCGACTTTCCAACGCGCCCATTGTTATGAATTGCCCTTGACTCTCGCCCGCCGCCCGCAAGTCAGGCACTAAAACATTCCAACCGCGCTTGAGATACTCTTCTGCGTAATCATAAGCAAAAGTACCGTCGCGCCCGTAGCCGTGAACTAAGATTGCCCAACGATTAGTCGGCTCGGCAGGCGTGAATCTTTTTGCGTGAAGTATCAAGCCGTCGAAACTCTCAAGCGTCCAATCTTCTGCGGGAAAGTCTGGAATGGGCGGAGCTTTCAAACTTGGGTCGGCAATGTTCGCGCAAGCTTTCGGCGGCGATAAATCATCTCCGCGCTTCAACGCGAAGTCAACGAAGTAATTTCCTACCGCATAGCCCACGCCGATTAAAAGAATCACGGCGGCGATTAAAACCTTTTTCATGAATAAACCTCCTTAACGGAAAACGACCCCTCATGACGAGGAGCCGTTGAAATTTCGTTATTGGTCGGGTTGACAGGATTTGAACCTGCGACCCCCGCGTCCCGAACACGGTGCTCTACCAAACTGAGCCACAACCCGTAAAACGTGTGCAATTATATCAGCCGCATTTCCAAATTGCAAGCCTAAGCCGCTAAAAAATTCCACAGCTCGCCGATTAGGTCGTTGACGCTCGCGAAATGATTTGCCTCCTGCGCGATTGAATTAATCTTGCGCTCAAGTTCCTCAGTAAAAGCAACGTCATCAAGCGTGCGGCAATGATTCATCAACGCGTTGTAGTGAATGTTGTAGCGGTTCTCGTAAAGCAGGTGCACCAGATATTTGCAAAGCCCCGCTTGCAGAGGCGTGAAGGTGTCGAAGTTCAGATTAGCCCGCCGCTCGACCTCGTTAAGATTGTAGCTCGACCAATTCTTTAGCGCGTCGATGTTGCTCAAGTTCATTTCGTGTTCAAGGTCAGCAATCGCCTTAATCGAAATTGCCCGCATGACTTCCACGAACGGCAGATTAAAATAATTCTTCGACGCCTCGTCACAAAGCTCGCGTTCCTTACCCGTCAAGTCGCCGCACGGGTTGTACTCTTTGTTTCTATACATATTTTCCCCTCCAATCACTTTAGGAAAATAGAAATGGCAACGGCAATCCCAGCAATAGTCATTGAGCCCATACCGACCATCGCCGCGATAGTTAGATTGCGGACGTGCTTGCCCATACCGTCAAGACTATTTCGGATTTCGCGAATGTCTTGCACCCGTTGATTATCTCGGTCGCGCATTTCTCCGACTAGCATATCGACCTTAGCCAAAACGTTATCAATTCTGGCGGTTTGAGCGTCAATTTGTCGCTGAAGGGCTTGATTAATAATCTCCTGTTCAGTCATCGTTAATCCCTCGTTTCGTAAATCTCATTGAGGAGCTTTTCTTGCTTATCCTTGCTACGCTGTGCAAATGAACGGCTCGCGAAGATGTTAGGCATTGCCGCGCCGATTGCTATTGCTAAGATTATCAACAGCGCGTCGACGCCCGATTGAATCGCTGATAAGAGTTCGTCTACTGTTATGCGGCGGATATTTATCACGGCGAACAGGAACCGATAAATAAGCACGCCTGGGACAAGCGGAATGACTGCTGGGACGACTAAGACTAGGGACGGCGTGTGTAGCCAATGAACTGCTTCCATAGCAATGACACTAACTAGCGTTGCGCCCGCCAAAGTGCCGACGGCTGAACTCATGCCCAGTTCAAAGATAAAAAAGTTCCTCGTGCACACGCAAATAGCTCCGCCACATGCCGCCGCAAATAACAGTCTCGGTGGAAGGTTAAAGAAGATTGCAAAGCTCATCGCGCCGATAGCAGCCGCCGCCATGAATAAGCCGTAATTGCTGTCGGGGAGCATTGCTAAGTTCGTGAATGAGTCGAAGTCCGCCATGCCGATTGCAAAGACTAGTCCGAATGTCATTGCGCCGACGATTATCAACGTGTGAATGATTCGTGCCGCGCCGCTGATTAGATAGGTGTTAATCATGTCGCTTAGGGCGTTAATCATCGGGATGCCGGGCACTAGGAACAATGCGGCGGCGATAAGCGGGTGCCAAGGTGTCGTCGTGGGCAAGAAGTGTGTAAGGTAAGCGATAATCGTCGCCGTGAATGCCGCGAACGTCATCGACACGTAGGGATTGATTCCGAAGCGTTCCGCGCATTGCATTTGAACAATCTTAGCGATAATCGCACTGACCGCCGTGTAAATCGCCGCGTTGAAGTCGCAACCAAACAGAGTACAGAATGCTCCGCAACCTGAACCCGCCGCGCAGATTGACACCCAATGAGGATAGCGCGGACGTTTGGCAACGGCTTCAAGCTCGCCTTTGAACTCGTCTATCGTGTAATGTTCTTTCATCGCCCGCCAGGTCAGCCGACTTACCGCAGAGATTATCCTCATATTGACCCCATGCTTAGGACATTTTCTAAAGGAAGTGTGCGAATGGTGCTCATCACCCACATGAAGAAAAAGCGTAGTATACATTATGTGCAAATGAAATTTCTCGGCGTCAATTCCCATATATGCCGCAACCCGTTTCATGTCTCGGACTATCTGCGCGGTGTCAGCACCGTTTTCCATGAGCAACTGCCCGACAGTCAAGATAAGCTCCGCCTTTTGCCCGATTTCGGCGAACGCCTCGCGCAGTAGTTCGCGTTGCTCTTCGTAATATGTTTTGAAGTCATTGTCTTGCATAAGAAAACCTCCCTCGCAAATTATAGCATACGAGAGAGGATTTATCTTTAGCCGTAAAAATTTTTATTCGGATTGTTGCGCCGTCGCTTTAGCGAAAAGTTCTTCAAGCGGCATGTCGACGCCGAGCACTTCTTTAACCCTAATAGCCGTCGATATGGTCGGTTCATATTTGCCATTCAACCAATTTGTTGCGGTATTCTGGTGAACACCGAGCATTTGCGCAAAAGCCGTTCGCGTTATCATTCGTTTGTCGAGTTCCGCTTGGATGCATGGGTAAGCGGTGTTTTTTCTGAACTTCAACGACTGGTTAAATAACTCTTCGGGCGACTTCCAAAAATTATGATGTTCGCCGCCAATGGTCATGTTGTAGCCGTTCGGGTGTTTTGTCCCCAATTCTTTAATCCAGTAAATTTCACGCTCATCCGCAATTTCTTCGCGGCAAAATTCAAGGATTTCCTTTTTGAAGTTTTTCCAGCCGTGCTCGTGAATCGCTTTGGCAATGTAGGTGTTTGCTTTACTTCGACGATGTTGAGCCATGCGACGTTCAAAATTGTTAGTTGCTCCTATATAGCCCAAACCGTTGAGTTTGCAGGTAATTTTGTAAATCGTGACTTCCATAGACACTCCGCCTTTCGTTGACAGCGCGGCGCGAGCGTGTTAGACTTCTGAATCGGAAAGGCTCTGCGCCGTGCTTAGATTAATGTTTGACAACTTAATCTTAACGCCGCAGGGCTTTTTCGTCAATAAAGAGCAAAATAAAAACGCCCTCCAGACCTTGGAAGGCGTTTTCTTTCGTTGGTTGTAAAAATTTTAGTAGAGACCGCTCGGTTTTTCGTCAAGGCTGATGAAGATATTTTTCTTCTGTGTATAAGCGTTCAAGATGAGCTTGTGAGTTTCGCGACCAATGCCCGATTTCTTGTAGCCGCCAAACGGTGCGCCCGCTGGGAGCGAGTTATAGCAATTAATCCACATGCGACCCGTCTCGATAGCACGAGCCACACGCAACGCCCGATTGATGTCCTGCGTCCAGACAGCTCCGCCCAAGCCGTATTCGCTATCGTTGGCTTGCTTGATGACCTCTTCTTCATCGTGGAACTTGATAACGACTGCGACAGGCCCGAAGATTTCTTCACATGCGATACGCATGGAGTTATTCACGTCGGCAATCAACGTTGGTTGCATGAAGGCTCCGTTCTCGCCGCCTTCGACGACTGCACGCTTGCCGCCGGTGATGACTTTTGCGCCTTCAGCCTTGCCGATTTCCACGTAGTTCAAAATCTTTTCAAGCTGACGATTGTCAATCTGACTGCCCATCTGTGTATCAGCTTCCCAAGGCAAGCCGACTTTGACTGACTCGAACTTAGCTTTAAGCGCGGCAAGGAATTTATCGTAAATCGTATCCTGCACGAAGATACGCGAGCCGGCACAGCACACTTGCCCTTGATTGAAGAGAATACCTAAGCACGCGCCGTCAATCGCCTTGTCGAAGTTGCAATCGTCAAAGTAAATGTTAGCGGACTTGCCGCCCAGTTCCAACGTCGCGGGAATGAGTTTATCAGCCGCCGCCTTAGCCACAGAGTAACCGACCTCCGTCGAACCCGTGAACGCAAGCTTGGTGATGTCGGGGTGGTCGAGGAGATATTGACCAGTCTTGCCGCCTGAACCCGTGACGATATTGAGGACGCCGGGCGGCAGTTCATCTTGGATAAGCTTCATGAGTTCAAGGACGCTTAAGCTTGTTGTGCTTGACGGCTTAAAGACAATGCAGTTGCCCGTTGCCAAAGCCGGTGCCAATTTCCACGCCGCCATAAGGTAAGGGAAGTTCCAAGGGACGATTTGACCGACGACACCAATCGGCTCGTTGAGGATAAGGCTCAAGGTATTTTCGTCGATGACGGTTGCTGAACCTTCCTCGGCACGAATGACGCCCGCGAAGTAGCGGAAGTGGTCGGAACCCATTGGAATATCAATGTTCATGGTCTCGCGAATGGGCTTGCCGTTGTCGAGCGTCTCAATCATTGCCAAATGCTCGCGGTTAGCGTCGATGATGTCGGCAATCTTAAGCAGGATAGTTGCGCGTTCGACGGGCGAAGTCTTTTTCCACGCAGGGAACGCCTTCCACGCCGCCTTAACAGCGTCGTCAACGTCCTGTTTGCTACCGGCGGCAACTTTGCACATGAACTCACCGTTGGCGGGGTTGTACACGTCGAAAGTCTTGGAGCCTTCAGCGTCGCGCCACTGCCCGTCGATGTAGAGTTGGTAGCTGTCCTGCCAAATTTTCTTCGGAACCGATGCCATATAAGAATCCCTCCCAAATAAATTTGCGCACATTATACCGCATTGAACTTCTATCTTGTCAAGGGGAAAGCTAAGCATTTTACATTTTTATAACCGCGTGATATAATTCCGTGCAATTTATTGAGAGGAGACTTTTGAAAGCATATGGCAAAGAAAATGAAGACGATGGACGGCAATCAGGCGGCGGCGTATATCTCTTACGCGTTCACGGACGTTGCCGCGATTTATCCGATAACTCCGTCCTCGCCTATGGCTGAAGATGTCGACGTTATGGCGGCTCGTGGCGTCAAAAATATTTTCGGGCAGAAGGTTCGCTTGGTGGAAATGCAATCGGAAGGCGGTGCGGCTGGCACAGTTCATGGCTCGTTGCAGGCGGGAGCATTGACTACGACTTACACCGCGTCGCAGGGCTTCTTGCTGATGATTCCTAACCTGTACAAGATTGCTGGTGAACTCCTGCCTGGAGTCTTTCACGTGTCCGCCAGAGCTTTGGCAACGTCGACGCTTAGTATCTTCGGCGATCATCAAGACGTAATGGCGGCTCGTCAAACGGGTTGCGCAATGTTAGCCGAGGCTAGCGTTCAGGAAGTCATGGACTTATCGGCGGTGGCTCATCTCGTCGCGATTAAAGGGCGCATTCCGTTTATAAACTTCTTCGACGGATTCCGCACGTCGCACGAGATTCAAAAGGTTGAAGTGATTGACTACGCCGACTTAGCTAAGGTTCTCGACTTCGACGCCGTTGACAAGTTCCGCCGCAATGCACTCAATCCCGACCATCCAGTAATGCACGGCACAGCGACTAATCCCGACGTCTACTTCCAGATTCGCGAGACCGTCAATAACAATTACGACGCCTTGCCCGACCTCGTGGAAGAGACTATGGCTCAGCTCGGCAAGATAACCGGACGCGTTCATCATGTCTTCGACTACAGCGGCGCACCCGATGCCGAACGAATCATCATTGCAATCGGTTCAGGCTGTCAAACGGCTAACGAGGCGGCGGCCTACCTCAATGCTCGCGGCGATAAAGTCGGTGTGGTTAATGTGCACCTCTATCGCCCGTTCAGCGTCAAACACTTCCTTAACGCAATCCCGAAGACTGTTAAGAAGATTGCAGTCCTCGACCGCACGAAGGAAAGCGGCTCAATCGGCGAACCTCTTTATCTCGATGTGAAGTCAGCCTTCTATGATTCAGACATCAAGCCCGTTATCGTCGGCGGACGCTTTGGACTTGGCGGCAAGGACACTACCCCCGAACAAATGCTTGCGATTTTCGACGAGCTGAAGAAGGATTCGCCGCAGAACGGATTCACAATCGGAATCAATGACGACGTATCGCATAAATCATTGACGACGGCTTATCATGACGTTGACTTGACGCCCGAAGGTACGACGGCTTGTAAGTTCTGGGGACTCGGCTCGGACGGCACTGTTGGCGCGAATAAGTCCGCGATTAAAATCATCGGCGACAACACCGACCTTTATGCACAGGCTTACTTTGCTTACGACTCTAAGAAGTCCGGCGGCATCACCATGAGCCACCTACGCTTCGGCAAGCTCCCGATAACCTCGCCTTATCTGATTACTAAGCCCGACTTCGTAAGCTGTTCACAAAAAAGCTACGTGCACCACTACAATTTGATTGCGGGCTTGAAACGCGGCGGCACCTTCCTGCTTAACACCGACTGGAGCGACGAGAAACTCGGCAAGAAGCTTAAGCCTTACATGAAACGCTACATTATCGACAACGAGATAAACGTCTATACCGTCAACGCGGTTAAGATTGCGGGCGAACTCGGTTTAGGCGGACGCTTTAACATGGTCATGCAGGCGGCGTTCTTTAAGCTCGCTAATATCATTCCGATTGATGAGGCTGTTAAATACCTCAAGGACGCTGTGGAGAAGTCTTACGGCTCGAAGGGGCAAAACGTCGTCGACATGAACTGCGGCGCGATTGACCAAGGCATTAACGCTTTGCACAAGGTTGACTTGAGCACGTGGGACATCGACGATACCAGCATGAACCGCAACTTAAAGCAAGACAATCCGCCCGAATTCATTACGGACATTCAAAACGTCATGAACCGTCAAGAGGGTGACGCCTTGCCCGTAAGCAAGTTCGTTGAGTTGGCGGACGGCACGTTCCCTGTTGGCGGCACGGCTTACGAGAAACGCGGCACGGCTATCAAAGTTCCGCAGTGGGATAAGTCGAAGTGCATAGGTTGCAATCAATGTTCGTTCGTCTGCCCGCACGCGGCGATTCGTCCTGTGCTCACGACGCCCGAAGAACTCAAGAACGCTCCCGAAGGCATGGACTCTATCCCGTCAAAGATTTCTCGTGGCGCGTACAACCTTACAATCGCCGTGTCTACGCTTGACTGCTTAGGCTGTGGCAACTGCGCTCAGGTTTGTCCTAAGCAAGCGTTGACTATGGTGAAGTTCGACGACGCCGCACAGGCTCGCCAAAAATATTTTGATTACGGCGTTAAGCTCGCGGCAAAAGCTAACCCAACTAAGAAGACGACCGTCATTGGCAGTCAATTTGAACAGCCACTATTTGAATTCAGCGGAGCTTGCGCGGGCTGTGGTGAAACGCCTTACGCAAAACTTTTAACGCAACTGTTCGGCGATAGAATGATGATTGCCAACGCAACGGGCTGTTCGTCAATCTGGGGCGCATCGGCTCCTGCCATGCCCTACACGAAGAATCAATCTGGACACGGTCCGGCGTGGGGCAATTCACTTTTCGAGGACAACGCCGAGTACGGGCTTGGAATGTTCTTAGGCGTCAAGGCGATTCGTGAATCACTTGCCAGCGACGTTGAGGCGGCTCTTGCCAATGAAAATCTTTCCGCAGACTTGCAAGCGGCGTTGAAGGAGTGGAAAAACAATCGAGACGTAAGCGACAACACTCGCGAACGTGCCGATAAGTTGACGGCAATCCTTGAGGCTCAACGTGGCGATGATGCTTTGCTGAATAAGATTTATAACAATCGGGACTTCTTCGTTAAGCGCAGTCAATGGATACTCGGCGGCGACGGTTGGGCTTATGACATTGGTTACGGCGGACTTGACCACGTCTTAGCGAGCGGCGAGGACATTAACGTTTTTGTCTTCGATACGGAAGTTTATTCCAATACGGGCGGGCAAGCCTCTAAGGCGACACCTGCGGCGGCGATTGCTCAATTCGCGGCGACCGGTAAGAAGACTCGCAAGAAGGACTTAGGCAAGATGGCGATGAGTTATGGCTATGTCTACGTGGCGCAAGTGTCGATGGGAGCTGACCAGAATCAGCTGCTTAAGGCTATCACGGAGGCTGAAGCTTATCCCGGACCGTCATTGATTGTCGCCTACGCGCCCTGCATTAATCACGGCATTAGAAAGGGCATGGGTTCAAGTCAGTTGGAAGGCAAGTTAGCTGTGCAGTGTGGTTATTGGGCAAACTGGAGATATAATCCCGTCAATGGCAAGTTCACGCTCGATAGCAAGGAGCCGGACTTCTCCAAGTTCCAAGAATTCCTTATGGGCGAGGTTCGTTACTCGTCACTCAAGCGCAATTTCCCCGACGCGGCGCAAGCACTCTTCGAGAAGACTCAACGAGACGCAGAAGACAGAATCAACGGTTACAAAATCTTGGCGGGGAAGGTGTAAGCTCATGAAGAAAATTATCGTAATTCCCGGCGACGGCATCGGGCAAGAGATAACCGCCTCCGCTGTCGAGGTGCTTAAGAAGGTCGACGCGAAGTTTAAGCTCGGCTTGACGTTCGAGACTCGCGACGCGGGCGGCACGTCTTATGAAAAGTTCGGCACGCCCTTGACTGATGAAGCCCTCGACGCGTGCAAGGCGGCTGACGGCGTGTTATTCGGTGCGGTCGGCGGTAAGAAGTGGGATAGCTTGCCCGTGCACTTGAGACCGGAGAAAGCTATCTTCGGATTGCGCAAAGGGCTTGGATTGTTCGCGAACCTGCGCCCGACGAAAGTTTATCCCGAATTGATTAACTCGTCGCCGCTTAAGCCTGAACTCGTCGGCGGCTCTGATTTGCTAATCGTGCGTGAACTGGTCGGCGGAATTTATTTCGGATCTCGTTGCGAATCGGAGACTAAGGACGGCATTGAGCAAGCATGGGACACCGAGATTTATTCCGTGCCTGAGATTGAACGAATCACGCGCCTTGCATTTGAGACTGCTAAACTTCGTCGCGGCAAGGTGACTTCGGTCGACAAGGCTAACGTGCTGGCGGCAAGTCGTCTGTGGCGCAAAGTCGTCGTCGAGGTGGCGAAGGACTTCCCCGACGTTGAACTGAATCATCTTTACGTTGACAACGCGGCAATGCAACTCGTCCTCAACCCGAAGCAGTTCGATGTTATCGTTACGAACAATATCTTTGGCGACATCTTGAGCGACGAGGCGGCTGTTATCGGCGGGTCGATAGGTTTAATGCCCAGCGCGTCAATCGGATTGCTCACCAGCCTTTACGAACCGATTCACGGCTCCGCACCCGACATTGCCGGCAAAGACCTTGCCAACCCGATGGGCACGATACTAAGCGCGGCGATGCTCCTGCGCTACAGTCTCAAGGCTGAGGATGCGGCTAAGGCTATCGAGGCGGCGATTGATAAGACGTTGGCTGACGGCTGGCGCACCGCTGACATTTACACAGACGGCTTTAAGAAGGTCGGCACCGAGCAAGTCACCGAGATTATCTGCAAGAACCTTTGAACGTAAAACTTTCTCCCGTCAATGCGGCGGGATTTTTTTATTGCTTACCTCGCAGGTAGTTGACAGCAGACGGATACGGCGTGATAAAATAATTTCGAAAGGAGTGATGCTAATGGGAATAGGACGACGAATCACGCCCGACGACGAGCGACAAGCTGAAGAGGAAATCCACACGTCACGCCGGAGCAAGGAGTCTCCGATTGAATTTATCCCTGAAGAGCCGCGTTGGTCATTCGACGAGATAATTTTGCCTCGTTCAGTCAAAGATAAGATATTGGACGTTGCAAACTACGCGGACAACAGCAAGCTTGTCTTCGAGACTTGGGGCTTACAAAAAGTTTTCAAGCAGTCGCGGCAAATCGGAATCAATCTTTACGGTGCGCCCGGCACTGGCAAGACTATGGCGGCTCATGCAATCGCTAAGCACCTCGGCAGAAAGATTCTTGTCGTCAACTACGCGGACATTGAGTCAAAGTACGTGGGCGAGACTCCAAAGAACATTCGCAAGGCATTCGAGGCGGCAAAGGCTTCGGGCAGTATTTTGTTCTTCGACGAGGCGGACGCTATCCTAAGCAAGCGCGTAACCAACATGACAAGCGCGACCGATGTCAGCGTTAATCAGACGCGTTCGGTTATGCTGATGATTATGAACGACTATCAAGACTTCGTAATCTTCGCGACGAATTTTATTTCAAACTTCGACCCGGCGTTCATGCGGCGAATCTCCACGCACATTGAATTCAAGTTGCCCGACCTCGATTGTCGCAAAAAACTTTGGAGCCATTACCTCTTGCCGACGATGCCTAACAACGTTGACATTGACGAGCTAGCCAGCAAGTACGACGGCATATCGGGTAGCGACATTGCAAACGCGGTGTTAATGGCGGCGTTCAAGGCGGCAAGGCTAAAGGTTAGGATTGTCTTCAAGGAATATATCTTCGAGGCGGTCGAGAGCACCTTAGCCAGCAAGAATGCTAACAGCGGTGTCACGGTGGAACGGCGCGTTGTCTCTGAAAATTACGTTAAGGAGCAAGCCGCCAAATACGGAAAGGAGATTAAAAAATGAGAAGGTCACCATTTGGATTGGGCTGGTCGCCGCTTGACGACTTAGTAACCCCGCCGCAACCTCGGACGACTTCCTTTGTACTGCCTCTGTTGCTTGATGACGACGAGCCAGAAGAAGAGACTACTTCTAAGCGCACGATGTCCGAAAAGGATTTGCCGCCGTCGGTTAAGGAAAAGCTTGAGAGGAAACGGAGGAAATAAGATGATACCAGTAGCATGGCTAATCGGCGCGGGCTTAGTCGGGTTGCTTGGCGGAGCCGCAATCGTTTACTTCTGGGACGACATTTTGAATTGGTTGCATGACTTCTTGCCGAAGGTCTCCAAAATGCTCCGCAGTATCGCTAAAAAGATTCCGATATTCGAGCACGTGGCGATAATGCTTGCCGACTTTGTTGACGCTGTTAACGCGAAGATTGAGCACAAGCTTTATCATAAGCAGCAAGATGGACAGTGGCTTGAGGAAACGACGCGGCGCACTCTGCCCGAAGAAGAATTGCCGCCAGCAGTCAAACGCAAGCTGGAAAAGAAGCGTCGCGGCAGAATCAAAGAGGCAGACATAACTGAGGAAATGGAATTGGAGACGGGCTACTCAATTTCGTAAGGGGTGATTGACATGCCGAACAAGATTTACGAGGCGGCGGAGAAATTCTTTAACGAGGTCAGCAAGCAATTCAATCGCCTGGACTTGTCGACGAGCCTTGAAGAGTTGCTCAACACTTATGGCGATGCTTTGGATAAAATCATTCTGCGCGAGGAGCAAGATAAGAGGTGCACTTACCTTGGCGGCGAGCTGAGGATTTCCCGCCTTGACGATAAGAATTATGACTGCGGATATTCGTTGTACTTCGAGGACGCGGATGAAAGTGTTCACACGTTGGAGGCGAAGACTAAGCCGCTTGAGATGAAGTTCTTGACCAAAGACTTTCAGCAGAGCTTGATAACCGACGGCGTCTTGAAGTTTGAAATTGATGAGCCGTCAGAGGAAGCCCGCTTGAAGTATAAGCAACAACTTCGATAATAGTTTGTCCCGTCAATGCGGCGGGATTTTTTTTGTGCTATAATCGGCGCGAGGTGAGAGCATGAAGAGGATTTTTCTAGAAAAGATAACCGACGAGCTTACGATAAGCGGAGCCGAGGCGAATCATCTTGCGCGGTCGCTTAGGGCAAGGCGCGGCGATAAGATTACTGCGGTGGACGGCGCGGGCAACTGCGCGGTGCTTGAGCTGATTGACTTCGACAAAGAGACGATTAAGGCGCGGCGAATCAGCACAATGCAAAAGGTCTTAGTCGAAAGGAAAATTACGTTGGCGGACTGTCTTCCTAAGCAAAGCAGGTTGGACAACATCATCGAGAAGGCGACGGAGCTTGGCGTTGACAAAATCGAGCCACTCATATCGGAAAGGACAATCGTGCGCATAGGTGGAGCGCGTGCCGAGTCGAGGCTTGAACGTTGGCAAAGGATTGCAAAGGAAGCGGCTGAGCAATGTGCCCGCGATACAATCCCGCAAATCGCAGAGGTTCGCACGCTTGACGAGTGGTTGAGGAGTCTTCCTCCGCCTGATGATACGTTGCTACTGTTTTGTTGGGAAGGGGAGCAATCGACGACCGTCCGCGAGGTTCTAAGCCGCAACATAGACAAGAATATCATCGTGCTAATCGGACCCGAAGGCGGCTTTACTGAACGTGAGGTCAACTTGATAAAAACGACGGGCGGCATCAGTGTAACCTTAGGCAAGCGCATTCTAAAGACTGACACGGCGGCAATCTCGGTTTTGGCGATGATTAACTATGAGCAAATGTAAAGTTTTCTTTCAAACTTTGGGTTGCAAGGTCAATCAATACGAGACGGAGGCAATGCAAAAGCTCTTCGAGGCGGCGGGCTACGAGCTTGCACAAGACATATCAGAGGCTTCAGTCGTCGTGGTGAATACGTGCACAGTAACGGCAGTCAGTTCGCAAAAGTCGCGGCAGATGATACGGCGTGCGGCTAAGGGGAATTGTATCGTGGCGGTCGTAGGCTGTTATGCGCAGAGCGAGCCGGAAGAAATTGCAAAGATTGACGGCGTGGACGTGATAATCGGCACGAAAGATAGAATTCGTATCGTTGAGCTGGTGGAGGCGGCTATTGCTAAGCGTGAAAAGATTTTCCAAGTTGGAAGCGTCGAGGACATTGACGAGTTCGAGGAACTGCCGCACAGTCCGCATCGCACGCGAGCTTTCCTGAAGATTGAGGACGGTTGCAACAACTTCTGTTCGTATTGCGTGATTCCTTACGTGCGCGGGCGAGTGAGGTCGCGGAGGCTTGAAAGTATTCGTGCGCAATGTCTTGCCCTCAAGGCGGCGGGTTATAAGGAAATTGTCTTAACGGGCATTCACATTGGGGCATACGGGCGAGACCTTCACGGCAAGATTAATCTGGTTGACGCGATAAAGACTGTGCTAGAGGCGGCTAATCCTTTGCGGCTTAGGCTAGGTTCGCTTGAGTCGGCGGAGCTGACGGACGAGCTGATTGACCTGCTGAGGACTGACCTGCGGATTTGCAACCATGTACATTTGCCTTTGCAATCGGGTAGCGATGAAGTCTTGCGAGCAATGCACCGACCTTACACGACGAAAAGTTTTGCAGAGCTGACGGCGCGGCTTATCGAAGAGGTTCCAGAAGTCTCAATCGGCACGGATTTAATCGTGGGCTTCCCAGGCGAGACTGACGAAAACTTTTCCGAGACGCTACGATTTATCCAAGGGCAGCCGTTCAGCAAAATTCATGTGTTCCCGTATTCGGCAAGGGCAGGAACACTTGCGGCGACGTTGCCTAACCAAATCCCTCCGCAAATAAAAAAAGTCCGCGCAAGCCAAGTGTTGGAAGTGTCGCGGGCTAAGTCGAAGAGTTTCTTTGAACGATTAATCGGCAAGACAGTCGAGATAATCGCGGAGACTTCTCAGGGCGGGTTCGTCGACGGCTTGACTAAAAATTATGTCCGCGTCTACGTTCCCGATGAAAACATTCCGCTCGGCTCTGTCGTGAACGTAAAGATTGAACGCCTTCACAAAGACGGGGTCGCAGGTTTCGTTGTCGGCTGAAAATTTTTTGCTAGGCTGTAACGCAATCGGATTTACAACGTATAAGAGGCAGAAAACATTTTGGAGGTTGATAACAATGGCAAAGGAAATCTTAAAGAACGAAATCTTGAAGGACGAGGAACTCGACCAAGTGGCGGGCGGCACACTTGCTCAGACTGCCGCTGACATTAAACGGTTTGCCAGGGAAACGGGCTTCCGCTTCGACGGCAATGATAGTCAACAGCGCGAACAGCTCCGCGACATCCTCTATCGTTGCGGCATTAAGATTAAAGACCACGGCGGCTTCAAAGACAATGAATACTTCCTCCTCGACCGCCAAGGAAATAAAATCCGCACTCTCAGCCAAACCGAAGCTATGAATACTGCAATCCACAACTACAGGAACCGCGACTTCATCTGCTAAAGGCTTGTAAACAAAAACACCTCCCAGCGTATTTTACTTGGAAGGTGTTTTTTTATTTGGTTAAGGAAGGTTTAGAGCTGTTTAGCGAACCAGTTCTGCTTGCCGATGAGGTCGACGAGCGCAAGCTGTTGTTCTGCCCAATACATATCGCCTTCCTCGTCCTGATAGTAATCCTTCAAGATGTCGTAGGTCGTCGGGTCGTCCTGTGCGGCAATGACAATTTCCTTGAGCCACGCTAACCCGTCCTTTGAAACCTGCAAATCGTGCTTGAGATACTCTACGGCGTCGCAGATAATCGGCGCGGACTTCTTATCCTCAAGCTTGACCTCGACGCCCAAATCAATCAAGCGGTCAATGCACTTGACGACGTAACCTCTTTCCTCGGTAGCATGTTCCTCGTATTGCTTAGCGAGTTTGCTCAAGCCTTGACTGGCGAACAGCCGCGACTGAATCAAATGTCCGTCCGCCTGTTGAGAAAGCTCCGTTACAATCGTCTGCAGTCCCGCGATAACTTTGTTGTCCATTGTAATATCCTCTCCGTCCTGCGGGTCGTCGACGTAATCCACTTCGGAATAGCCCGCGTGCAATGTGATTTGATGACGCAAGCCCGCCGGTATGAAATACGTTTCGCCCGCCGAATAAACTTTGCTCTTGCCGTCAGCGGTGAAGGTGCATGAGCCGCTAACTACAATCGTCCACTGGGCGGCGTGTGCGTGTTCGGGGAAGACAACTTCCTTAGCCGCGCTGACGAAATAAACTGTGGCCGTCGACGTGTGGTCAACATGAACCTCCAAGCCGTCAATGCCATAGTCGCGGCTCGGAACCTTCTTGATTATGTCCGCAAACATTTTATCGCCTCACAGAGCCTTCAAGCACTCGACGACGTCCGCCGCGTGTTTCTTTGCCTTATCAATAAGAGCCGCCTTTTGCTCGTCGGTTGTGACGCCAGGGACGCACATCATGCCGCAACTATAGAAAATCTTCTTGCAGTCCATCTTAGTCATCTCCGCGAACTTTACAACGGGGAAGGTCAGCTCCTCGACCGTGTGCCCGACGAAACCTTTAGCCGAAAAGCCAGCATCGGGAACGCCCGTCGTCAACGAGATAAGGAACGTCTTGCCCTCAAGCGCGGTGCCCTGCGAGCCATAAGCCCAGCCATGTTCCATAACCTTATCAATGTAAAGCTTGAGCAGACCCGGCACGCCGTACCAGTTCATCGGGTATTGGAAAATGATTACGTCCGCCTTCTCCAAAGCCGCTTGCTCCGCCTTAATGTCGAATTGATAATCCGGATAGAGTTCACAGAGCTTGCGAACCTCAGCCTGAGGACACTGCGCGGAGATTTCGTCAAGGATAGTTTTGTTCGCAAGCGACGCGCTCAAGTCGGGGTGCCCGCATACGATAACAACGTTTTTCATTTGCCGATAGCCTCCTTGTAAGTGTTAAGGGTGTTGTCCGCCGCCGTCGTCAAAAAGGCAGTGTCGCCGCCGAGGACGATAAAGCTTATTCCCAAGTCGACGAAACGTTTAGCCTGTTCAGTCGTCAAGGCGATTGTGCCGACGGGCTTGCCGTGCGCGTGAATGCGTTTAATCATGTCGTCCATCGCCGCTTCAACTTCGGGGTGGAAAATGTTAATGCCGTGCCCCATGTCGACCGCCAAATCAATCGGACCGAGGAAGACGGCTCCGACGCCCGGAGTATTGGTTATGGCGTCGAGGTTCTCCCAGCCGCGCACGCTTTCAATCTGCGGCAGGATACAAATCTCATCGACGTTGCGTTCGAGGTAGTCGGGGTGACGATTGAAACGACCTGCACGGACAGCCGAGGCTCCGAAGCCGCGATTGCCTCTAGGAGCATATGACGCCCAATACATAATGTCTTCAGTCTCCTCGCCCGTCTCAACCTTGGGAATGATGATGTTCTGTATGCCGCCGTCGAGGAGCTGTTTGATAATGCCCGTGCCCGCTTGAGGAATTCTAACGACCGGCGTCATGTCGTAAGCGGCGATTGCCCTTGCAATGTCCAAAATCGTCGTGACGGTGTGACCGCCGTGTTCGCCGTCTACAAACAGCCAATCAAAGTTGCTCGTCGCCAAAATCTCCGCGACCTCCGCTGAAGTCGTCTCTTGCCCGACGCCGTATTGAAGCTTGCCCGCCTCGATGCCGTGCTTGAACTTGTTGTACAGATAATCTTTGACCATTGGCATTTATATCGCCTCCAAAATTTTTTATCAGTTTATAACGGCGGCGCGGCGAATTCAACTTTTAAAGCGGCAGATTCGTTAAGAGGCTTTACGCAACGTCAGATTTGTAAAAGCAGAGGCTTGAGCGGCTGTGGCATTGCCTCGACGAAAAACTTTGCCATATCTCGCGGCGGACATTCCCACTTGCCCAAAGCCCAATCGTTGACAAGCTCCGAGACTGCCCGCATATAAAACCTTAGGCAAAAACAAATCGTCGGTGGCAACTCGTCCAGCTTATGCCGCGCCTTTATCCAGTCAGCCAAAAGATTAATCGCGTGGTCGTTGGTGGCGTAGCGGAAAGAATTCTGCCCGACGGAATTCTTAAGCAAGTTCACGTAGAAGGCTTCGTCCTCCAAGATAATCTCCAACCACTTGCAGATAACGTCTTCAATAGAATCAGTGTCGCCGAAGTCCTTAAGCGACGCTTCGACCTTCTGATTGTAAATCCACGCCATAAGCTCGTACTTGTCATGAAAGTGATTATAAAACGTCGGCGACGTTAGCCCGCAATTAGTCGTCAACTCCCTTATCGTGATTTTGTCTACGGCTTTGAACTGCGACAGCTCTTTTAGGGATTCGGCGAGCAAAGCCTTTGTAGTTTGTCGTTCAATCATTTAACCCTCCTGCAAAAAAATTTCCCTCCCGACAGCCGAGAGGGATTTTTTATCAAGCAAATAGATTTTACGCAAGCACACGAGCTAAGCGCATGAATTCGGGATTAAGTTGTTTCTTGTTATTAACGGCGTCATGTAGGTTAATCGAGACGACATGCCCGCGATTGAAGCCGAAGACAATATCACTTAAGCCGGAAATGATTGCAAGGGCAGCGTGTTCGCCGAGACGACTTGCGTTAACACGGTCGATGACACTGGGTGAGCCGCCGCGCTGAATGTGTCCGAGTTTGGAAACGCGGGTGTCAAGTCCAGTCTTCTCCGCGATAATCTTGCCGATTTCATGACCTTTGCCAGCACCCTCCGCCACGACGACGAGGATATAACGCTTGCCAGCTTCGTAGGCTTCCTTCATCTCTTCGCAAATCTCATCAAGGTCGTATTCTTCTTCGGGCACGAGAATATATTCCGCGCCGCCAGAGATACCTGCGACCATTGCCAGCCAGCCGGAGTTGCGCCCCATGACCTCAAGGACGATTGTCCTGCGGTGAGCCGAGGCAGTGTCACGGAGCTTGTTAATCGCGTCAATGATTGTATTCGCCGCCGTATCGCAACCGATTGTATATTCAGAGCCCCAAACGTCATTATCAATCGTGCCAGGCAGTCCGACAATCGGGATACCAGTTTCTTGGCTAAGGATAGACGCGCCGCGCAGAGAACCATCACCGCCGACTACGACGAGACCTTGAATGCCTCTGTCGACCAAATTTTTATAACCAAGCATGCGACCTTCGGGCGTGGCGAACCTTTTGCAACGAGCCGTCCCCAAGAACGTGCCGCCGCGTTGAATGATGTCGCTAACGTCTTTGGACTGCATCTCGAAAATGTCTTCGTCAAGCATACCATGATAGCCGCCGCGAATCCCCCAGACCCTAACGCCGTGATGAAGAGCCGTACGAGTGACCGCACGCACTGCCGCATTCATGCCGGGACTGTCGCCGCCGCTTGTCATTACCGCGATACTTTTTAGCATAATCGAATCCCCTCCCACTCAATCTTCTAAAGATATTCACGCGCCAATGATAGCATAAATTTTCCGATTTGCAAATATCACAGGCGGCGCGGCAGAAATTTTTTTCTTGATTGACGATAAGGAATTTGATATTATTCATTCGAGGTGATTTGCTTTATGAAACGTGGCGCGATATTCGATATGGACGGCACGCTCTTTGATACGGAGAAACTTTATTGGCAAGCGTGGTTGGACGTGGCAACGGAATTCGGCGAGGAAAAGAATTACGAACTGCCGACGGCGATTAGCGGTTCCAATCTCGGCGAGGAATCCTATAAAGTCATACGCAGGTTTTATCCGAACATTGACGCGGAGGCTTACCTTGCTCGTGTGCTTGTGGAAGTGCGCCAGGCTTCGGAAAGAAACCTTGAGCTGATGACGGGCGTCGAAGAGATTTTGAACTTCTTCCAAGCTGAAGGCGTCGTCATGGCGGTTGCGAGTTCGGCTCCCGCGTCAGTCATTGAAAAGAACGTGACGCGTTCCAATCTGCGCGGCTACTTCAAAGCTTTGGTTGGCGGCGATAACGTCTTGAACGGCAAGCCTGCGCCTGATATATTCCTACTAGCCGCCGAGAGGTTGAATCTGCCCGCGAGTGATTGCTACGTATTCGAGGACAGCTTTAACGGGATAAGGGCGGCTCAAGCGTCGGGCGGCGTGGCGATTATGATTCCTGACACCGTGCAACCAACGGACGAGATTAAACGACTCTGCGCGGCAATCTTCCCGAACCTAAACGAGGCACGGCTTGCGATAAAGGAGGGGCGGCTATGAAAGTTGCAATCATCATGGGCAGTGCAAGTGATTGGGGCGTCATGAAGTCGGCGGTCGACATGTTAAAGCGTTTCGGCGTCGACGTGGATTTGACAGTTGCCTCAGCACATCGCACACCTCAAAGAGTTCATGACTTTGTTAAGAGTTCTTCCGCGCAGATTTTCATAGCGGCGGCGGGCATGGCGGCACATTTAGCGGGCGTGGTGGCGAGCTTGACTGTTAAACCTGTCATCGGCGTGCCGATTAATTCCGAACCATTCAAAGGGCTTGACTCATTGCTTAGTACAGTTCAAATGCCCGGCGGCGTCCCAGTAGCAACTGTGGCTGTCAACGGCGCAAAAAATGCCGCGCTCCTTGCCATGGAAATCTTAGCACTCCAAGACGACGGACTAGCAGAGCAATTAATCTCCTATCGCGAGCAAATGGCGGCGGAGGTTGAACTTAACGATAAAAGACTTAAGGAGGCTTCATTATGAATACCAGAACACATGAGATTATTCGCGAGTATATCGGCGTGTTGACGCACCAAGCACTTAATCGCGAGCTGACGTGGACGACTGCCGTCGGTGACATGGAATATCGTTATATCATTAAAGAGTTGTTGCCCGATGGCACTGTTGGCAAAGACTTGCTGGGCGTATCCTATCGTATGCGTTCGGTGGATAGCGTTGACTTGACGATTAACGGCGAGACCTTCCGCACGCGCAATAAGCCCATTATCGAACGCGTCGGCATGCTTTTTAGAATCATCAACTACGAGAAGAAAGATAACGTCATCAGCGACAACACGATTCAGTTCATGCGCAAGTACGTCAACGAAAATCGCTAAGGAGTGATTAAATTGTCAACGGTGGTTATAAGCGGTGCGCAATGGGGCGACGAAGGTAAAGGCAAAATTGTCGACTACTTGGCACAGCAGGCGGACACGGTTGTCAGGTTCCAGGGCGGTAGCAATGCCGGGCATACTGTCACAGTCGGCGGCGAGGAGTATAAGCTTCGTCTTCTGCCGTCGGGGATTCTTTATAAAGGCACGCTCTGCATTATCGGCAATGGCGTCGTCGTCGACCCGCAATGTTTGCTTGAGGAGATTGACAACATGCAAGCTCGCGGCGTCGATACGTCGGGGATTCGTCTTTCAAATCGTGCACATGTCGTCATGCCGTGGCATAAACTTATCGACGAACTCAACGAGACTCAACGCGGCGCAAACAAAATCGGCACGACTAAACGCGGCATAGGTCCTTGCTACATCGACAAGGCGGACAGGATTGGGATTCGCGTCTGTGACTTGATTGACCGTGACGAGTTCGCCGCCAAAGTTCAAAGCGTCGTCGGCATGAAGAATTTACTTTTGCAGAAGGTTTATAATCATGCGCCGCTTGATGCCGAAGAAATTATCCGCGAGTATGAAGGCTACGCCGCGAGGCTCCGCCCATTCGTGTGCGATACGATTACCCTGCTCAATGAGGAAGTCGACGCGGGCAAAAAGATTTTGTTCGAGGGCGCACAGGCTACGATGCTTGATATTGATTACGGCACTTATCCTTACGTCACGAGCAGTCATCCGATTTCAGGCGGCGTTGGCATAGGCGCGGGCATTGCTCCTAAGAAGATTGATAAGGTCGTGGGCGTGGTCAAGGCTTATTGCACACGCGTCGGCGAAGGTCCTTTCCCGACTGAACAGCTTAACGCAATCGGCGACAAACTCCGCACGGCAGGTCACGAGTTCGGAACAGTCACGGGGCGTCCGCGTCGTACAGGTTGGCTTGATGCTTGCGTCGTGAAGTACGCCGGGCAACTAAGCGGCACTGATTACATGGCAGTCACGCGCCTTGACATTCTCGACGGCTTCGACGAAATCAAAATGTGCACGGCTTATAAAATCGGCGGCGAGATTATCAACGAAATTCCTGCTAGCTTGAAAGTCTTGGCGAAGGTCGAGCCAGTCTACGAGACGTTCGCGGGCTGGAAGACGGATATTAGCAACGTCCGCCGCTATGAAGACTTGCCCGCTAACGCCCGCCGCTATCTTGAGCGTATGGCTGAGGTTACAGGCATTAAGCTTGGGATTGTCAGCGTCGGCCCGAACAGAGACCAAACGATTGTCCTTGAAAACATTTTCTGATTGAGCAAACAAATCTTTTCTGATACAATGCCTCCAACTTAAGGAGGTTTTTTTATGGCGAAGAATATTCAGCAACAGACGACCGACGAGAACGAGTTGATAAAGATTCGGCGCGAGAAACTGCAGGGCTTCATTGATAAGGGCGTTGAACCGTTCGGGGCACGCTACGAAGTCACACATCACGCGGCGGACGTTCGTAAAGAGTTCGGCGACATTGAGGGCGAGAACGACGCGGGCGAAGTTTCAATAGCCGGACGGCTCATGGCTATTCGCGGACACGGTAAAGCCTCTTTCGCGACGCTTTCTGATAGGAGCGGCTCAATCCAGATTTACTTCAAGCTCGACGTGCTCGGCGAAGACAAATACAGCGAGTTCAAACTTTTGGACATAGGAGACATCATCGGCTTGCGCGGACAAGTCTTCAAGACTAAGCGCGGAGAACTAACTGTTCGCGTTGAGGACTTTACCTTGCTTGCTAAGTCGCTTAGACCCCTGCCCGAAAAGTTTCATGGGCTTAAGGACGTGGAGATTCGCTATCGTCAACGCTACCTCGATTTGATTATGAATCCCGAAGTGCGCGAGACGTTCATTAAGCGCAACAAGGTTATCAAATCGATTCGCAGGTACCTTGACGACAAAAACTTTTTGGAGGTGGCAACGCCTGTCTTGTCGACGATTGCGGGCGGTGCGGCGGCTCGTCCGTTTATAACTCATCACAACGCCCTTGACGCCGATTTATACCTGCGCATTGCTACGGAACTCAATCTCAAGCGGCTAATCGTCGGAGGCTTTGAACGCGTCTACGAGTTGGGCAGAGTCTTCCGCAATGAAGGCATGGACGTTCGCCACAATCCCGAATTCTCTTCCGTGGAGATTTATCAAGCCTACGCTGATTATCGCGACCTCATCGAAGTCACAAAGGGTATCATCTGCGCGGCGGCTGAGGCTGTCAACGGCTCGACCAAGATAACTTATCAGGGCGTGGAAATGGATTTGGCACAAGCTCCTTGCCTCAGCATGAATGACGCCGTTAAGCAAAAGACCGGCAAAGACTTCCTGTCATGTGCGACTGTCGACGAGGCACGGGCTATGGCTGATTCAATCGGCGTGGCTTACGAGAAACGCTTCGGTATCGGCGGGATATTGAACGCGGCGTTCGAGGCTAAGGTCGAGGACGATTTGATTCAGCCGATATTCATCACGCATCACCCGACGGAGATTTCACCGCTTGCCAAGAAGAATCCTGACGACCCGCGAGTAACTGACCGCTTTGAGTTCTTTGTTTACGGGCGGGAGCTTGCTAACGGGTTCACGGAGCTTAACGACCCGATTGACCAGCGGGCGCGTTTCGAGGAGCAACTTAAACAGCGTGAGGCGGGTGACGAAGAGGCGCACGTTATGGACGAAGATTTTATCCGCGCGCTAGAATTCGGAATGCCTCCGACGGGCGGGCTTGGTATCGGCGTCGATAGGTTGGTTATGCTTCTGACTGATTCGCCGTCAATCCGCGACGTGCTACTCTTCCCGACTATGAAAATCATCGCCGAGTAAATAAGCAATAAAAAAATGTCACCTAGAAAAGTCTGGGTGACGTTTTTTGTTTTAACTGTTAAAGCTTTCCATTGCTGAAATAATTTCGGCGGGCTTGCCGTCAATGGGCGTTAAGGTCTTGTTAATCGCCTTGTTGAAGTTGCACAGCGCGGAGTAAACGCAATTCCTGCAAGCGTCATCGTCGTTCGGGAATTTGGCGGGCTTAACTTCAATGTCGCCGCTTAGTATCCGCTCAGAGGTCTTTTCCAAAATCTTTTCTGCGTAATCGATTATTATCTGCAAGTCCGTACGGCTAACGAGATTATCCTTCTTGAAGTCGACAAAATCGCTCGTGCTATCGATTGCGTTCTTTATCTCCTCGTCAACGCGAATCATTCCATGCAACTTTAAATCATCGTTCGCCTTAATCGAAACGTCTTTATCGTCTCTGCCCGTTTTATTCGACAGCTTTAAGAGGCAATAAAGCATTGCTCCCGCGTCCCGTCCGCCGACTTCAGAAATATTTTTCGCCGCGTCGAGATAGATAACGAGTTGCAAGCTCAAGCCGCTGAAGATTTTCTTCAAGCTAAGGCTCGCCTTGCCCGTCTTGTAGTCGATAATCAGGAAATACTTGCCGTCATCGCTCAAATCAATCCTATCAATGCGCCCGCTCAAGTTTATGTTCACGTCGTCGATATGTTTATCCTCGTAGAAGTTCTCCTCAAAAATATTCGGGTGGAACTCGCTGACCTTATCCAGTTTAATCAATCGCGTCAAACTTTCGACAGCAACTTTCTTAATTCGTTCGCGGCGGTGCTCCAAAGTCTTCGTGCTAAGCAAAATCTTATTGTGAACGTTCGGTGTCAGCTCATCTATAATTTTCTCGACGCGATTATTTAACTCCGCCGCATTGACCGTCGCCCAAAGTCGATTCTCCTGCTTCAAATCGCGACCAAAGCGGCTCATGACCGCATGAAGAATATTGCCGATGTCGGGCACCTGGATTTTATATTCGACGCGCTCTTCCAAGCCCAAGCCGTATTTAGAAAAATATTTGAACGGACACTCGTTAAAGCTCTCAAGGCGTGTGACACTTGCACGCATCTTTTTATTCGGCGCGTAGAGTTTCTTAGCCGTCTCAGCCGATAAAATCTTTTCTCCCGTCGCGAATTCAATTTCACTGCCCAAACTCTGTAAAATATCCAACTCCACGCGTTCAATAGGCACGGTCGGGAAGATTCTTTTTATCTTGTCAAGCAACGCCGCCGCCGAAACTTTCTTCCCTTCCGCGTCGGCTATCGAATACGACAAATATAAACGCTCCCGCGCCTCAGTCAGCCCGCGATACATCAAAAACTTTTCCGATAACGAACCTTCTTTGCTACCTAAAGATATTTCAAAGCCCGAATCATTTAGCTTTACTCTGTCCGCGTCACTTAGTAATTTCTTTTCGACGGAACGGCGCGGGAAGTTTTCATCATCAAAGCCCAAGATAAATATCACTCGCGAATTTTGCAAAGAGTTCTGCTCGAACTGCGCGACCGTCACTTCATCGAGTCCCGGCGGAATCAGCGACATTTCCAGCGCGTCGAGACCTTCGCCGATTATCGATTCAAATTCCACCCGAGTGATTGTCTCCTCGCCTAATGCGTCGACGATTTGTTCAAACAGATTTATCACGTCGTCCCAAATCTTTAAATGCTCCCGCGATAGTGCCAAGTTCCCGCGAACCTCTTCCGCCTGCGACCAATCAGAAAGTTTTTCGTAGACGTTAAGCTCCTCCAAGAGTTTGAACAGTGCCGTTGTCATTGACAGAACGTCTTTATCCGAAGTCTTCACGCGCTCGGCGAAGTTCATCAGCACTGCCACGCAAGCTTTCCTTGTGGCGTTGACTCGTTCGAGGTGGGCAATCTCATCGGCGGCGGCAGGGTGATTCGGCGCGTCCAAAGACTTCACGCGGCGATAATCCCAATCACGTTGCCAATTACTCGCGCCCCTTATCCCGAACTCGATAACGTAATTCTCCAGCAGGTCAATATCCTCTTGCGGCACATCGAAGAATCCAGTTCGCAGGCAACGGAAGATTGATTCACGCCGCCAACCCCTTAGCACTTCCAATGCCGACCGAATCAGCTCTGCTAGCGGGTGATTCGCCGCCGCCCGTTTCAAGTCGACAAAGTACGGTATCGCGTGAATCTCGAATATCGGCTTGAGGAGTGAGAAATAATTTTCGTCGCGGGCAAGCAGTCCTATTTCCCGTAGCCGATAACCTTCCTTGACGAGCCGCAAAATTTCTCTGGCGACCGCTTCGACCTCTGCACGCTTATTAACTGCCTCGACGACCTTTAAGCCTGTCGCGTCATCGAATGCTTTGGGCTTGTATTCAAAGAGCCGACGTTCAAAAATGTTCAGTGGCTCATGCTTGAACCTCTGCGGGCTATCAAGGCGCGTGATTTTGAATTCAACGCCGACTTCCTGTGCAAAAGTCCTCAGCGTCCTAAACGTCCTGAACGACCGGTTGAACAGTCCAAGCTCGGAAGTGTTCTGGCGGCTGTTTAGGTTCGTATCCATCGGCAAAGTTATGCGGACGTTACGGGCGCAGGTGAAGAGCTTACGCAAAAAATTTTTCTGCTGCGGGTCGAAGAAGATAAACCCGTCGATAAAAATTTCCGCGTCACCAATCGTCGGGGATTGCTCCATGAACTCGGTTGCCCGCTCCAATAAATTTTCGTCGTCAGTGAGCTTGTCAGCCATTGCCGCCTTGAAGTCGTCCGTTAAAAGTTCCAAGTCGTGGAGCTTATCGCGCAGTTCATCATCAGTGACGTTATCCGCCGCCCGATTGAGTTTGTCCGCGTCTATTGAATAAGTCCTAAGCTCCTTCAGCTCGTCGGATAAAAGTTCGGCGAATCCATGTTGCTTAGCGGCTCGCACGAAATATTTTAAGTCGCCCGCCTTGTCGCGTCGGAGGAGGATTTTCCTAAGCAACAGCCGCCGCCCAATGTCAGATATGCGAGGAGTCAAGCCGCCGCCAATCTCGTCGAGTATCTGCCTTGCGAACCGATTAAAGCTGTTCATGCGTGTATTGAATGCGCCGCCCGTCAACGCGGCAAGCTCCAGTTCCGCCCGATACGTTTGATACGCCGGCAAGAGGAAGATTATCTCGGTCTTTAGTGGCTCGCGTTCCAAGAGTTCTTTGGCGCGTTGAAGGCAAGCAAAGGTTTTGCCAGTGCCCGCCCGCCCGATTATCAGTTCAATCATTAGCATCACTCCTTGCGAACAATCTTAGCACGGGCGGCAAATTTTATCAAAGCTTTATAGACGTGGCTAATCAGTTTATGGTAAGATAGGCGGCGTTTAGGAGGGGTACTAATGAGCAGGACAGATTTGGGACGCGACGACGTGCAAGGTCAGCCGCACGCGCCGAAGAAAAAGTCTTCAACGTTCCTGAAAATTTTTATCGGGCTTATCATCTTTGTAATCGTCATGGCGGTTGGAGTCGGAATAGGATTCGTGACAGCGAACATGAACGTTAAGGCTGACTTGTCGAAGGATATTCTGCCGCCGGCGTCAAGTCACATGTACGATTCGGCGGGCAACGAGATTGCAATCATTCACGCCACAGAAAACCGCGTGCCCGTCAAGATTGAGCAGATACCTTTGAACTTGCAGAATGCCTTCGTTGCAATCGAGGACAATCGCTTCTATGAGCATAAGGGCGTTGACTTCAGAGGATTAGCGCGGGCAGCTTACACGAACATAATTCGCGGCGAAATTGCTGAGGGCGGCTCGACGATTACTCAACAGCTTGCCAAGAACGCTTACTTAACGCAGGACAGGACTTATAAGCGCAAGATTCAAGAGATATTCCTTGCTCTGCAACTCGAAAAGCAGTACACCAAGCAGGAGATACTGGAGCTTTACCTCAACCAGATTTACTTCGGGCAAGGGGCTTATGGTGTGCAGGCGGCGTCGAAGACTTACTTTGGCAAGAACGTCGAGGATTTGACTTTAGGGGAATGCGCAATGCTGGCGGGCATTCCGAAGAGTCCAAACTACTACTCGCCGTTCAACAACATTAACGCCGCGATTGAACGCCGTAACACTGTCCTTGACCAAATGGTTCATTACGGCTACATCAGCTTCAACGAGTCTCAAGCCGCTAAGAACGCCGAAGTTGTCCTTGCGCCGCCGAACGTCCCTGAAAAGCATAAGGACGCAATGTATTTTATCGAGTACGTCACGCAACTTTTGGTAGACAGGTACGGAGCCGACGCGGTTTATAAGGAAGGCTTGAAGGTCTACACGACGATTGATTTGGATATGCAACGCATGGCGGAGGAGGCTTTGCTTACTTACTTGCCGCAAGACTACACCGACGCTAATGGAATGGTTCAGCCGCAAGGGGCAATCGTGGCAATCGAACCTAAGACGGGCTATATCCGGGCTATGGTCGGCGGACGCGGCACTGACCAATTCAATCGCGCGACTATGGCTGAACGTCAACCCGGTTCCTCTTTTAAGCCGTTCGTGTTCGTCTCTGGTCTTGAAAACGGTTACACGCCCGACACCGTCATTGAGGACAGCCCGATTAACATTAACGGTTGGCAACCGCAGAACGATAGCAGACGCTTTAGCGGCAATGTAAGCCTCCGAACGGTTGCAACCTTTTCCATGAACGTTCCGACTGTCAAGATTGCTCAAGCCCTCGGCATCGATAAGGCTATCTTCTATGCACAAGAGATGGGCATTTCGACTTTCGTCCTTGAAGGTGACCATAACGACACCAACCTTGCTACGGCACTGGGCGGCTTAACGCGGGGAGTTACTCCGCTTGAAATCGCCTCGGCTTATGGAACCTTTGCTAACAACGGCGTTTACATTCCGCACGTCGCGATAACCAAAGTCCTCGACCGCAACGGCAATATCATTCATGAAGTCTTCCCCGAAGGACGGCAAGTTATCAGCCCCGAAAGCGCAGCCGACTTAACGAGCATGTTGGAAGACGTTATCGCTAAGGGCACTGGCAAAGGCGCGGCTATCGGGCGACCTGCTGCGGGCAAGACGGGCACGACTAGCGATTACAAGGACGCGTGGTTTGTAGGATATACGCCTGACCTTGTCGCGAGCGTGTGGATTGGCAACGACGACAACACCAGCCTTGATGGGGTAATGGGCGGCGGACTTCCCGCGACGATTTGGAGTCACTTTATGCAGAACGCTTTGCTAAACGTCCCCGCGCACGACTTCGATACTTTGGTTGTCGATAGGCGGTCTAAGGGCAATGTCGTCACTGAAGTCCGCGATAACAATCGTCCGCGCCACCGTGATGATTATGATGACGAGCCGTCGCGCAGAGATTATTACGATTCAGAGCCGACTTACAACGAGCCGACTTATCATGAACCTGCGACGACTCATAACGAGCCTGATTATACGCAAAAGCCTGAAGGCGTCCCCGATTATGTGGAGCCGGAGCCTGTTCGCGAGCCTGAACCTGTACGCGAGCCAGAGCCTGTTTATCATGAGCCGGAGCCTGTTTACGTGCCGGAACCTGAACCCGTGCGCGAGCCAGAGCCTGTGATTGATAATGCGCCTTCGTTCGATGATGACCTATCTAAAGGACAGAACTGATGTTAGAAAAGATTTTGGAAGAAGCGGTACGCCTCGACGCCTCGGACGTTCATCTGACGGTGGGGCAACCGCCTTTTTTTCGTGTAAGCGGCGAACTCTTTCAAGCGGGCGCGGCGTTGACTTCAGAGGACGTTGAAGACTTCTTGGACGTGCTGTTATCGTCGAGACTGCGCGGGGAGCTTGATAAACATTTGGCGATTGACTTTTCATACGTCGCGGAAAATTTATCGCGTCGCTTCCGCGTCAACGTCTACTATCAGCGAAAAGTTCCCGCGCTTGCCCTGCGACTAATCGCCAAAGAAATCCCGACGCTTGACGAATTGGGAGCACCGCCCGCGCTTAAGAAATTCTTCCACGCCGCGCAAGGTTTAATCCTCGTGACGGGGCGGACGGGTTCTGGCAAATCAACGACGATTGCCGCCTTCCTAAATGAACTGTGCAAAGTGCGCCCGTGTCACCTGCTGACGTTGGAAGACCCAATCGAATTCGAGTACGCGGCGGAAGGTTCTTTTATCAGTCAAAGGGAACTCGGACAGGACTTTATGAACTTCGCGGCGGCAGTGCGGACGGCTATGCGGGAAATGCCCGACGTGTTGTTAATCGGCGAAATTCGCGACGCTGAGACCATGCACGCGGCACTTGAGGCATCAGCGGCGGGCGTCTTAGTCTTAGCGACTTTGCACACGCGGTCAGCGGCGGAAACTGCAATGCGTGTCGAGACGATGTTCCCGCTAGTACAACGCGACGCCATACGCGACCTCTTCGCCGACGAATTCAGCGCGATAATCTCTCAACAGCTCGTCAAGACCTCAAGCGGGCGGCTTTGTGCGGCAGAAGTTCTAATCGCTAATCCTGCGGCGCGGTCACTGATTCGGCAAGGTAAGTACGTTCAACTGCCTAACGTTATGATGAGCGGGCGGGCGCAAGGTATGCAGACAATGGACGCGGCGTTAAAGGCGGTTGGCTTATGAAGTTCAAGTACAAAGGCTACGACGCGACGGCAGTTGAACAGAATGGCACGCTTGAGGCAGACAACTACGCCGAAGCCTACGCCGCATTGAGTTATCAGGGCGTCAAGGTCGTCAAGCTCGAACAGACTCAAGCAAGCCTCGCGCAAGCCGCTGAACATTTTTATCTTAAGCTCAAGCTCGGCGGACAATGGCGGGCAGTCTTCTTCCGTGAACTAAGCGTAATGCTCGGCGTGATGACTTTGCACGATTCGTTGAAGACGTTGACTAGCGCGGCGAAGAATCACCCCTCGGAAAAGATTTTAAGTGACCTCGTGGCGGCTGTCGGCGAAGGACAAAGCTTTTATGAAGCCCTCGGACGCTATGAAGTAATCTTCGGCGGCGATGCAATTCAATCCGTCGAAATCGGCGAGACCAGCGGCAACCTTCAAGACGTGACGGCGCGGCTTGCCAATCAACTCGAACGCAACTATTCAACGCAAAAGAAAGTTCGCGGCGCAATGTATTACCCTCTGTTCGTGCTAATGGCGGCAATCGTGGCGGCAATCGTCCTAATCAACGTAACCTTGCCCGTCTTTGAAAATTTCTTTGCTCAACGAGGCGGCGAACTTCCGCTGGTGACGCTGATACTTCTGCGCGGCGGAAAGTTCCTAGCGGAGCATTGGCTGTTAATCGTCGTGGCATTGACGTTAAGCAGTCTAGGTTGCGTGTGGATTGTTCACAGGGTCGAAGGCGTCAAACTTTTAATCGACAGGCTCAAGCTACAGTTCAAGCTCTTGCGCGAGGTCGAGCTTAGGAATTTCTTCGGGCGATTGAGTTTCCTGCTTGAAAGCGGCGTGACATTGGCCGAGGCAATAAGACTGTGTGCGGCGGCGTGTAATAATCTTGTCGTGCGGAAGGTCTTGACGGAGATAAAATTTTCTGTGGAACGCGGCGAAAGTTTTGCTAAGCTGATTGCCAAGGAAAAGTTCCCTCCTCTGTACGTCGGCTTAATTGTCACTGGCGAGGCGGGCGGCGAACTAGTCAACATGCTACGTCAATGCGAGTCTATGGCAGACTTTGAAGTAGAAGAGATATTGCGCACGCTTCCGGCTAAGGCAGAAATCATCGGGACGCTAATCGCCGGGCTAATCGTGGCGACGTTGGTCTTTGCGGTCATATTGCCGATATTGGACACGACGAACTTACTTTAGGAGATAACGTGATGATTCATTTAAAAGACGTGACGAAGATTTATAAGGATAACAATGTTCTTGCCTTGGACAAAGTGACGCTTGACATTGAGCGCGGCGAGTTCGTGTTTATCGTCGGGACGAGTGGCTCAGGCAAGTCGACGCTGATGAAACTTCTTATGCATGAGGAGGTTGCCACGTCCGGTAGTATCATCGTCAACGGCAAGGACGTAACCCAGCTTAAGCAAAAGGACGTTCCTTACCTGCGGCGGTCACTTGGCGTCATCTTCCAGGATTATCGCTTGCTTGAGGATAAGACAGTTTATGAGAACGTCGCCTTTGCCATGCAGGTTATCGAGGCTCCGCGCAGGATTATGCAACGCTCCGTTAATACCGTATTGGACATTGTTGGCTTGCGCGATAAGTTCAAAAGCTTTCCGGCGCAGTTATCAGGCGGCGAACAACAACGCGTCGCGATTGCCCGTGCCATTGTCAACGACCCGCGCATTGTCATTGCCGACGAGCCGACTGGTAACCTTGACCCGGAAACGAGTTGGGATATTATGGACATCTTCCAACGAATCAACGCGGCGGGTACGACCATTGTTATGGCGACGCATGATAAGACTATCGTCGACCAAATGCAACGGCGCGTTATCGCTATCGAAGGCGGCAAGATTACTCGCGATGAAGCCCGCGGCGTTTATTCCGAGAATCAACCGGAGCCGCAATCGCCTTACAACAAGTTCTTCCCGTTCAAGAGGTAAGCTGTCATGCAAAAGGGATTCGCGATGCTTGAAGTTATCCTTGCGGCACTGATAATCGCCTTGCTTATGAAAGCCGCCGTTCCGAACGCTGAACGCCTTATCGACAGAGCCGCATTGGACTACGAGACCAAACGCCTTTACAGCGAGCTTAGGTTCTTGCAAGCGGTGAACAGCTCAGCACGCTTTGACGCTAAAGGCACAGGACGTGACAGCGTCGGCGATTACGTTTCGATAAAGTTCACGAACACGGGCTATCAAGTTGTGCGTGGCTTAGGTTACACAGGCAAGCCCGTCCGAGAGGTGCATTATCTTTCCTATGGCGTGAAGCTTTCTTCGCCGAAGAACAGCGTTAATTTTGATTCACAGGGCAAGGCGAGCATCACGAGCAATCACATAACGTTGACTTCGCGGCTCGGCAAGACAAAGAAAATCTCTTTCGATAGCGTCGGGCGTATGCAAGGTGATAACCAATGAACCGATTTATCCTAAGCAATGAACGCGGCTTTATGTTGATTAACGTCGTCTTCTTGACGCTGATAACTTCCTTTGCCGCGATGATTCTAATGAATGCCGCCCCGCGTGCGAGGAATCCTCAATCGACGCTGAGACTAACTGCGCTTTGCTTGGCGAACGAACAATTTGCCGAGCTTGAAAGCTTAGCGGCACACGGAGACATCAGCGGCAGTCAACCGTTCCTAGGCGACAACGACGACTTGACGAGCAACAACCTTGACGCGCGCAATCCGATTGAGTTCAAGGTCACGACGACTGTTAGCGGCAATCGGGCTGTGGTTAAGGTTCGTTGGCAGGTCGGCGACGAAGAGTTTGAGATTGAGACGGAAAGGACGATTGGCATTGTTCAGGAATAACGGCGGCGGGTTCGTGGTCGCGGAGTTCGCGATAGCCCTGCCGCTTTTAATTTTGCTCATGTACAGCTTAGCGACTGTCAGTGTAAAGATTTTTTCGTTGGGCAAAGGTCAGCTCGCCGATTACGTCTTGGAGGCGGAGGCTCAATACGTCATGGAAAGAATCACGAACATTGCCCGCACGGCTCGCGAAGTCGAAGTATTATCCGGCGGCAAGGTTAAGTTCGTCTATCACGTCGTCAAGGACAAGAACTTTAGCGAAAGCACCACGCTGAATGGTTACCGTGTCTTTATAAACAACGACGTGTTGGAGACGCAATACTTCATGCTGTACACTAAGAGCGGAAGGAGTGCGCCTAATCTCTACGCTAAACGACAAAACGACGGACGTTACAACAATCCTATGACGGGCGATAACTACTTCGGCGACACGAAGGTTAATTATCTCAAGTGCGACGTTGACGAGGCTAAGAAGATTTTGCATGTCTCTTTGGAAATGGAAAGTCTGGTCACGGAGCGCAAAATAAAACTCAACACGGCGGTTTACATGCCGAGTTACAAGGCGGGAGGTTGACGCATGAATCAGAAAGGCTTTGCGACAATCTTTGGGCTATGCTTGATTCTGGCGATTGCTTTGGTCGTTAAAGGGATTGAGGAGGCGGAAATGAATCACGCATACGAGGCGACGGACATTCAAGCGGAAGTCGAACTTCAGAACGCGGCGGATAGTGGCATATACGAGGCGGCGAAGGTTGCCTTAGCTGACCCCGCAGGAACTTTGCCGATAAATTCTGACTCCTCGAATAGAAAGGACTATCAGCACAAGTTCGATAACCTGTCGATTAAATCAAAAAGCCTCGGCACGATTACGGTCGAGACTTGGGGCGAGCGAACGACTTTCCACCCTTACAAAGTGTTTTACTATAATAGTAAAGATGAAGCTGTGGAAGATAAGTCACGAATTATCAAGAACGCTAATGGCAAGACGGTTTACCAAGAGGCGTATGTCTTCTTCAGTGTGGCATCGGCTGATAGTAATCGCATGAACGGAAAAATATATCGCCGCGCCTATGCTTACGTCCTTGCAGACGGTGACGCGACGATACACTTTATGGGCTTGCCGACGAGTACTTACACGTTCAAATAATCATTCGTAACGCAAAGCCTCAATCGGGTCGAGACGCGCCGCCTTCCGCGCAGGCAACATTCCAAAGAATATCCCGACGAACAGTGCAAAGCCGAAGCTTGCGGCAATGCTAACCCAACTGATAACCGTCGTGAAGGCTCCGAACTTTGAAATTGCTTGCGCCGCCCCGACGCCGATAAGGATTCCGATAATCCCGCCGATAACACTAATCATTGTCGATTCAATCAGGAACTGTAGCATGATGTTTGAATAGGTCGCGCCGATTGCCTTGCGTATTCCAATCTCCCGCGTGCGTTCAGTGACAGAGGCTAAGGTGATGTTCATAATGCCGACGCCGCCGACGATTAACGATATACCCGCGATTGCTCCGAGTAGTAGCGTTATCATTGTCGTCGTTGAAGTCATCGTCTCCATTAGCGTCGTAAGGTTGCGGACGTTGAAATCGTTTTCCGTGCCCTCTCTGATTCGGTGACGTTGACGCAGGAGCTTTTCGATATTGCTTTGAACCTCGTCCATCTTATCGGCTTCTGTGACTTGTACATTGATACTGCGGACGTAGGTTATGCCGATTAATCGTTCCTGCGCGGTCGTCAAGGGAATTAATACAACGTCATCTTGGTCTTGCCCGCCGGAAGATTGTCCTTTGCTCTCAAGGACGCCAATTATCGTGTAAGGCGCGTTGCCGATACGAATTTTCTTGCCAACGGGATTGACGCTCTCAAAAAGATTCATCGCGACCGTCGAACCGATAACCGCTACCCGATTGCGAACGTCAACGTCGTGTTCGCTGAAAAATAGCCCGCTTTTTATTTCTAACGACTGAATCGCCACGTACTCAGGGATAACGCCCGTTACTGACGTATTCCAGTTTTCGTGCCCGTAAACGACTTGATAACTGCCTTGCACCGTCGGCGAAACGTATTCGACGTTTTTTATCTTATTTTTTATCGCTTCGGCGTCGTCGTAAGTCAAAGTTATCACGGAACCCGCCGCACCACGCATTCCGCCACGATTCGCGCTTCCAGGCATCACTATCAGCATATTTGAACCCAATCTCGATATATTGTCGAGGATATTTTTTTTAACGCCCATGCCTACGCTAACCAACGCAATTACACTCGTCACGCCGATTATCACGCCTAACATCGTTAAAAATGTCCGTAATTTGTTCGCGGCTAGACTTCGCCACGCCATTTTCAAAAGTTCAGTAAAAAGCATTTGAACCTCCTAAACAATGTCGATAACCTCGCTTGAGCCTCTGGAAATGTCTTTAGTGATTTGCCCGTCCTTAACTAGGATTTGACGGTCGGCGGCTTGCGCAATATCTGGTTCATGCGTCACTAAAATTATCGTTGAGCCGGTTTTGTGCAGGTCGCGAAAGATTTCCATGATTTCGCCCGTCGATTTCGTGTCTAAGTTGCCCGTCGGCTCATCTGCCATTAAAATTGCCGGTTTCATCGCGATTGCTCGTGCGATTGCCACCCTTTGACGTTGCCCGCCGCTTAATTCCCCTGGTAAATGCTCTGCGCGGTCTTCTAACGATACTTTTCTTAATGCTTCCGTCGCCAAAGCTAATCTTTCCTTCGTGCCAATGCCCGCATATACCGCCGGCAACGCAACGTTTTCCAAACTCGTTAGCTTCGGGAGCAAATTGAAGTTCTGAAAGACGAATCCGATTGTTTTATTCCGAATTCGCGCAAGTTCATCGTCCGATAGCCCGCTGACCTCTTGTCCTAGCAATTTATATGAACCAACCGTCGGTCTGTCGAGGCAACCTAGAATATTCATCAGCGTCGACTTGCCGGAGCCGCTCGGCCCCATTAACGCGACGAATTCCCCCTCGTCAATCCTCAAATCAACCCCGTTTAGCGCGGCGACTGTCTCCGAACCCATTTTATATAATTTCTTCACGCCAGTTATCGTCACGACGTTTGTCATAGCAACCACTTCCTTATCTGCCCGCGATTATAGGCAATATCTTTCCCTCCCGCAACTTTTCATGCCAAAAATTTTTTTCATGCTATAATCGACGGCGAGGGGTGGTCAAATGAAGATTCAGACTATCGAATACTATTTCCGCGAAGTAATTTTATCAATGTTCCGCAAACGCTGGATGACTTTCGCCTCAATCGGGACTGTCGCCGTCTCTTTGTTCGTTTTAGGCGTTTTTTTGATTCTCGTCATGAATATTAACAAAATGGCGGCGTCTCTTGAAAGCCAAGTGCAAATTTCCGTCTACATTAACGACAATTTGCCCGAACAAGGGCGAAATGAGATTGAACGCATGACTAAAGACCTTAAAGGCGTCTCGAAAGTCGAATTTGTGCCGCGTGAGGAGGCTTTAAAGAAGTTACAGGAGCGACTTGGCGATAATAAAAAGATTTTGGACGCGCTCGGCGAATCAAATCCACTTCCAAACGCATTTTTAGTCACTGTGAACAATCCTGACGACGTAAAA
>JAFWCT010000061.1 GCA_017534385.1 Selenomonadaceae bacterium
TCACGCTTTCAAGCAGAGATTTAATCTGTCCGTCGCTCCAAATCCAACTGCGCTGAAAGTCTGGTAGTTGAATCTCACCACGTTTGATTTCATCAAGCAATTTCGTAAGCTCAATATTTTTTGCGTCCACGTTTATCGTCCGTCCTTTCTCAAGTTTTAACTGCGGCAGATTATAACCGTGCGAAAATTTCCCGTCAAACAAAAACGAGACAAGCCCTAAAGCCTGTCCCGTTTGTTTGCTTATCGAAAAGATTATTTGCGAAGATTGAGTTTAGCGAGGATATCGCGGTAGCGGTTGATGTCCTTCTTGCTAAGATAGCTCAAAAGGCGGCGGCGTTGACCGACCATCTTCAACAGCCCGCGGCGCGAATGATGATCCTTCTTGTGCTCCTTGAGGTGTTCAGTAAGGTAAGAGATACGCGCCGTCAAGAGTGCAATTTGGACTTCCGGCGAGCCAGTATCGCCTTCGTGCGCTGCGAACTTTTCCATAATCTCCTGCTTTGCTTGTTTGTCTAACATGTCTTGTCCTCCTGCGTAAAGTTTTTTCCGTCAGCTCAGTCCGCGTCGGAGTATCGTCGAACCGCGCCGAGGTTTAAGATTGACGCAGTTTATCACAAGAACTTTTTATCGTCAATATCACTCCACCAACGAGAGAAACTTTTTGCGCCTCAAGTCGACTAACGCCGGGTCTTTAACTCCATTCACAGCAAAAGCCTGCGCTCTATCAATGCAGGTTGCACAATGTCCGCAAGGAACCTCGCCGCGTTCATAGCAACTCCACGTTAAATGATACGGCGCACCAATCGACAAGCCAACCTTAACCACGTCGGATTTCTTTTGGCAAAGGAAAGGCGCAACGATATGAATCTTTTCGTAAGTGCCGATACGGATTGCCGCACTCATCGCCGCCACAAAGTCTGCACGGCAATCAGCATAGGCACTGCCCGCCGCGTCGTCGTCGTGCACGCCGATATAAAGCTCAACCAAATCATCGTCGTAAAGTCCGTCCGCGAAGCTCGCCGCCATTGATAACATCAAGCCGTTGCGGAAGGGTACATAAGTCGCGACCTTCGGCGAATGATTCTTTTTCATTTGCTCGGCGTAGGAAGACTGCTCAAGGGTCTCGTTGGACGTTTCAAGCAGTGCCGAATTGGAATGGCGGAAAACTTCTGCGGCGTCCAATTCGTAATGCTTGACCTTGTAGAAGTCGACAACATTGCGGGCGGCTTCGAGTTCCTTGGCGTGCCGTTGCCCGTAGAAGACTGTTAGTGCCGCCACGTTAGCCGCGCTGTGTTTATTAACCGCCATAGCAAGACACGTCGTCGAGTCCAATCCGCCGCTTAAGAGAACAACCGCCTTAGTCATCGCGCCGCCTCGAAGACTTTCCTAACATTGGCAAGACATTCCCCATAACGTTCGCCGGGGTGCGCCTCATAAATCTTCTTGCCGTCAACGTACATGCTCGGCACGTAGTAATAATCGCTGAACTGCTCGGCAAGCTTAGGTTGAGTGTTCTTATCGATAATCTCAAGCTCCACCGGCGGATAATCGCCCTTAAGCTCGTCAATCGCCCGATAAGCCGCCGCACAATACGGACAGCCCTCCATCTTAATCATCGTAATCTTTTTCATGTCAAAGCCTCCTTTAACTTGCTAAGACTTCCGCGCCTGTTTCCGTTATCAAAATAGTTTTCTCCCATTGCGCCGATAAGCTCCCGTCCTTCGTGCGAACTGTCCAATGATCGTCCGCGTCGACTGTGACTTGATACTTGCCCGCGTTAATCATCGGTTCCACAGTCAAGACTACGCCAGGCACAAGGAGCATTCCCGTATCCGCCTTGCAATTATGACTGACGAACGGTTCAAGGTGAAACTTCTTGCCGACGCCGTGCCCGCCTAAGTCCGTCACGACTGAATAGCCATTATCATGAGCCATCTTACCGCAAGCCGCCCCAATGTCGCCGACGAAGTGCCACGCCTTAGCCGCCGCAATGCCAGCCTCCATAATGTCATGCGTCACGTCGATAAGCCGCTTAGCCTCAGGAGAAACTTCGCCAACCGTGTACATGCGTGAGGCATCAGCAAAGTAGCCGTCAAGGTCTGTGGTAATGTCAATGTTTAGAATGTCGCCCGCCTTGAGGATTTCCTTGCGCGAGGGTATGCCATGACAGACGACGTTATTGACGCTAATGCAAATGCTCTTCGGGAAGCCTTCAAAGCCTAAGCAACTGGGATTGCCGCCGTGACTTGTAATGAACTCGTGCGCCGCATCGTTAAGCGTCAAGGTGTCGACGCCTTCCCTAACCAACTCGTTCATGAGGTCAAGCGCACCCGTATTGATGACTGCCGCCCGCTTGATGCCTTCAATGTCCGCCGCGTTGTTAATCAGTTTCTTCGGCGGACGAACTTGGCTTTTGGCTTTGATGAACTTTATCTCGTCAAGTCGTGCGTCAAAGTCCGCGTGACACTTCTTATACTTCTTGCCGCTACCACACCAACACGGGTCGTTTCTCTTCATACGTCGCAACATCTCCTTGAATATCTTTAACATGCTTACTTCCTCGCGGGGCAATCGAGTCGGTCGCAAGCCTTGCAATCTCCATTCCTCATTCCTACTTCCTCATTCCTCCTTGTTAGAAGTCCGATAATCGCTGTGATTGACTTGCGAGGCTCCAACATCATCGCCGAGGTTAAACTCATGCCGATTTGTTCCGCGCCGCTGATTGTAAAAAGTTTCTCCTGTGCTGTCAAATCCCAGTCGCCGTAGCCCGGACTGAATCGCCAACGCAACTTGAAGCCGTCCTTAGCGAATGTCGCCGCAAAATGTTTTTCCATAGCGTCCGCCGCTTGCTCGACTGCACAAGTTGCCGCCGCGTCCAATAGAACAGAGGCTAGATACTCTCCGCGCTCGAACTTCCTGTTGACTTCGCGAGTAATCTCCGCGCCGACTGTCGCCGCCATGCAGATGACCCGTTCGCAGCCGTCTAGGTGCTTGAGAATCGATTTGCCGACGATTTCAAAAGGCGGTTCGCTCTGCACGACGGGAGCTTTGTAATCGTAGACGTTCCACGCGCCGCGAACCTCAAGCAGTAGCAGAGCCTCCGCGCAGGCGTCGCGAATATTTTTTTCCCCGAAGCCCTGAGCCTTGCGCAAGCCCGCGTATCGTCGAGTCTCAGCCGCGTCTATCTCCAGAATCTGCGCGTTGTATATCGGCAAGTCAATCGCCTCCTTTGCAAAAATTTTATCGCCGTCGCCCGCCGCCGTCAATAATAGTATCCCCTGCATGGGGCTTATTTTTTTTGCGGCGGCAATTTATAATCCGTGCCGAGGAGGTAACAGCTATGAGAAAATTTTGGGCGGTAATCTGCGCGGCGGCTCTGATGATGACTGGTTGTGGCAGTGAACAGACGACTTCAACGGGAGAGAAAACTTTTACTTATGGCACGGTGGCTTATGGCGTGGCAATGGAGAACGCCGGCACCAATCCCCACGAGAGCTATAGCGGCTGGTCGACTTTGCGTTATGGCATTGGCGAAACGCTCTTTAAGTTCAATGAACGTATGGAATTAGAACCTTGGCTTGCTGAGAGCTTTGAACAGGTCGACGACTTCACCATTAAGATTAAGATTAATGACGCGGCGACCTTCTCCAATGGCAAGAAAGTCGACGGCGCGGCTGTTAAGAAATGTTTGGAGGCTTTAATCAGCAATCACGACCGAGCACCCCATGACTTGAAGATTGCCTCGATTGAAGCCGACGGACAGTTCGTGACGATTAAATCTTCCGAGAAGGTGCCCGCCCTCCTGAACTACCTTAGCGACCCATACGGCTGCATTGTCGACGTTGAGGCGGGCATTAATGATAATATCGTCGTGGGCACTGGTCCTTACAAAGCCGTAAAAGTCACCGACACGCAGATTGATTTGGTTAAGAACGAAAACTATTGGGGAGCCGTCAAGCCGAAGATGGATAAAGTCATCGTCAAGAGCATTCCCGACGGCGATACGCTGACTATGTCTATGCAAAACGGCGAACTCGACGCAGTGCAAGGCTTGCCCTATTCTAGCCTGAAACTTTTCAACGACGGCTACAAGCTTTCGCAAGTCGATACGTCTAGGATTTATCAAGCGGCGTTCAACTTCAAGACGCCCGCCCTGCAAGATATAAACGTTCGCCGCGCAATATCAATGGCGATTGACAAAGAGAACTTCACGAAGGTTTTGCTCAGCGGCAACGGCACTCCCGCAATCGGTCCCTTCCCTGCAAACTTGCCCTTCGGCGATGATAAGGTTCATGCAGTTCCCTATGACCTCGACGGCGCGAAGAAACTTTTATCGGAGGCGGGCTGGACTGACTCTGACGGCGACGGCTACGTTGACAAGGACGGACAGAACCTTGAGCTTCGTTGGCTGACTTACACTTCCCGCCAAGAACTTCCGCTCCTTGCCGAAGCCGCGCAGGCTAACTTGAAACTCATCGGCATTAAACTCAACGTCAACGCAACTGACAACTACAAGACGTTCCTCAAGAGCGGCGACTACGACATCTTCAGCAAGGCAATCGTGACTGCTCCCACGGGCGACGGCGAATACTACTTCACGAGCCACATTGTCCCCGGCGCAGTCGATAACGCGGGCTTCTATGATAGCGCGGCGATTGCTCAGCTTGAAGACGAACTGCATAACACCTTCGGCGCGGATAAACGTTCGGAACTCGTGATTAAGATGAGCCAACAAGTTTTAGACGATTGCGCATTGATTTACGTCGCACACTTGAAAATGTCGCTGGTCATGAAACCGAACGTCGAAGGCTTCAGGGCACACCCTTCCGACTATTACGAGATTACAGCGGAGCTTGACAAGAAATGATTCTGACAGTGGAAGAATTGGTTGTTGTCTACGGCAAGAAAAGAGTCGTGCACGACGTGAGCTTTTCTGTTAAGCGCGGAGAGATTTTAGTTATCGCGGGCGAGTCAGGCTCCGGCAAGTCGACGATACTTAAAGCGATTGGCGGACTTTTAGGCAAGGGCGGCGCGATTGTCGGCGGGCAGATTATCTTCGACGGCAAAGAGATTACTAACCTGCCAGACGGACAGCGGCGTAGACTTTCGGGCGAGGCAATCGGCTTTATCTTTCAGAATGCTGGCGCGTCATTTTGTCCGATACGCACGATAGGCGACCAGATATTCGAGGCAGTCAAAGCTCATCGCGATTGGAGCAAAGAAGACTTCCGAGCGCGGGCAGTCGACCTCATGCAGAAGATAAACCTTGCGCCCGAAGTCTTGGACGAGTACCCGTTCCGATTATCTGGCGGCATGGCTCAACGTGCAGGGATATTGGCGGCTACGATACTTGAACCAAAACTCTTACTAGCCGACGAACCGACAAGCGCATTGGATGTCGTAACTCAAGTCAACGTCGTCAAGGAGCTGTTAAAGCTTCGCGAAAGGCTCGGCGTGTCAATCGTCATGGTAACGCATAACATAGGAGTTGCGTGGCGCATGGCGGACAGGATTTTAATCATGCGGCAAGGTCAACCAGTCGAGTTCGGGACGCGTGAGCAAATCTTCAACGAACCACACGAGCCTTACACGCAAGAACTAATCAAGGCGGTGCCAAGGCTATGAACGAGGTCTTGAGGGTCGAACGCGTTAAGAAAGTCTTCGGGACTAAGCTCGTGCTTGACGACGTGAGCTTGACTGTTGAGGCGGGCGAGTGCCTGGGGATTGTCGGCTTGAGTGGCGGCGGCAAATCGACATTGGCGAAGATTATCGCACGGCTTATCCCTAGCGACGGCGGCAAAATTTTTTTATGCGGCGAGGACATCACGCACGCGACAGGCAAAGACTTCTACCGCAACATGCAAATGATTTTCCAGACGCCCGAAGACTCATTCAATCCGCGCAGGACTTTGGGCGCAAGCATTGCTGAACCGATTAAAAACTTTCTCGGCGGAGATAATCTGCGCGGACGTGTCGAGGAACTCTTGGAGGAAGTCGGCTTGCCTAAAAGTTATGCCGGACGTTATCCGCGAGAGGTCAGCGGCGGCGAATGTCAACGGGCGGCGATTGCGCGGGCGATTTCCATTGCGCCGAAGCTTTTAATCTGCGACGAGGCAACCAGTGCACTTGATGTGACGATTCAAGCTCAAGTCGTCGTGCTGATAAAGAAACTCTGCGTGGAAAGAAATATCGCGTGCCTGTTCATCACCCACGACTTAGCACTTTTGACGAGACTAGCCGACCGCGTATTAGTTTTGGAGGAGGCGCACCTAAAGACGCTTGACGAATCAAACTTCAAGGAGGCTTTGCAATGGAGCATTTGAATCGACGGATAGAAAGTTATTGGGACGGGCGTAGCGGAGCTTTAAGCAGGGTTCGACGCCTTGAACTCGACGGCGTGGACGGAGCTGCTTGGCGAAGTCTCTTCAAAAAGAATTTGCCCGATGACAAGAACTTAAAGATACTCGACGTGGGAACGGGCGCGGGATTCTTCGCGGCGATTCTCTCAAGGCTCGGTCATAAGGTTATCGGCGTGGACATGTCAGCTAAGATGCTCGGCGAGGCAAAAAAAAATCTGCACGAGCTGAAACTCTTTGCAGACTTTAAACGTATGAATGCACAGGCTCTCGACTTCGATGACGAAACCTTTGATGCGGTCGTTACCAGAAACTTGACGTGGACATTGCCCGATGTCAAAGCCGCGTATCGTGAATGGCGACGCGTCCTTAAGGTCGGCGGCGTGCTGATGAATTTCGACTCGGACTACGGCGACAAAAATTTTTCTGCGTGTGCTAAAGGAAAGCCTAACGACCTTACGGAGTGCGACGCGATTAAAAGTTCCTTGACGATAAGCACGAGACGCCGCCCGCATTGGGATGCCGGATTCTTGGAAGGATTGAATTTCTCCGTGCGCCTCGACGAGAACATATCGCACATTGTCCAGAGGGATAATCGTTGTGGCTATGACACGGTGCCGCTATTCGCAGTCTACGCCGTCAAGTAGTCAATCGAACATTTCACACGCGCTAAAGAAAATCGGAATTTCACGCGCCGCGCTAGCCTCACTGTCAGAGGCGTGCACGGCGTTTTTAGTTTTGTCTTCGGCGTAGAGTTTGCGAACTGTGCCTTCGACGGCTTCAACGGGATTGGTCGCGCCGTTGATTTCGCGAACACGTTTAATCACGTCGTCACCGGCTAAGACCAAAGCCATAAGCGGAGCACTCGTCATGAACTCGACAAGCGCGGAGTAGTAAGGGCGTCCGATGTGTTCGACGTAGTGTTTAGCGGCGAGTTCGGCTGTCATACGCATGACCTTAGCCGCTACGACTTTAAAGCCCGCGTCCTCGTAAAGCTTGATGATGTCGCCCGAATGATTCTTGCTAAAGGCATCGGGCTTGATAAGTACCAAAGTTTTCTGCATGATGATTCCTCCTTGCGATTAACAGTTGGCGTGATAAAATTGCGTCAAGGAGTTGAAGTCAATGCTTAGCAATTTTATCGTGGCAGTTAGCGCAGTCGTCCCGATGTTCTGCTTAATGGCAATCGGTGCCTTCGTGAAGTTCCGGAAGTGGCTGACTGATGAAGAACTTAACCACATGAATCGAATGGTCTTCCGCGTATTCTTCTGTTGCATGATGTTCCACTCGATTTACACCACGGAGCTGGCAACGAGTTTCCGCCCTAAGTTGATGCTGTTCGGGGCAAGCGGCGTGCTGATAATTTTTTTCCTGCTCATGCTGATTATCCCACGAATCGAACCGGATAACAAGCGGCGCGGCGTCCTCGTGCAAGCAATCTTCCGGAGCAACTTCGTCTTAATGGGCGTGCCGATTGTCGCCAACATTTTCGGCGACGAGAACATTGCCGTATCGACGATGATGATTGCGGTTATCGTGCCGATGTACAATATCCTGGCGGTGTTCGCCCTTGAGACTTTTCGCAACGGAAGGTTCACGCTCTTGCCGATACTCAAAGACATTTTCAAGAACCCGATGATACTCGGCGGCATAGCGGGCGCAACGCTTCTAATCCTCGGCGTCGAAGTCCCTAAGCCCGTCCTTAAACCTATCGGGCAAATCTCAGCGGCGACTACTCCCGTTGCCTTGATAATCTTGGGCGCGTCATTCAAGCTAGGCTCCACTCACGAACATAGAAGGCAACTCCTCGGCGCAGTCTTCGGACGATTAATCCTCGTGCCCGCAGTAGTGTTATCGACGGCGGCTTATGTCTTTGGCTTCACGGGGATTGAGTTCGTCACGTTGATTGCAATCTTCGCCTCGCCGTGTGCAGTCGTAAGCTTTGCAATGGCTCAACAAATGGGCGGCGATTCGGAGCTTGCGGCTAATTGCGTCGTGTTCACGTCGTGCTTGTCGTGCTTAACAATATTCTGCTGGATACTTTTATTCAAGACGTTGGGAGTGTTCTGATTGCTCATAAGTCGAACAAGCTCAGCTGACCTCTCGGAAGAATTTTTTCCGGCGTCGGAGGAGGCGTCTCGGTGCCGCGTTCGATATGGTCTTTTAGCACTCCGCGTTGAAACTTCTGTGCTGTCGAGTGGGCAAGCTCGTCGCAACGTTCGTTGAAGTAATTGCCCGCGTGACCTTTGACCCAATTAAATTTCACAGTGCGAGTTGAGATTAACGCGTCTAGCTCCTGCCACAAATCTTGATTAAGCACGGGGCTTTTCGTAGCAGTTCGCCAGCCGTTAGCTTTCCACTTGACGAGCCAACCATTTGTGAAGGCATTCTTAAGGTAATTGCTGTCCGTGAAGAGTTCGACACTTGCGCCCGCCGAAATTTTTTCCAAAGCACGAATCGCCGCCGTCAGCTCCATGCGATTGTTAGTCGTGTGTTCTGCGCCGCCGAATATCTCTTCGCGGTAATTCTGTTCGTCGACGATAACTGCCGCCCAACCGCCCGCCCCTGGATTGCCTAAGCACGAGCCATCTGTATAAATTCTAATCATCTTACAAGCCTCCTACGCGGCGATAAGCTCCGAATGTTCACGGCGTAGACGCGTCCGCTGGATGCAACGTCACGTTGCCCGTCTGTATAAATCTTAATCATTAGCTTACCTCCCTTGACAAGCAATAGGATTTGTGATAGTTTTTTTCCACCAACTAAGACAACTTTAAAGGCAGTCGGTGATGGGAACATTGACGCCTTCTCTCTTAATCAGGAAAAGCTTTGAAGAAGGTCGCGTCCGCAGATGCGGCTTTTTTCGTTCCTAAATTACTTCAGGTACGTGAGCAATGCCAGGATGGTTTAAATAATGTTGAGAATCAGGTTGAACCAATCGTTCTTATCCATGACATCACCCCCTCTCATGCAAGAGGAGAGCCGACTCACCGAACTGCCACGCCGAATATATCATACGCCCAAAAACATTTCAAGGAAGGACTTGCAATGAACATTCAAGACAAACTAAAGACCTTGCCCGACGCGCCCGGCGTCTACTTAATGCGTGACGTTCGCGGGAAGATTATTTACGTCGGCAAGGCACGTGTGCTAAAGAATCGTGTCCGCCAATACTTTCAAGCCAACAAGAATCATTCTGCCAAAGTCAAGGCAATGGTCGCTAAGGTCGCTGACTTCGAGACAATCATAACCTCAACTGAAGTCGAAGCGTTGATTCTCGAATGCAATCTGATTAAGCAACACCGCCCGCGCTACAACATAAGCCTCAAGGACGACAAGAGCTATCCTTATCTGCGTGTGACTGCTGAGGACTTCCCGCGAATCATTTTGACGCGGCGCATTATCCACGACGGCTCGCGATACTTCGGACCATATACCAGCGGGCTTGCCGTCAAGGAGACTGTTCAACTGCTCAGAAAGATTTTCCCGCTTAGGACGTGCAAGACTTTTGCTAAACGTCCGTGCCTGGAGTTTCATATCAAGCGATGCCTCGCGCCGTGTGCAGGAAGAGTTCAACCAGAAGATTACATGCGCCTCGTTCATGCCGCTGAAAAGCTTTTGGAAGGACGCACTGCCCAAGTCGAACGCGAACTTGCCGCGCAGATGAACGCCGCCGCCGAGGCTTTGGACTTTGAACAGGCAGCTCGGCTCCGCGACGTGTTGTCAGCCGTCCGCAAGGTCACGGAGCGTCAAAAGATAGTTACCGACATGGGCGACGTTGATGCGATTGGTTTAGCACGTCTTGAAGGCTCGACTTGTGCGCAAATCTTTTTCGTGCGCGAGGGCAAGGTCACCGGTCGCGAAAGTTTTTTGCTAAGCGGCACAGACGAGGAGACCTCCGCGCAGATTGTCATGGAGTTTATCAAGCAGTACTATTCACGGGCGCAACTGTCCGCCGCAGAGATTTTGTTGCCGACCGCCTTGCCTGACGACGATTCAAAACTTTTAAGCCAGTGGCTCGGCGTGAAGTTAATCGAACCTAAACGCGGCGTCAAACGTTCGCTAGTGGAAATGGCAACTGAGAACGCTGAAAAGTTTTTGGCGGAAGAACTTCAACGTAAACAACTAAGAGACGCTAAGACACTCGGAGCCGTCGAAGAGCTGAAAACTTTCTTGAACTTGCCGCGACTGCCAAGGCGCATGGAATGCTTTGACATCTCCCACATTCAAGGCGCGGAGACTGTCGCCTCTATGGTCGTATTCGTGGACGGCTCGCCCGATAAGAAAAGTTATCGCCGCTATAAAATCCGCTCGACCGAAGGCAAGCCCGATGATTTCTTGTCAATGCGCGAAGTCACTAGCCGACGCTATGGGGCAACGGATAATCTGCCCGACTTAATCGTTATCGACGGCGGGCAAGGGCAACTTAGCTCCGCACTTGAAATCATTCGCGGCGCAGGTCACAGCGTCCCAGTCGTCGGACTAGCTAAGCAGTTTGAATTAATCTTCGTCGAAGGTTCCTCTGTACCCGTCGAACTGCCACGCGATAGCCAAGCCCTTAAGCTCATGCAACGTATCCGCGACGAGGCTCACCGCTTCGCCATTACCTATCACAGACACCTTAGACGCAAACGCAACTTGAAATCCGCACTCGACAACGTGGCGGGCATTGGCTTTAAGCGGCGGGCTGAACTTCTTAAACACTTCGGCTCCCTTGACAAGATAAAAGCGGCGACTGTCGACGAACTCTCCGCCGTGCCGAGTATGACACGCAATGCCGCCCAAGCCTTGAAAGAATTCTTCGACGCCCAATCACATTGAACGCTTGAAAACGTCATGATATAATCACGCCGATGCCGCACCTCTAACGGCGGTAGGCTTACGCTGGAGGAGGGAGGTGGAAGAATGTTAGAGAGCCTCACGCAGTTCGGCTTAGACGTTGTTGCAATCGTGGTCGGCGGGTTAATCCTCGACTACATCCGCAAAAAGCTACGTTAAGCGGCAGCCCCTCTAGCTAGGTGCCCTAGACAATCGGAATAACCAACCGATTAGGCAAAAACGAAGCCCCCGTCGGTTAACCACGCCGGCGGGGGTTCTTCGTTTTGGTGATACTCGTGGAACTACGTTTTTTATCCTGCTCTTTTAAATCGGCACCGTCAATCTAACACACTCGCCCTAACTTGTCAAACATTGAACGCTTGAAAACGTCATGATATAATCGCGCCGATGCCGCACCTCTAACGGCGGTAAGCTTACGCTGGAGGAGGGAGGTGGAAGAATGTTAGAGAGCCTCACGCAGTTCGGCTTAGACGTTGTTGCAATCGTGGTCGGCGGGTTAATCCTCGACTACATCATCAACAAGCGTCGTTGAGCGGCAGCCACTCTAGCTAGGTGCCCCAGACAATCGGAATAACCAACCGATTAGGCAAAACGAAGCCCCCGTCGGTTAACCACGCCGGCGGGGGTTCTTCGTCTGTGGAAACTTGTTAGAACTGCGAGCCTCGTTGCAGTTGTTGGCTATTGTCAACGCCGTCAATCTATCACACACGCCCTAACTTGTCAAACGTTTGTATTCCTTCATGAGCTTGGCCACTATCGCCGCCTCGTCGTCCAAGAACTTATCGAAGCCATACGCTATCGCTACCGCATAATCGTTCGACTTGTGAGCCAGTCGCAACGAGTCAGGCATAGTCTCTTCGTTGTAGAGCTTTGCATACGTCCAAGACGAAAACTCTGCCCGCACCTCCAAAATCTTCTGCGCGGTCTCTTCTATCATTTGCCGATGCTCAGGCGTTGGCGGTTTCCAATAAAAATTATTGTACACGACACCAATCGAATAACTGTAGCTCGTTCCAAGCGGACAATTCGTCGCCCGCATCCACGCCATATGAATTGAACTCGTTAGCACCCCGAAATGATAAAGCGTTGCGTTCGGAAGGACGAA
>JAFWCT010000062.1 GCA_017534385.1 Selenomonadaceae bacterium
GTTAACCGGCGGGCAGATTCATGATTCTCAGTGCGCAACCGAACTTTTGAGTAAAGTAAAACTGGAGGGCAAAAAGGTTTTGGGCGACAAAGCTTTTTGCTCGGCTCGTATTCGCGATTTTATTCAAGCGCAAGGCGGCACTGTTTGTATTCCCGACAAAACCAATTCACTCATCAAACATGATTTCGACAAGGAACTCTACAAAGCTCGCAACGTCGTTGAACGCTTTTTCTTGCGGATAAAGAATCGCCGACATATTGCTACTCGTTATGACAAATTAGCTGTCTGCTTTCTCAATTTCGTTTTACTTGCCTCTATTATGCTTCAACTTTAGCGTTTACCAACACTCTCTAAAACAAACAAAAATATTTTGGACGGGTGTAAGGCATGACAGTAGCTTTAAATCTGATGATTTTTTCTGTATATAAAAAGCATCCCTAACTTATAATAGTTAGAAGATGCTTCTTGTGTACAGTCTAAGCTCCTCAACAATCGAGGAGCTTTTTTGTTGCTTAGAAACTTTCACACGGCGTCGAAGCCCAGTTGCAAGGCTGTCATGTTCTGTTCGACGGTGTGAGGCGGCACGCGCCTTGCCACGGATTTTTTTATCGTATCGAAGTCGACGAGCTTTGTGACTTTGACTATAACGCCGAGCGCGACGATATTGGCGAACAGAGCTTTGCCGAGCTTTTCAACGGCGAGCTTTGTTATCGGCACGCGGATAATATTTTTGAAGTCGGGAGATTGCGGAACTAAATCATCGTCGAGAATCAAAACGCCTTCGGGATTGAGGTCGTGGAAATATTTATCCGCCGCCTTCTGAGTCATTGCTAAAACAAAGTCGGGCGTTTTAACGTGCGGATGATAAATCTTTTCGTCGTCGATGATGACTTCGGACTTCGACGCGCCGCCACGAGCTTCTGGACCATAACTTTGCGATTGAACTGCTTGCTTGCCTTCGGAGACCGCCGCTTCCGCCAAGATAATTGCCGCAGTGATGACGCCTTGTCCGCCGCTACCCGATAACCTAAGTTGCTTCCTCATTTTATGCCACCTCCCGCCGCGTTGATAACTTGTTGATAAGCCGTGTCGTAGTCAGTCGCCGCCGCTTGATAGAACAAACCAATCGGGAACTTGTCGCCAGTCTTCTTATCGTCGGACAATTTATCCCAAGCAGTCTTCATGACGGCGTTATCACGCATCCAAGCCATCATCTTAGCAGGCTCACCCATCTTGTTGCGTCTGCCGTAAGCCGTCGGGCATTGAACCAGAGCTTCGATAAAAGAGAAGCCGCGATTCTTTAAACCGTCCTCAATCGTCTTGACTAGGTGTTGAACATGAAACGCCGTCGACCGGGCAACGTAAGTGGCACCTGCCGCCTCAGCAAGTTTGCAAGCGTCAAAGGGTCTATCAACCGAACCATAAGGAGCAGTCGTAGCCTTCTTGCCAAGCGGCGTCATCGGCGAGGCTTGCCCGCCCGTCATGCCGTAGATATTGTTGTTAAACAGGATAACAGTCAAGTCAACATTGCGCCGGCAGCCGTGAATAAAATGATTGCCGCCAATCGCCGTGCAGTCGCCGTCGCCCGTGATGACGATTACATTGAGTTCGGGACGCGCAAGCTTAACACCCGTCGCGAATGGAATTGCCCGACCGTGAGCCGTGTGCAACGTGTCGAAGTCCATATAACCTGAAGCACGCGAACTGCAACCAATGCCGCTGACGATAACCGTATTATCCTGCGTGTAGTTCGGATTCTTCTCTATGGCTTGGACAATTGCCTTCATGACGATTCCATTGCCGCAACCAGGACACCATAAGTGCGGCAGGCGATTCCGTCTGAAAAATTTTTCGTAACTGCGCTCAACCATTGCCGTTCACCTCCGCGATAAGTTCATCAATCGATTGCTCAATCTCCTCCGGCTCAAAGATAGTCATGTCGTATTTGGCGCACAGCTTGACGGGGCATTGACCAGCTACGGCGCGTTCGACCTCGTTGACGAGCTGACCAAAGTTTAACTCGGCGACGACGAGTCCTTTGACCTTGCCAGCGAGCTTGCGGATAACTTTATCAGCGAACGGGAAGATTGTAACCAGCCTAACGAAGCCGACCTTAAAGCCGCGCTTGCGAACATTCAAGACTGCCTCATAAGCCGTACGAGCCGTGCCGCCGAACGATACGATTGCAAACTCGGCGTCGTCCATGAACTCCTGATGAACTTCGATAATGTCTTCGGCGCGGGCAATCTTATCATTCATGCGCTTAATCGCCTCGCGTGTGACTTTGGGACTGCCGCTGGGGAAGCCGGTTTCGTCGTGAATCAAGCCGGTTACGTGAATGTGATAGCCTTCGCCGAAGTTCGCGACGTTTGGAACCAAATCATCGTCGGGCGTGTATGGCTCGTAACCTTCGGCGCGTGAAGTCTTCGGAGTGCGTCGCGGATAAACTTCGACCTCGGCGGGCAGTTCGACGTTCTCGCGCAGGTGACCAACAATTTCATCAGTCAACAGGATAACGGGCGTCCTAAACCGTTCAGCATAGTTGACAGCCTTAACAGTCACGTCGAACGCCTCGCGAACACTCCACGGACTCAAGACGATAATCGAATGGTCGCCGTGCGTGCCCCAACGAGCTTGCATGACATCACCTTGACTGGGTGCAGTGGGTTGTCCTGTCGAAGGGCCGACGCGTTGAACGTTGACGATTACGGCGGGAATCTCGGCGGCGGAGGCATAACCGATTAACTCCTGCTTAAGACTGATGCCGGGACCCGATGACGCCGTTAAGACTTTTTTACCAGCCAAAGACGCGCCGAGTACTACTCCCATGCTTGCAATCTCGTCTTCCATTTGAATAAATGTGCCGCCGACCTTAGGCAGAAGTTTCGCTAAACTCTCAGCAATCTCGGTTGAAGGCGTTATCGGATAGCCTCCGAAGAAACGGACGCCCGCTGCCAGTGCTCCTTCAGCGATTGCCTCGTTGCCTTGCATTAAACGTGCGCTCATTTCGCCGCCTCCTTTTTAACCTTGTCCATGAAGATTGCATAATCGGGGCAACGAAGCTCACACTGCCCGCAAGCTATGCACTGTTCGTGGTGCGCGACGTAGACTTTGCCGAGCGTGTCCAATGCTAAAACCTGCTTAGGACAAAACGCTACGCAAATTCCACAGCCCTTGCACCGCTCAAGCTTGAGCGTGAATTCAGACTTCATAAAGCTCTCTCCTTTGCAAAAATTTCGTAAAGACTTCGCGCCCAAATCAATCAATCCTGCGCGGTAGCCAAAATTTTTTCCAAATCGGCGGAAGGTGTCACGTAAAGCGTCCGCTGATTCGTGAAGACTACGAAGCCCGGCTTAGCCCCCGAAGGTTTCTTGACGAACTTGCACGCGACGTAATCGACTGGAACTTTCGACGAACCACGAGCCTTAGAGAAGTGCGCGGCGAGTTCTGCGGCAAGTTGCAAGGTTTCATCACTGACTCGGCTTGAACGAACTATGACATGCGAGCCGGTGATGTCTTTGGTGTGTAGCCACAGGTCGTCGGGCGCGGCTAGCTTAAAGGTCAAGCGGTCGTTCTGAGTGTTGTTCTTGCCGATAAGAATTTCCGTGCCGTCGGGAGCCGTGAACTTAAACGGTTGAGACTTCTTGCTTAGCGCAGACTTTTTGCGAGCCTCTTTAAGGTAGCCGCCAGCGATTAGTTCCGTGCGTATCTCGTCGATGTCAGCAAGCGTCGTGCAAGCCGTCAAAGCGTGGGCAATGCTTTCCAAGTAAACAATCTCTTTGCGGCAAAGGTCAATCTGCTCGGTGATAAACTTCGTCGAACGCTTGAGCTTGTCATACTTCTTGTAAAAGGCTTGAACGTTGGCGGCAATCGTCAGGCGGCGGTCAAGTTTGATAGCAATCGTCGTGCCGTCGTAGATGTTGTCAACGGTGATTAAGTCGTCGGCGTGGTCTTTGAACTGGTAACGATACGTCGACAGGTTATCGGCGCGAACCCTCCAATCGTCAGCATTCTCGGCGGCGGCGAGTTCCTCTTCAAGCACGGAAATTTTATTCGTCGCCCGTCGCAATTCATTGCCAACGAGTTTGTTAAAGCGTTCCTTGTCAGGCGGCACGTAGCTACCCGCGAGGTCGTCGGCAGTTTCCAACAACTCGGATAAAGTTTCAAACGTCCGAAGAGTTCCACGCAGATGACTAAGCTTGACGGCGGAGATTGCAAGAACTTTGCCCGCGTCCACAATCATGCAAGGCGTTGGAACTTTGGCGGCGTCTCGAATGTCAATCAAGGCGTCGCGGAGGCTGTCGAAGTCCTTAGCGTCAAGCGCGGAAGTCTTTATGTCATTGGGCAAGCCCGCAAGGTAAATCGTCTCGCGGACGCTTTGAGACCCAAAGCCTTGGCAAGCGTTCATGATTGCCTTATCAAGTCGCAAGTCCTCTGCATTGACGCGAGCTAAAATTTCTTCCACGTCGGCGGCGAAGATGTCAAGCTTACCTTGCGCGGGCGGCAACTGATAAATCTGATTCGGCAGGACGGTTCGCACACGGCTGGAGTTCGTGCCGATTTTCTTTAGGGCGTCGACAATCACGCCGTCGCAGACGAGAATCAAGTTGCTGTACTTGCCGATGAGTTCCGCCGCCAATGTGAAGGTCTGAATCCTTCCGCCAGCCCCGATTGCGTCCACGTCAATAAAAATAATGCGGTCGAGTTCGTGCTGACGAATCGCAGCGACTCTTCCGCCCTCCAAGTTCTTCCTAAGCACCATGCAAAAGGTCGGCGGCTCTGGAAGGTTTTCGGGAGCTTTGCTAAGCACATGCACTGACGGATTTTGCGGCGCAGTTGACAGACGCAATAGGAGAGTGCGCCCCGGCTGTCGTATCGTCAAGGTTAGGTTCGCTTTGTTCTGTTGAGTGATTTTATCCACGCGCCCGCCGACCAGAAGTCTTTCAAGCTCCAAAGTCAGCGGACGCATCGAGAAGCCGTCCAAGTTCATTGTCTCACCTCAAAGGGATTTTAAATGCAACGTCATCGCCCACGTCATAGACAAATAAAAAAGCCCTTTCACATGGGCAAGCGTCCTGTTTGCAATATTTATTGGTAACCTTCATAAACTGCGATATACTTCTCCGCAACGCGTGCAATGGAAAACTTTTCGGCGGACTCGGCGACGTGACTGTTTATCCTCTCGTAAGCGTCGGGGTCATCAGCAAGCGTCCGCAGAATTTTGGCAAGCTCGGCGACGGGAACTTTGCCATTAACCAAATCAAAGACGACGCCCGCTTTGCCAATCATTGAGGGAACTTCGCCGAGGTTCGAGCTGACGACTGGACGTCCTGCAAAGAAGCTGTCGATTATAAGGAGCGGGAAACTCTCGCCCGTGTACTCGCTGGGCAACAGCCCGACATCAGCCGCCGCCAAGTAATCGCGCACATTGCTTTTAAAGCCGACGAGGTGAACGAACTTAGGCACGCGACCTTTGAGCTTGTCATACATCTCGCCCGCGCCAACCAGAATCAAATCAATGCGCCGCCCGCCCGACTTGTTGGCAAGCTTAACAGCGTCAATCGCCGCCGTCCAACCCTTTTGAGGAATCGCACGGCTCACCACGCACGCCACGAAAGATTTTTCTGGAATGGCAAGCTCGGCACGCGGCACAGGTACAATCGGCGAACGCTCTAACCCGTTGCCAATCTTACAAAAGATTTCCTCGCGCCCGAAGTTGTTCTGCTTAAACGGCGTCAAATTTTTCTCGGCAATGTAGACGAATGCGCTGACAGATTTTTTAACACGCGCTAGAATCTCTTTGAGGTAATCGGCGTCGGTCGCCTCGTACATGCCGTGAAGCGTGACGATATGGCGCAAGCTCGGATTGCTCTCGACGACGTAGCTTATCGCCGAGTCCGTTGCTCCGTGGTGCGTGTGAATCAAATCAATCTTGAATTGCGCGACGACCTCGGCAAGCCCGCCCGTCTCGTTGAGCCTGATAAGCGGAATCGTCGCATCAAGTTTCTTGCGCACGTCGGGCAAGTCGTCAGCCATTTGAAAATCAAGAACAGTCACGGCAAAGCCTCTGCGGCTTAGTTCATTGGCAAGGAACAGCGGAAAGGTCTCGCCGCCGCCGATACTCATCGAGAAGACGCCCATTAAGATATTCGGCTTGCGTTTGACGTGCAGAATCTTTTCCACGTCGAAGAGGCTTTCAAGCTCGCTGATGTCCTTGCCATCGTAATAACCAAAGAAATGCTCGGTCAGCTTGTTGAAGTGCGCCTCGTGAACTTCGGCGGGCACAAGATAATTTTCCGCGACGAACTCGGCAATGCGTGCGTGTTCTTCAAAGTAGCGCGGTGTCTTCTGAATCTTAAGTGAGGTGCTGTTCTTGTGGACGCGATAAAAGTTCGTGGCGTTCGGCGAGTAGTAAACGCAACCGCCCTTAATCACGTCGAGATAGAACGCCCAATCGCCGCAAAGCTTCATGCCCATGCACAGCTGAGGAAAGGTTTTGCGCTTGCGGAAGAGGACGCCGCTTACGTTCGGGATAATGTTCTTAATGCCAAAGCCTTGCGCGACGAACTCGGCGGCAGTTACGGCAAAAGGTTTCGTCCAATCGAACGCGGGCAGGTCAACGAGGTATTGTTCAGTCGTGAAAATCTTCTTGTCATCTTGGATAAAGTCCGTGCGACAGAAGGCAAGTTGAATCGCGTCATCAGCGAAGGCAGGTACCAGCTCCGAGAGAAAATTTTTCGCGCTGAAGTCATCGCTCTCGGCAATCCAAACTAAATCGCCGCGAGCCTCAGCAATGCCCTTACGCCATTGATTGAAGACGCCGCCAGAATTCTTTTCGTTGATGATTAGTCGGGTGTTGTCCGTGTGCTTAGCGAGAAACTCTTTCAAGATGTCGAGGCTTGAGTCGGTGGAGGCGTCGTCGAGGAGAATTACTTCAAAGTTTCTGTAGGACTGACTGTAAATCGTTTCGAGGCGTTGACGCAAGAAGGGCGCGTGATTAAAATTCGGGACGACGATGCTAACCAGCGGCGAGAAATTTTTTTGCGTCGAGACCTTCCAGAAGTTCACAGGCTGCGAAGAGCTATTCCCGCGAGTCATGGAGAATCTTAGTAGTGCAGACTTCGCGGCGGCCTTCACGGGCAAAAAAATCCTTGCGTGGACAATCGGCAAGTATGATGCGCAGAAGTCTTCGACGCGCTTAATGAAACTCCTAATCGTCGAACCAGTTAATGCGCGATAGATTTTCATCTTGAAGCCCAAAATTTTCACCTCGCATTGAGGATAATAAAAAGCAAGCTTAAAGTCAATGCCGCGTCGATATTTACATTCCAAAGTTAATTCGCTATCATAAGCGGACAAGATTTATAGGAGGCAACTTGCATGGTTATCATAATGAATCCGGAGGCGACTTCAAAGAATATTGAGGAAGTCATCAAAGCGATAAAGAGTGTCGGGCTTGACGCGAAGGTTATGGAGGGTGCGCAACAGAAAATCGTCGGGGTCATCGGCGACAAGACTAAGCTGGCAAGCGTGGCGATTGATGCGTTGCCGGGCGTTGAAAGTTCCGTTGCGATTTCAAAGAGCTATAAACTGGCGAGCCGTGAATTTCATCCGCAAGCAAGCGTTATCGACGTTAGCGGCGTGAAGATTGGCGGAGGTGTTCCCGTAGTCATGGCGGGACCTTGTGCCGTCGAGAGCCGCGAGCAACTCATCAAGGCCGCGCAGATTGTCAAGGACGGCGGAGCACAATTCTTGCGTGGCGGAGCTTATAAGCCGAGAACTTCGCCGTATTCGTTCCAAGGGCTTGAGGTCGAAGGCTTGAAGTATCTGTCGCAGGCGCGGGAGGTCACTGGCTTAAAGATAGTCACGGAAGTCACGACAGTCGAAGGCATTGCACCCGTTGCCGAGTATGCTGACATGCTTCAAATCGGCGCGAGGAATATGCAGAACTTCGGATTGCTTAAAGAGGTCGGCAAGTGCAATCGCCCTGTACTGTTAAAGCGCGGACTTGCAGCGACAATCGACGAGTGGTTGAATGCCGCCGAATACATCATGAACGCGGGCAATCCCAACGTCGTCTTGTGTGAACGAGGAATCAGAACTTACGAGACTTACACGCGCAACACTCTGGACTTGTCGGCAGTCGCGGCGGTCAAGCACCTATCACACCTGCCGATAATCGTCGACCCTTCACACGGCACGGGCAAATGGCGCATGGTTAAACCGATGGCGTTTGCGGCGATTGCGGCTGGCGCAGATGGTTTGATGATGGAAATGCATCCTAATCCGGCGCGGGCACTATCGGACGGTTCGCAGTCGTTGACGCCTGAACATTATCGCGCAGTCATGCATGGCATAAAGAAATTGGCGGCGTTCATGCGTGAAGAAAATCTAATCGGACTCGACGAGGAGTGAATACATTTGCGCTTGAGGAAGAAGCCTCACACAGACGAGAAGTTAAAGCAGTTTGCAGACTTCGTGACGGGCGGCAACGTTCAACCGATAACCAAAGACCCTGCGCGGGAGCTTTATGTTGAATTGGGCACGGGCAAGGGCGACTTCATAACGCAGATAGCCGAACGCAATCCGCAGATAAATTTCATTGGGCTGGAGGTCGAGGCGACTTGCGTCTTGGCGGCGGCAAGGAAGATTCGCGAACACAACCTATCGAACGTCCGCTTAATCGTCTTCGACGTGGCGAACATCGCTGAGCTTTTCGCAGAGCACGAGGTCGACAGGCTTTACATAAACTTTTGCGACCCTTGGCCAAAGAAGCGACACGCTAAACGACGCTTGACTAATGCGAGGTTCTTGGAGCTGTACAAACGCATTCTGAAGCGTGGCGGAGAAATTTTTTTCAAGACGGACAATCGCGGGCTGTTCGATTACTCATTGGAGCAATTCGCTTTGACGGGGCTTGAGGTTCGCGACGTGACTAACGACTTGCACGCAGACGAGCCGCCCGATAATATCCGCACCGAATACGAGAACAAGTTCAGCGCGGCGGGCGTCCCGATTAACTTTTGTATTGCGAGGGTTGCCAATGAATGAGACATTAACGCTAGGCATTGAAACGAGTTGCGACGAGACTGCGGCGGCTGTCCTGCGCGGCGGGCGTGAGTTGTTGTCAAACGTCATCTCGACGCAAATCCCATTGCATCAGAAGTTCGGCGGCGTGGTACCAGAGATTGCCTCGCGCAAACACATTGTCAACATCATGCCGGTAATCGACGAGGCAATCACTAAAGCCGGCGTCGACCTGCACGACATAAATCAAATCGCTGTGACGAAAGGACCAGGCTTAGTGGGCGCATTACTCGTTGGGCTATCAGCGGCGAAGTCATTAGCCTACGCATTGCGAATCCCGCTAATCGCCGTCAATCATTTGGAAGGGCACATCTTCGCGAACTTCCTAAGCTCGCCGCAACTGGAGCCGCCGTTCTTGTCATTAGTCGTATCGGGCGGACACACTGCGCTGATTAAGATGACGGATTATAATCAATTCGAGTTGCTCGGACAATCACGCGACGACGCGGCGGGCGAGGCGTTCGATAAGATTGCGCGTGTCATGGGCTTGCCTTATCCCGGCGGACCAGAGATTGATAAGCTAGCTAAGCTCGGCGACCCCAACGCCATAACTTTTCCGCATCCGAAGGTCACGGGCTACGACTTCAGCTTCAGCGGTCTCAAGTCGGCGGTGCTTAACTACCTCAATACCGCGCAGATGAAAGGCGACACGATTAACGCGGCTGACGTGGCGGCAAGCTTTCAACGGACTGTCGTCGATACTTTGGCTGATAAGACATTGGCGGCGGCGGAAGAGTTCAGGCTTAATAAGATTGTCTTAGCGGGAGGCGTCGCGGCGAATTCGTCACTGGAAAAGACATTGCGCACGGCGTGTACTCGTCGCGGGCTTGAATTCTTCTACCCGTCAAAGATACTCTGCACGGACAACGCCGCAATGATTGCTTGCCGAGGCTACTATCAAAACACGTTCGCGGACTCGACGCTTAACGCCGTCCCTAATCTCGGACTCTAAGGAGGTAATTCACATGAAAAAGTTTCTTTCGTTAGTGATAGTCTTCATCGTCGCGATAACATTTTTCTCCGTCGCGCACGCAATGGATTATCAGCTTGAACAAGTCGTCGTAATCAGTCGGCACAACCTGCGCAATTCACTAAAGGCGGGCGATGACCGTGGACTTTTGACACTGCGCGGAGGAGAAATGGAAACGCTTATGGGGCAATACTTCGAGGCACGACTTAGGGCGCAAGGTCTCTTCCCGAAGAACGCGCAACCTTCCGTCGGCGAGATTCGTTTCTATGCTAACTCTTATCAGCGGACGATTGCCACGGCGAAATATTTTTCAGCGGGCGCATTCCCTATCGCGAACATTCCGATTGAATATCATCGCGCCTTGGGACAAAAAGACCGAGTTTTCCTTCCGCCGACCGACCCAGCGTTTAGGAAAATGCTTACCGCCGAAGCCGACTGGAAAAAAACTTTTGACAGCGCACGCAAAGAATTTTCAACCGTCGAACGGCTCACAGGTGAAAAACTCAATCCCGCTGATATTAATCTGATGAAAATCCGCGATGAGGCTGTCGAATGGAAAGCGGAAGGCTCCGCAATCAAAATTGGTCTTGCCGCCGACGCTTTGCTTATGGATTATTACGACGGCAAAGTTTCTTACAGCGATGCCGAAATGCGAGACGTGGCGAAAATTTCTTCCTTCACGATTAACGCCAACTTCGACCACCCGCTTTGCGCAAAGGTTTTCGCAAGCCCGATGCTCGCTGTCATCTCCGACGAACTCAATACGCCCGGTCGCAAGTTCAGCTTCCTCTGCGGGCACGATAGCAACCTTTCAAACGTGCTGACGGCTATCAGCGTGGAAGAATACACTTTGCCCGGTACTTTTGAATGGCGCGTGCCGATTGCGTCCAAGTTGGTTATCCAAAAGCTTCGTGGCTCCGACGGCAACGAATACGCCCGCTTGAGCTTCGTATATCCTTCCAGTGCACAGATTGTCAATCGGGAAATGCTCAACCTCGACAACCCGCCGATGATAGTTCAGCTGAGACTGCGCGGACTGCAAACGGTTGACGCGGACGCAACTTATAAACTCTCGGACGTTTTGCAAAGACTTTCCGACGCGCAGATTGTTGACGGCAGACGCGTCGCTTAAAAGGAGATTAAACAATGGAACTTAAAAGCTTAGGCAAGGTTACCGCTTACAAGTACGACTACGCGCCCGAATTCCTAGAGGCGATTCCCAACAACAACAACAGAAATTATTTCGTGACGTTGACTAGCGACGAGTTCACTTGCCTTTGCCCGATAACTCATCAGCCTGACTACGCCACGATTAAAATCCGCTACGTCCCCGATAAAAAGCTTGTCGAGAGCAAGAGCCTTAAACTTTACCTGACGAGCTTTAGGAATTACGGCACGTTTCATGAGGACGTTATCAACACGATAGCCGACGACTTGATTAAACTGTTGGAGCCGCGTTATCTGGAGGTCGAAGGACTTTTCAAAGTTCGTGGCGGGATTTCAATCATGCCGTTCGTCAATTATGGTCGCGGAGACTTTGAAGAGGTCGCGAAGAAAATTCTGGTTGATAGACGATGATTAGACAGAAAAGACTTGCGCTCGTCAATGACATGACGGGCTTTGGGCGATGTTCCTTGACGGTTGAATTGCCGATAATCTCCGCGTTGAAGATTCAAGTCTGCCCGTTGCCGACTGCGTTATTGAGTGTGCACACGGGCTTTAAGGATTACTTCATGGACGATTACACCGACCGCATGGACAACTACATTGACAGCTGGCAGAGGAATCAGCTGACCTTCGACGCGATTGCTACTGGCTTCCTCGGTTCAGCCGCGCAGATTGAGATTGTCCGACGCTTTATAAAAAGTTTTCCCGCCGTCGTGATAATCGATCCTGTCATGGGCGACCACGGCAAGATTTATAAGTCTTATACAAAGGAGATGTGCAGAGGCTTGCGCAAGCTGTTGGAGTTCGCTGACCTCGTCACGCCGAACTTAACTGAGGCTTGTGAGCTTTTGGGCGTGGCGTATCCTTCAGGCGGAGTCGTGAGTGATTCGGAGCTTGCGACTATGGCGGCGAACATTGCGGCTAAGACTCGTGGCGGGCGCGTGGTAATTACGGGCGTGACGCTCGACATTGATGACGGCTCGAACATTGCCAACTTTATCTTTGACCGAGGAGAAGTTAATATCGTGACTTCGCGACGACTGGGCGGCGATAGGTCTGGTACGGGCGACGCGTTCTTTGCAGTGGCGGCGGCGGCTTGGCTTAATGGAGAAAATCTTATCGACGCGTCGGCTAAGGCAGCTGACTTCGTTGCCAAATGCATTGCTCACGCCGAGACGCTTGACTTGCCATGGAATTGGGGCTTGCCCTTTGAAGAGTTCCTAACGGAGCTGGGGTGATTGAATGACATTGAAACTGCTTGCGCCGCTGATTATCTCGGCGGGCAACGTGGACGTTGCATCCAGTGGACGCGGTCAGCTCGTTAAGGATTTGAACGTTATCCCCGCGCATGAAGAAAACTTTTTGGGATGATTGAATGACATTGAAACTGCTTGCGCCGCTGATTATCTCGGCGGTGATTTTTTTGACTGGTTGCGGGCAAGAGGACACTCCCGAAGCCGCGCTTAACGATATAAAGCTTGCACTCGACGAACGGGACGCAACTAAACTTTCAAGGCGCGTGGACTTGGACAAGTTCTTTGCGAAGACTTACGACGCCACGACCTTTGAACTTGCCGAACACTACGAGGCGTATCGGACGAAGTATCCCGACGACCCTTACTTCCAACACAGCGGCGAGTTCATTACGGCTTACAACGCTAAGCATAAGACGATGCACTTAAAATTTCTGGACAACGTGCAAGAGTCTTTCTTTGCTAAGATACCGGAGCCTTCGACGCCTGAAGACAATCCGACGGCTTACGTTGCCAACGAGTTTGAAAAGATTCGGCAGACGACTAACGTGACGATTAAAGAGACGCGCATTGATGACGACGAGGCGACGATTGTTCTTGATGTGCAGGGCGATAACTCACTGCGCGGACGGCTTATCGGGCAGATGACTTTTGAGCTTGGCTTCACCCGCGACGAGAAAAACCGTTGGCACTTCGACGAGATAAAAAATCTTGATGAACTGATGCCCGCGCTCGTCGACAAGGCTGAGGTCGTGTGGATAACTTTTTCTTGAGGAGGAAATCATTTTGGCTATCGAAAAGGTTAAGAAGTATTTCGCGGAGCTTGGCGAGCCTGAACGCGTGATTGAGTTTGAACAATCGACGGCGACCAGCGAACTTGCCGCGCAGGCTCTGGGCTGTGAAGTTGGACGCATTGCCAAGACAATCTCGGTGTTCGTCAATAAAAAGCCCGTGCTGATTCTGATGTCGGGCGACACGAAGCTTGATAATAAAAAGTTCAAGGCGCAATTCAACTGCCGTCCGCATATGATACCCGTCGACGAGGTGGAATCTTTAATCGGGCACGCGGTCGGCGGAGTATGTCCCTTTGCAGTCAATGCGGGCATTTCGATTTACCTTGACGCCTCCTTGAAACGATTCGACGTGCTTTATCCCGCCGCCGGCAACGATAAGAGTTGCGCCCGATTCAAGCTTGACGAACTGGAACGCTACATCGCAAGCGCGGGTTGGGTCGACGTTGCAAAGCTCAAGTGAATTCGCTATAATCTTCGCGAAAGGATGAACGACATGAGACTTAAAAAATTTTTCGCGGGGATTGTGTCGGCGGTGATGATTTGTACGGCGTCCCCGGCTTTGGCTTATGAAGACGACGGCGAAGTTATAACCGAAGTCCCGACGGAAATTTATATGTGGGTGCAGTCGACGCCTCGAGGCAATTACTGGTTCAATCATCAACAGGCAGGCTATAAGGTTCGCGAGGACGGCACGCTTGATTTGAATAGGCTGATGGTGCCGACGATTTGCATTTATGATAACGTGCAGATTGAAGACGTTAAGCAGAAGAGACGTTGGAAGAGACTTTCGCTTAAAGGCTATGACAGGCTGGCGGGGCGTGCGGATTATCTGCTGTTCGATTTGGCTAATGAGACTGTGCAGGTCGTCGAGCGCGTGGACTTGGACGACACGTGGGCGGCTCTTGATAAGGATACGTCGTGCGAGCCGATTGACTTAAAGACTTTGCCGGCTAAGGACGTGCGCTATAACTTCTATCGAAAGATATTGGAATGGGCACGCGAGCATAATGAATTGATAATCGGACGTTCACGCGGACACCTAAGCGACGAGGACGGCGACTTGCCCTTAGACGAGGTGCCGATTAACAAAACCTATATCCCGCCAAAGGTTATCGGCTAAAAACTTCTTGAGCAACGTGACGTTGCATCCAGTGGACGCGCTTAAGTCTCCAATCAATCGGAGCACGTGTCCGCGTTCGTACGCAACGTTAAAAGATTCTTCTTGACAGCTTAAGGATTGAATGATAAACTGCGCATTACTGCGGAGAGTTGTCCGAGTGGCTTAAGGAGCACGACTGGAAATCGTGTGTTACGTTGATAGCGTACCGAGGGTTCAAATCCCTCACTCTCCGCCATCAAAATTTATCGGGAAAACGGTTGGGCGCAAGCCCCTTAAGGCACCCGACAATCAATGCTGTAACTGGCAATAACAGTTGCAGGGCTGTAAGTCAATCAGCCGAACGCGGCGGGCGCAAGTCCAGCTGCAAGTCTCTGATTCGAGGCAATTGACTCTCCGCCATAACGTTTGAAAGTCTCAGCCGCGAACGCAGGGACTTGCTCTTACCGAACACTAAACTGTACTGACAATCGCGCCAGGGCATACGCAGCAACGCGAGGTTATTGTAGCGCAGCTTCGGATTGAGGTCAGGTTCTTGCGTTGACGGCTGAAATTTTTTTGCAGAGGAGATGACTTATGGCATACGAGGCACTTTATACCCGCGCACGCCCCAAGACGTTATCGCAATTAATCGGGCAGGAACACATATCGAACGCACTGGCGCAAGCCGTATCAAGTGGCAGATTATCCCACGCCTATTTACTCGTCGGCACACGCGGCACGGGCAAGACTTCAACGGCGCGACTTCTATCCAAGGCAATGAATTGCGACCGAGTTCACGAGGCACAAAGCTCCGGACGCCCGCTTGATAAGAAAGAAATCCCCTGCAACAAGTGCGACGCTTGCCGGAACTTCGACAGCTCGCCCGATAACGTTGAGTTCGACGCGGCATCTAATCGTTCCGTCGAGGACGTTACGCGCCTTTTATCGACGGCTTATCTTGCGCCGCTCCGTTCACGCGTCAAGACGTTCATAATCGACGAAGTTCACATGCTGTCCACAGAGGCAATCAACTCAATCCTAAAGCTAATCGAAGAGCCACCGCCTAACGTGGCATTTTTTTTGGCGACGACCGAGATAAATAAAGTGCCAATGACAATCCGCTCGCGTTGTCAAGTGTTGAACTTCCGATTGATTCCGCAACCGAGAATCGCGACTTACCTCCTGACACTTGCACGACGTTTAAACGTGACAGTGCACGAGGACGCCGCTAAGAAGATTGCACGGCTTGCAGAAGGTTCCATGCGCGACGCCTTGACTTATCTTGACCAGTGCTACGCTATGGCGAACGCGGAAATCACTTTGGAAAACGTCAATGAGACGCTCGGACTAATCAGCGATGAGAGCCTTGACGAAATAATTTCCGCAGTCAAAGCTAAGGACAGGGCGGCAGTTGGTCGGGCGATAACTCAAGCTTTTAGTTCGGGGCTGTCGGCTAATGCCATCAACGAATCACTAATCACGCGGCTAAGGGATATTGAATTCGACATGCTTGGCACGGACGCTAGAGACTTCGTTGAACTCGACAAGATGATTGACGCGTTGAGGTCGGCGGCGGGTGAGATGTACGGCTCAGGCATTCCCGATATTATTTTGGAAATGACGTTGATGAAGCTTGCCGCGCCCGTTCAAAACTTCGTCGTGCCGCAAGGAGTTGTCGTTCAGACTTCGCCGAGTGAAAACCTTGACGCGGGCTGGAAAATTTTTTATGATACGCTAAGTTTGTTGAGTAAGCAAGACGATACCTTGACGAAGATACTTGACAAGGCGACAGTCACGAGCTTTGCGGGCAACGAGATGACCTTAGGCTTTAGGGGCGAGGCTGCCGCAGGATTGTTCAAAAGGAATCAACAAACCTTTGAACAGGCAATCGCGCAAGTTGCAGGGCGGGCGATAAAAGTTTCCGTCGTCATCGATAAGAACTTGCCTTTGCCTATGCTTAGGAACATGCCCGAACCCGACCGCTCAAACTTGGCGAACGCGATTGATATTGTTCACGCGTCTGACGCCACGAAGATTACAGATTAAGGAGATGTTTTAAATGGCACAACAGGGATTCGATTTGAACGCGATATTAAAACAAGCGCAGGAATTGCAACGTTCTTTCGAGGAGAACAAAGCTCGCCTCAAGCAAGAGACTGCAACGGCTCAAGTTGGCGGCGGTATGGTCAGTGCGACGGTCGACGGCGAAAAGGTCGTTAAAGAAATAAAAATCGCGCCCGGACTCGTCAAGGACGGCGACGTTAGCGCGATAGAGGATTTGGTCGTTAGCGCAGTCAATGCGGCGAACGCGGAGATTGAGAAGAAGATTAACGCGAACATGGCGGCGTTTGCGGGCAATGCCTTGGGCGGTCTCGGCGGACTCGGCAACATGAACGATTTGCTTGGAAAGTTTCTCGGTGGCGGTAAAGCATAAAGTCTAATGAGTTCAAAAGCGATGACGGCTCTGGTGGAGTCGCTTACAAAATTGCCGGGCGTCGGTACTAAAACTGCCGCTCGGCTTGCTTATCATATCGCGGCGATGAAATCTGATGACGTGGAAGACTTAGCGGCGGCGATTCGTTCAGTCAAGCTCAATACTCATGCTTGCCAAGTCTGCTTCAGCACCATTGATGTCGATAAAAATATCTGCGACATATGCGCCTCCGATAAACGCGACGGGAAGATTATTTGCGTCGTCAAGGATAGCAAAGACCTAGACGCTATCGAAAGGGCTGGTACCTTCGGCGGCAAGTATCACGTGACTGGCGGGCTTATCTCACCTTTGGCGGGCGTCTCGCAGAATGATATTCGATTGCGGGAACTGATTAAGCGTGTGGGCGATGATAAGGTTGAGGAAGTGATTATCGCGTTCGAGCCAACGGTTGAGGGCGACGCGACTTCCCTTTTTATATCGCGGCTGTTGAATCCCGTTGGCGTCAAGGTCACGAAGCTTGCGCGGGGGTTGGCAGTCGGCGCGGACTTCGCCGGCACTGACTCCTTGACAATCGCTAAGGCAATCGAGAACCGCGTACCAATCTAAAAAAAGAATCGCTCCTCTGTGCAAGGGGGGCGATTTTAAATTTCAGGCGTCGATTTACTTTATGTCTTCCGAATCGTCGTTGCTATCGTCGGGCAATTCGTCGTTGGAATTTTCGTCGGCGTGAAGGTTGATTACCTCGTTGAACGGCATAATCTTTTCTTCGCCGCGGTCGTTGTCGAGGTAGCGCAAGCCGTCTTCCGTGATAACCGCTTGGTCAGTCTGCAGTGCCGTAGCCAATGCCGCGCTCTGTTGGTCAATGCTGATGATTCCGTAGTTATTGAGCAACCGCTTGAGGACAGTCTTGCGTGCCATGGCGTCGAAGTTCGTAGACCAAACGGAACTCCTTTTGCCGTAGCGCAGGTCGTAAGCATAGCTCTGCGAATATTTTTCCGCGTGAGACTTAAGCTCGTCGACCGTCATGTAAAGCGTCTTCTTAAAGCCGTTGATAAGTTCCAGGTAAGCGACGTAGCCAACGACCTCGTCCGAAGTTTTTTCTCCGCGAACTATCTCGCCCGTCTCGAAGTCGATTTCTTTAATCTGTCCTGCACGAACTGCGCCGGAATTGAGCGTGCGATATTGTCCGCTACGCATTGCCAGCTGAATCATGCCTTTGAACCCAATCTGAAATTGCGCCTGATTCTTATACGGCACGATATACGCAAAGCCCAAGCTCGGATTAATCGGCAGCTTGAGGGCGGCGGCTATTCCTGCGGCACTTAGTATTGAACTCGGCGAACACTCGCGCAATTTCGGGTTGCTGTTGAAGACTGTTAAGAGCGACGAGATAAACGACGGCGCGGCATTGTCCAAGAGTTCTTCAAAGCGGCGTTTAATGCTGGGCAAGTTCAGCATCTGCTGGAGTGTTGGCGAATTGTCTTGCTTCATAAGAATTCTCCTTCCGTAAAGTTATTCATCAGGAAAGTTATCAAAGATTGCGGCGCGTGTCAACTATTCATTAAAGTTTAGTTAATAGGAGGCGGGCTGGCTTTTAATTTGGGGCGGCATGTGATACACTGGCAAAAATATAAACGGGGAGAAGTGGAGATGAGCATAAACAAGGAATGGATAATCGCGGCAATGTTCTTGGGCATGAGTTCAAGTCAAGTGTGCGCCAATCCAGTCGAGCCGAGCACCATAGGACGAGAGGTTCACTCAAACGACATCGTCTTGGTTAATAAGAAAGATTTCACGAGCGAGGAGCCCAATGCAGTGGGCTTATATATTTTGGGCGATGAGGTAAGAATTACGCAACGAGGGAATATCCTGTTGACGGGCAAAGGTTCAATCGGGATTCGGCTTGACGGCAAGGAAAGCAAAGTCACTTTGCGGAGCGGGACGCAGATTAATGCGGGCACAGGTATTTTGATTTATGGCGGCGACAATCATAAACTAATCATAGAAGGCGACCTTCAAGCGGCGGGCAATGCGATTGAACTTTGGCAGGGCGCACACGTCAGCAATATCAGCTTATCGGGCTTGGCTTCGGGCGGCAAGTATGCAATTTATATCGGCGAGAATTCATCGGCTGAAGTCATCGACCTAGACAAGGGAACAATCTTAAGCGGCGACATTATTTCCCACAGCTCCGACGTGACGGATTTAAACTTTAATACGGGCATGAACTACGACGGAAATATTTCGGGCGCGATTAATCTGCACGTCAACGAAGGCACGCTTAACTTTGGCGGTGTGATTGATGTTGTGCGTGTAGAGCTTAGGGAAGGAACGGAACTATTTGGCACCTCGTTTAAGGTCAGCGATGCTTTTATCAATCACGGGACGATTGGCGCAAGCTCGGCGGATACTAACTTAACTATCAACGGCAACTTGACTTCCAACGGCACATTAAAGAGGATAAGCGGTGGCAAGGCTGGTTGGATTATCGTAAAGGGCACGGCGAATATTGAAGGCTCAACCGTCACGACTGATAGCCTCCTGCCCAATGAAACTGCCACGGTTCTAATCGCTAACTCAATCACGGGCAAGCTTAAGAATGACGCAAATAACCCCGTTCCGATTTCAGCTCTGCTCAATGCCACGGGAGAGGTTGTCGGCAATACCATAACCGTCACGACGCATGAGGCGCGGAATTTGACGGAGCTTAATTCTCAAGAGGCAACGACCCTCGATGCAATGAAGAACATGTACGACAAGCTCGACGACTCTAAGCAAGAGGAGATGCGCGACCTTTACAATCTTGACGCGCCCGAAGCCAAACAGACTTTAACGCAGATAAGCTCGAATGACTCCGCGCAGATTATGAGCGTTGCCCAACAGAATACTGCCGTGGATAAGATGATTGGCGACCGCATTGCTAGAATCTTCACTCCGCCCAATTACATTGACTTGAGAGTAAGCCCGCTGAACTTTGCTGACGACGACACCGCATCCGATATGACGGTTAAGGTTGAAGTCCCGAAGCAGGAAAATAATTTCTGGCTCAACTACATGAAGAACTGGGGAAGCCTGCGCGGCGGTACGGATTATCACGGAAGCGTAATCGTCGGCGGCTATGATAGACCGTTCGGTAAAAAGTGGCGTGCGGGAGTGTTCGCGACGTATGGGACAATCGGTTACGGCGCAGAGTCATCGCGGGCAACGATTTATGATACGCGGCTTGGACTTTACGCGGGCTATCACAATCGGGCAAGTGATGTTTATCTTTATGTCAACGGCGGGCAACTCAGGAACTCCTTGCATAGGGGAATATCATCGCTGGACTTGTCGACGAACGCTAACTACAAGAGCCACATAATCGAAATTGGCGGCGAGTATAAGTACGACCTTCAGCCGCGTAAGCTGTGGCACGTTAGCCCCTATGTAAACTTCCAAGCCTCACACCTAAGGCAGAACAGCTATAACGAATCTGGCGCGGGCATTTACAATCAACACGTGGACAAGGACAGCAACACTTACCTTGCGGCGCAGACGGGCTTGGACTTGAAGCGGTATTATCGGACGGGAATGTTTGGACTTAGGTTTGGAATTAAGCACGGGTTCACGGGCGTCGACCCCGACTTGCGAATCAGTTACGAGGGCGACGCGTCAAATAGCTATCGACTGCGGCAGAAGAGAGATAAGACGCATTTTATATTCAGCTTGCGCGGCGAAGATGAGATTGCGCGAGGCTGGTTCGTCGGCGGAGAAGCTGAACTTCAACTCGGCGAGAATGATAAAGACGTTACGGCGTCGGTCATGTTTAGGAGGATTTGGTAATGGCAAAAAAGATTTTCATCGTGGAGGACGAACGACCGATAGCTCGGTTGCTTCAATTAACATTGGAACGCGAAGGCTTCAAGACGGCTACGGAACCTAATGGGCGGCGAGCTTACGAACGGATTTTGCAAGAGAAGTATGACTTGGTTTTGCTTGACGTGATGTTGCCGGAAATGGACGGCATGGAAATTTGTAGGCGGGTGCGTGAAGTCAGCGACGTGCCGATAATCATGTTGACGGCTCGTGATGAGGTTCGCGATAAAGTCGAGGGGCTTGACCTTGGCGCGAATGATTACGTGACAAAACCTTTTGCTGCGCCTGAACTGTTAGCAAGGATACGCGGGACGATTCTTCGGCATACTGAACGCGTCCGCGCATCTGATGAAACTCGTTACGTTGTCAAGAACATGATTGTTTATCCTGAACGCTACGAAGTCACGGTTAAAGGACAGCCCGTCGAGTTGACGCACAAGGAGTACGAGCTTTTAAAGTATCTTGTCGAGAACAAACGCAACGTCTTGAGCCGCGACCAAATCTTGCAGACGGTTTGGGGCTACGATTACATTGGCGATACCAACGTTGTCGATGTTTATATCAGCTACCTGCGTTCCAAGATTGATGACAAGTTCGGCGAGAAATATATTTACACGACCAGAGGCGTCGGTTATGCAATTCGGGATTGACGTGCAAAATCAGCAACGATTCGTAAACGACGTGAGCCACGAACTACGAACGCCGTTAACGATAATCTGCGGCTACGTCGACTTGTTGGAGAGCTGTGGAGCAAACGACCCTGAACTTTTTAAGGAGGCAGTCCGTTCGATAAAGAATTCCGCGCAGAATATGCGGAGCCTCGTTGAAAGTCTACTGTTCCTCGCCCGCGCCGACCAAGGACATCAGCCGCTTAACAAAGTGCCCGTTGACCTTGACGCGCTGTTGATAAAGTTCGTTGAGGATTATCAATCGCCACGTGTGCAACTGTCTAAGCTCATGCCGTGCAAGATTTTGGCGGACGCGGAGTTCCTAAAGAAAATGTTCGCCGCTTTCCTAGACAATGCCTTGCGCTACAGCTTATCGGATACGGTGGTTAAAGTGGAGCTGACGACTTCTGGCAACGAGGCAACGTTGAAGTTCATCGATAAGGGCGTTGGCATTGCCAAGGAGGATTGCCCGAAAATCTTTGACATGTTCTATCGCACGGACAAGGCACGAACTAAACTCAGTGACAGAGAAAATTCAGTAGGACTCGGCTTATCGGTTGCGAAGTGGATAGCTGACCGCCACGACATCAAGATAAACGTTAAGAGCAAGCCCAGCGAAGGTTCAACCTTCACGCTGACGATTCCGACGATATGAAAAAGCCTTCCAACCTCGGAGGGCAATTTTTTTTTGCTTAAAAGGAATTATCGACGTCACGCAGAATATAGAGGCAAACACATTCGGCAATAGCGGAAGGAGCTGTTGGTTCATGGCAACATTCAATATCAGAGGCAAAAACATCGAAATCACTCAACCGTTGCGCGAGTACGTGGAAAAGCGCGTTGGCAAAGTCACGAAGTACTTCGACAACATGGAAGAAATCTCCGTATTGCTCTCGGTCGAAAAGGATCGGCAGATTGTCGAGGTCACGGCGGAAGTTCGCGGCGGACTCATCTTGCGCGGGCAGGAATCCAACGTCGACATGTACACTTCGATTGACTTGGTTGTTGAGAAGCTCGAACGTCAAATCCATAAGCAGAAGACGAAACTTGAACGGCGTTTCCGCAATGGCGGTATAAGGGCGGAAGCGTTCAGCGATTCAAAAGTTCAAATCGAACACGAGGACGAGGGCGAATATCCCATTGTCAAGACTAAGCACTTTGTCGTTAAGCCCATGGACGTGCAGGAAGCTATCATGCAGATGAACTTGCTCAATCACACGTTCTTTGTCTTCCGCGATGCACAAAACGAGCAAATCTGCGTCGTGTATAAGCGCAATGCCGGTGCTTATGGTCTTTTGGAATTCGATGGCTAAGGCAAAATTTTCTATCGACGTTGACGATTAAAAGGTTGCGTGTTAAAATACGCGGGCAATCAAATTTTCGAGCATCAAAGCGGAGGGAGGGATATTGAATGGCCAATGAAGTCAAAGTTGGGAAAAACGAATCCATAGACAGTGCTCTCCGCCGCTTTAAGCGTACCTGTCAAAAGGCGGGCACGCTCGCAGAGGTTAGAAAGCGTGAACATTATGAA
>JAFWCT010000063.1 GCA_017534385.1 Selenomonadaceae bacterium
ACAGCCCGTTTTCACCAGATACAACACCGCATTGACCAATTCGCGCTTTTCCCATTTGCGTTTTCGCATGTTGACGAACAAAGGCGCAATCACTTCCCATTGCTCATCCGTTAAATCTGTTTCGTATTTTTTTCTCATAATACACTTACTATATCACTTTTTACCCTTTATGAACACCTGTTCTTAATATTCACACTTTGCTTAATCGTTTATGAACACGGTTCTAAACATAGAAATAACTTCAACGATCGAATCAGCGCGTCGCCCGCCGCAAAAATCATCTGCAACGCACGCCGAAGTTGTACCCCTTGACTTTTTGTTGAATCGGGATTATTATATCGCCTGTGTTCGGCGAAGGACGCCGCACGGTTTGAAATTCCTATAGGAGGCAGATATTTATGATAAAGCCACTTGGAGACAGAGTTGTTGTTGAAGTTGCCGAGGTCGAGCTCAAGACCAAAAGCGGCATCATCATGCCCGAAACTTCCAAAGAGAAACCGCAAAAGGGCAAGGTCGTCGCAGTCGGTACGGGCAAACTCCTCGACAACGGCACGCGTGCGACAATGGAAGTCAAAGCCGGCGACGAAGTCATTTTCAACAAGTACGCAGGCAGCGAAGTCAAGGTGGACGACAAAGACTATCTCGTTATCCGCGAGAGTGACATTTTAGCGATTATCTGATTACGCGAAGTTTTTGGAGGTAAATAACATATGGCAAAAGAAATTTTGTTCGACGAAGATGCGCGCCGTGCACTTAGTCGCGGCGTTGACGCTCTGGCAAATGCAGTCAAAGTTACGCTCGGTCCCAAAGGTCGCAACGTCGTGCTCGAAAAAAAATTCGGCGCACCGTCAATCACAAATGACGGCGTCACAATCGCCCGCGACATCGAACTTGAAGACCACTTCGAGAACATGGGCGCACAGCTCGTTAAAGAAGTCGCCACGAAGACCAACGACGTCGCCGGCGACGGCACCACGACCGCAACGCTCCTTGCGCAAGCCATCGTCCGCGAAGGCTTGAAAAACGTCGTGGCGGGCGCGAACCCCATGATTATCAAAAAAGGCATCGAAGCCGCCGTTGTCAAACTCGTCGACGAAATTAAGAACAACGCCAAAAAAGTCGAAGGCAAAGAGGCTATCGCTCAAGTCGCGTCAATTTCTTCGGGCGACGCCGAAATCGGTCAACTCATCGCCGACGCAATGGAAAAAGTCGGCAACGACGGTGTCATCACCGTTGAAGAGTCCAAAACTATGACAACCAATCTTAAAGTCGTCGAGGGTATGCAATTCGACCGCGGCTACATTTCGCCGTACATGGTCACCGACACCGACAAGATGGAAGCCGTCATGGACGATCCTTACATACTCATCACCGACAGAAAAATTTCGTCGATTCAAGATATCCTGCCGATTCTTGAGCAGGTCGTCAAGCAGGGCAAATCGCTCGTCATTATCGCGGAAGATGTCGACGGCGAAGCTCTTGCGACAATCGTTGTCAATAAACTGCGCGGTACGTTCAAAGCACTTGCCGTCAAAGCTCCCGGTTTCGGCGACAGACGTAAAGCCATGCTTGAGGATATTGCGATTCTGACGGGCGGCACCGTTATCAGCGAAGAACTCGGACGCAAACTCGACAGCGCAACTTTCGCAGACCTCGGTCACGCACGCCAAATTCGCGCCACCAAAGAAGAAACGACCATCGTCGAAAGTAGCGGCGACAAGGACGAAATCAAAGCTCGCGTCTCACAAATTCGCAAGCTCATCGAAAATTCGACCAGCGACTTCGACAAAGAGAAACTTCA
>JAFWCT010000064.1 GCA_017534385.1 Selenomonadaceae bacterium
AGCAGCTTCGTGAAAATCATCGACGCGATTGGCGGCATCGATATCGACGTGGAAAAGCGCATGTACTACGAAGACCCCTGGGACGACGACGGCGGGCTTTATATCGATTTAAAGCAAGGACTTCAGCACTTAGACGGGCAAACGGCGATAGAATTTGTAAGATTTCGCGATTCTGAGGGCGATGTAGGTCGTGTAAGGCGTCAACAGGCATTTATGCGGGCTTGCGCGGACAAATTAACTGAACCGAGCATGTTAATTAAAATTCCGGAGCTTTTGACGGTTGCAGTTAAGGCGATTGACACTGATTTAAGTTCAGGGAAGATGTTAGCGGCGGCAGGCTCCTTAAAAAGCGCGGAAGCCAAAAAAAATGTTAAAACGGGCGTGGTGCCTGGTTGGTTGCAATATATTGACGAGGTAAGCTATCTGATTCCCGACGCTGAACGCCTTGGCAAGGTCATGCGGAAGAATTTGGACTTCAACGTTGATAAAAAGCATTTCGAGCGGCTTGCCTACGATTACACGCCGGGAAATGCCGCTGATTATTATGATGTGAACTTCAATCCGGAAAAAGATTTGCGGCTCATGGATTATCTTGAGCGTCGCAAGTTTGATTTATCGGAGAACGAACTTTAAGGGGGCTAAAATCTTGCAAACGACTTTGAAAATTATTTTTCTAAGCGCGGTAATGATTCTTACGTCAGCAGTTGCTTTTGCCGAACCCTATCCCACTACGCTGGACAATGGAAATTGGGTATGCGTCGATGGTGGAATGGGCGTTGGAAAATATGCTGACAGGTCTTCCGTTGTCGCAGAATTTTATTCCCCGCCAAATTATCGGATTGCGATTGATATAATTTATGTCACCTTCTCCGACGATTATTGGCGTAACCACCAAACCTATATTGGCAGTCCCTACAAAGTTAGCGGCTCACAAACCCTGCATTTTCGTTATCATTGGGGAAGAAAAGCTCTTTCCTATCTTCAAAATGGAACTTGGCTTGATTGGGATATTAATCATGACTACAGCCACGCAGAAGGTGCTCCGCTCATTCCATATGCGGCGGAAGTTGCATTCGTTTCAGCGTATAACATGAAATTTTTTGGCGACACGACCGGTTATAGCCCTGTGTTGAAAGGTTATCGGCGCGTCATTGATGAAAATCTTTATCGTGCGTTGGACATATAAAAAAAACTCCTGCCGAAGTCGACGGGAGTTTTTTATTGCAAGATTGATATTAACGCTTCGAGAACTGGGACGCCTTGCGAGCCTTCTTGAGACCGTATTTGCGACGTTCCTTTTCGCGTGGGTCGCGAGTGACGAAACCAGCTTTTTTGAGTGCAGGACGCAGGTCGGCATCGAGTTCCATTAATGCGCGGGTGATGCCGTGACGAATCGCGCCTGCCTGACCAGTAGTGCCGCCGCCCTTGACGTTGGCAATCACGTCGTATTTATCGTTCATCTCGGTGAGGACGAGCGGTTGACGGACAATCAGTTCTAACGTCTTCAAGCCGAAATATTCTTCCATTGCGCGATTGTTAATCGTGACTTTGCCGTCGCCCGGAACGAGACGAACGCGAGCCACTGAACTTTTGCGGCGACCGGTGCCGTAGTAGCTTACTTGTGCCATAATATTATCTCTCCTTAGCGCGTTTCAATTTTAAGTTCTTCGGGCTTCTGGGCGGCGTAGGGGTGCTTATCGCCCGCGAAGACGTGAAGTTTTCTAAACAAATCCGCGCCGAGTTTATTTTTCGGCAACATTCCCTTGACGGCGTGTTCAATGACGCGTTCGGGGAACTTTTTCATCCATTCGCCAGCAGTCGCGTACTTGTCGCCGCCGAGATAGCCGCTGTGGTGGAAGTAAACCTTCTTGCGCAACTTTTTGCCGGTGAAGACAGCCTTAGCCGCATTGATAACAATCACATAATCGCCCGTGTCTACGTGAGGCGTAAACACGGGTTTATTTTTGCCGCGAAGAACCTTCGCAATCTCTGCCGCCATACGACCGACGGTTTTTCCTTCGGCGTCGACGATGTACCATTTCTTCTCAACGTCGCCCGCCTTTGCCATGTACGTATCTTTCACGTTATTTCCTCCATGACTGACTTTGATTTGAACGCACGACGAAGTTCGCTTTTGTCCGGGGCTAATGGAAACATCGGCAACCCGTCATACTTCGGCGATTGTAATAGAAACTCTTTACGCTGTCAAGTTTACTTGATGAAGTTGAGATATATCGCCAGCAGAATCAAGCCAGGTACGCCGAACACACCGACAATCAGCGCGTGAATGAACGTTATCTTTATCGTGATGATTCCCGTTAGGTTGACGAGATAGAGAATCGCCGCGCCGATGATGCTATTCCAAATTATCTTGAAGGGCAACTCGATAAAAAATTTCAGCGCGAGGATAATCAACAGCCCCGCAACCAATCCAACTCCGATTTCAATCATGTTCATGCTCCTTAGAAATTTTTGTGTGATTCTATAACGCGGCAAGAAATTTTGCAAGGCGTTGCAGAAAACAGTTGATACCTGCTATAATCGGAAAAAAATGCGGAGGGAATTGTAATGACTTGGAAGAAGATATTTTGCGGGGCATTGGCGGCGACGATGATTTTTTCCACGTCGGTCTTTGCGGCGTCAGAGGAATCCGCCAATGAGAAACTCATAAGGATTGAAACTGATACTTATGGCTCGGAACAAAGCGGCGCAATCTTAGATAGAATCAGTCGTTTGGAGAAGAGCTACAGCGGACAAAATATGAACGGCAACATGAACGCTCGAATCGATGCGATTTATGATATTCTTTACAACAACGACGTTGGACCCGGTGTCTTGGCGAAGATTAACGCGCTAGAATGGAACTTCAATCACGAGGTGGAAAGTGGCGGCGTCGATAAACGGCTGGAGACTTTGGAGATTGCTATCCTAGGCAAGGTAACCGAGGGTAGCTTTAACGATAGGATTCGTGAACTAGCTAAGGCGTCATATGGCGAAGAGATTTTGCCGATAGCTCTGATTCCAATTCCCGAAAACACTTTGATAAAGGTTGTGACAACTGTCCCTGTCGGCTCGAAGACTTTGCAAGAGGGCGACACCATTCCGATTACAGTCGCCGAGGATGTCTTCGTTGACGGCGGACTTGTCTTTGCTAGGGGTTTGCCGGGCGAAGGTGTGGTTACGAGTGTTCATCGCGCCAAAAATATTTTCAGCAACGGCAAGATTGAGGCGGACTTTAACACGTTGAAGGCGATTGACGGACAGAGCGTCAACACTTACACGGGCATTGAGGCAGTCGACGCTATGACGGCGGCTTCAATGGGACGTGGTCTTAGCTTGTTAGGTCAAACCTTTTCCGGCAAGAACAAATCGATTGAAGAAGTCCTAGTGCGCGGAAAGAATATCGACTTGCCGGCGGGCGTGGAGCTTTACGTTCAGATTAAAACTCCGATTGTCGTTTACGGCGTCAAGACTACGGATAGCGGGATTTCAAACCTTTTGCCAGACGAGACAACTCCGACCACACCTGCTGAGACAACGTCGACCACACCTGCTGAGACAACGTCGACCACACCTGCTGAGACAACGTCGACTACACCTGCTGAGACAACGTCGACTACACCTACTGAGACAACGCCGACTACACCTGCTGAGACAACGCCGACCATACCCGACGAAACGGGAACGCTTACACCCGATGAAGAAATAGCTACGCCGCCGAGTAAGCCTGAAGAAGTGATTGTACAAGTCGACCCTGAACCAGCTAAGCCCGCACCGACTCCTGAACCAAACGTGGAGCCGCGTCCAGACGAGGGCAAGACCCCTGACGGTTACGACGGAGAAATCATAGAGATAATAGACGAGGACTAATGATGAAAAAATTTTTAGGCGTCGTATGCGCCGCGCTGTTCATGACTTCAACGGCAGAAGCGACTTACGAGGCGAAATCCGATACGGGCACAGAACTTTTCGACTACATAGAAAATAGGCGACGTGAGGCTCGCGAACAAAAGCTAACCGAAGAACAAGAGAAACTACTTGCCGACATTGCCGAGGCTAAGGAACGCCTGCCTCACGCGCAAAAGGAAGGTGACCCCGTTCCAGCCGTATTCGAGGGCGATGACATGGTTTATTATTCGGGTAGTGGCGAGTTCATTGCGACGGGCAAGGTTGATATTATTCAGCTTGAAGGCTATCGCTTTCAAAGCGCGGAGGCAAAAGGCAACGTCAAGGAGCAAGTCGTTCGCGTGGACGATAGAGCGCATGTCTTGCAACTTACGGAAGGTGCGCCGCGTGTCACGCTTGACGGCTATAAAACTGTCTACAACTACGGCACAAAGACCGGCACTATGGGCGAGGCTCACGGTAAGGCGGGCGAATATTATTTGACGGGCAAGCGTTTCGAGTTCTACCCTGACCACATTGTTGTTTATGACGGCACGCAGACTAAATGCGGCGCGAAGTCCCCTGATTATCATCTTAGCGCGGATAGAATGGAGATTTGGCCCGAACAGGTTATCCGCATGTACAACGTTAAGTTTTGGATTAAAAATAAAGTCGTCGGCACCAAGGACTATGAAGAACGGAGCATGGAGGAGAAGGAGAAAAATTACTTCCCGCGTGTCGGCTATAACAGTGACCATGGCGTTTATATTCGCGACAACTTTAAGATTCCTCTACGTAAGCATTGGGATTTGCTAATCGGCGCGTATGTCGAGACTAAGAAGGGTTTTCGTAGCAATGCGGAACTCTTTTATAGTAATCGCGAGCTTAATGGTTGCGTGAAGTATGGCTTCTACGACGATAGTGACGCCCGTTGGATTCAAAAGGAGCCGTCGCTTGATATTTGGTATAGCAAGCATATCGACAATTCGCCTATAGTCTACAAAATAGAGGGCGAGTTCGGGCATTGGCGGCAAAATGCTGTAGCTAGCACGCATCAGGAATACGAGCTTAACTTGTATCACGACCCAATTAACATAGGGAAATATTTCCTCTTTCTAAGCACGGGTTACAAGATAACCAAAGATGACGTTAAAAATTCAAAGAAGACCGGCAACACGACGGTTAAAGGCTTCAACTATCAGGCTTTGCTTGCCAGAGAGTTTAATGACAGAATCGCGGCTTACGTCAGCTATTCTTACAATAAAAACAACTCGACGAACTCTGTTTTCGACTTTGACTTGGACGATTACTCCAGAAAATTTGAATCCGGCGTGAGTTATTGGATAACGCCCAAAGATAGAGTTGTCGTCGGCGTTAAGTGGAATGTCGATAAGCACACTGTCGAGGACGTGGATTATTATTGGTATCACGATTTGCACTGTTCGCAAGCAGTTTTGCGTTGGCGCGGCAAGCGTAAAAAATTGGAAGTTCATTGGGAGTTCGTGCCGTGGTAAATTATATCTGTCTCATCATCATTTCTTTAATCTTATTCTTCTTAGGCGGCTGGCTCGCGCCGATAACCGACCCAACCGAATCCGTCTATACTCTGACGGCAAAGGAAATGTTAGCGTCGGGCGATTGGCTGAGTCCACGCATCTACGGAGACTTTTGGTTCGACAAGCCGATTATGTTCTATTGGGAACTGCTCGTTGCCTATAAAGTCTTCGGCGTCAATGAATTTGCGTCAAGGTTCTTTCCAGCAATCTTCGCAACGGGCGGATTGTTCCTGACGTATTTTTTCGGCTCAAAGCTTTACAATAAAAAAATCGCCTTCGCGGCGACAGTCATGCTTGCGACCTCTTTGGAGTATTGGTACCTGTCGCACGCCGTGATAACCGATATGACGCTCCTAATAATGTTCGCGTTGACACTGATAACTTTCTTCCTCGGCTACCGTTCAAACCGTCCTAGGCTTTATCTAATATCGTTCGCGGCATCGGGCGTGGCAGTCCTCACGAAAGGTCCGATAGGCTTCTTCTTGCCCGGCTTGATAATCTTAATCTTCCTCGCGTGGCAGGGCGACTTAAGGCATTTGCTAAAGCTCTTCCGCCCGAAGAATTTTTTTGTGCTGATTGCAATCATATCCGTCTGGTATCTGCCAATGACTCTGATTCACGGCACGACGTTCCTTGAAAACTTTTTGGGCGTGCATAACTTCTTGCGGGCGACGGTCTCTGAATATCCTAAGACGAACGTCTGGTATTATTATGCACTCATCACGGCTGTAGGATTCTTCCCGTGGTCAATACCGTTGATTCCCGCCGCCGTGAAAAAATTTTTCCGCAGAGCCGAGCTGTTCATTGAGGAGGGACGCTTGCCGACCTTCGACATGCACGAAAGATTTCTAATCATCTGGGTAGCGACGGTGATAATCTTCTTCCAACTGTGCGCGACTAAGTACGTGACTTACACCTTGCCCGCCATGATTCCCATTGCAATATTCGTGGCGCGCTACTTCATCAACCGCTGGCGAATCTTTATCAGCATAGCTTGCGGCTTACTGGTACTCTATCCGCTGTTGTTTTTCTTAGTGGCGTTGCCCATCACTGAAGACAATTCCACCCGCCGCGAGGCTCAAATTATCGCTCCGCTAATCGACGATAAGACTTGCGTCGTCAGCCATGGCAAAGAGTATGCAGGCTCGCTTGTCTTCTACACCGACGCAAAGATTTATCGGCTGGTGACAAAAGCGAACTTCGATTTGGTTAAGCCGAAACCGTTGACGTGGACGAGTAAGAATGTTATGCCGTTCATGCTGTTTGAAGACTTGCCCGCTGATAAAAAGATTGTGGCGGTGGTCAGTGCCGATTATGATAAAAGTTTCCTCGACAACGCGTCGGGCAATTGGGAACTCGTCGGCGAAGTGCCAAAGGGGCAACTTGAATCACTTGCCGAAAACTTTTTCTACGGACGAGAGCAACGCAAGTTGAAGAGCAAAATTTATCTCAGGAGGCAGGAAGATTGATGATAAAAGTTATTCCCTATGAATCAAAATTCATCGGCGCGGCAATAAAGATTTGGAATGAGGTTGTGCGCGAGGGCATTGCCTTTCCGCAAGAGGACGAACTAGACGAGATAACGGGCGACGAATTCTTTAAGGCGCAATCGTTCACGGGCTTGGCTGTCGAGGGCGGCGAGGTCTTAGCGTTGTACATTCTTCACCCCAACAACGTCGGGCGGTGCGGGCATATCAGTAACGCAAGCTATGCAGTTCGTTCGGACGTGCGCGGGCGACATATCGGAGAGATTATCGTCAAGGATTGCATTGCTAAGGCTAAGGAACTCGGCTTTAGGATTCTGCAGTTCAATGCGGTCGTAGCGTCGAACATTCACGCCCGCCATTTGTATCAGCGGCTCGGCTTTAAAGAACTCGGCACGATTCCCGGCGGATTCCGTATGCCCGACGGCTCGTTTGCAGATATTGTTCCTCAGTTTATCAGCTTGACTTAGGAGGTCAGCGCGTTGCAAGAACTCATAAGCATTACCAACAAGATGAGCGGCAAGAAAGTTTTGATTATCGGCGATATCGTCGCTGATGTCTACGTTGACGGGCGCATATCCCGCATTTCACGCGAGGCACCCGTTTTGATTTTGGAAAAGGCTGGAGAAAAGGTCGTTGCAGGCGGGGCGGCTAATGTCATTGCTAATGCGGCGACGCTCGGCGCACAGGTCTATGCTGTTGGTGTTATCGGCGACGACGAACACGCAGAGAGCTTGCGAAATATTTTAAAGGAACTTGACGTTCACATTGAGGGACTTGTCCGCGATAAGTCACGTCCGACGATTGCCAAGACTAGAATCATTGCGGGCGGGCGGGCAACGGTCAGTCAACAAATCGTCCGCATTGACGAGGAGAGCAAAGAGCCGTTAAGCAAGAAGGTCGAGGCGGAACTGATTGCTAAGATTGATAAGATACTGCCGAAGGTCGACGGAGTTATCATGAGCGATTACGGCTCCGGCACGATAACTGCCAATGCCCGCAAGTTAATCACACGCTACGCCGGCAAGCATAAGCTACCGAGCATTGTCGATTCGCGCTATAACATTGGCGCGTTCGAGGGCGTCGGCTATGTCAAGCAGAATGATTCGGAGCTTGGAAACTTCGTAGGCTATCCTCTCAATGACGTGACTGACTTAATCGGCGCGGGCACGAAGCTTTTGACTAAGCTTAATGTCGACGGCGTGTTGATTACTCGTGGCGAAATGGGCATGAGTTTGTTTGAACGCAACGGCGCGGCGCATCATATCCCAGTTAGCGACATGAGCGAGGTCTATGACGTGTCGGGCGCGGGCGATACTTGCGTTGCGGCATTCCTTTTGGCATTGACTGCTGGTGCTCAACCGGCATTAGCGGCGAAGATTGCAAACTACGCGTCGGGCATTGCGGTTAGGAAGCTCGGTACCAGCACAGTCAGCGCGACTGAATTGATTGCTACTTTGGAGCGTGCAAGATGATTATCGATAGGAAAGACGCCGCGACCTTTTGCGAGGACTTGAGGCTCTGCGGCAAACAAATTGTCTTTACGAACGGTTGCTTTGATATTCTTCACGCGGGGCACGTCCGATACCTCGCGACTGCTAAGAGTTTCGGCGACGTGTTGATTGTCGGCTTGAATACTGATGAATCCGTTCGCCGATTGAAGGGCGCGTCTCGTCCGATTAACAGTCAAGATGACCGCGCAGAAGTTTTGTTGGGGCTTAAAGCAGTCGACTACGTGATTTTCTTTGGTGAGGCGACGGCTGAAAGTTTAATCGCTGAAGTCAAGCCCGCTGTCTACGTTAAAGGCGGCGACTACACGTTAGCGACTTTGCCTGAAGCCGCGATTGTTCAAAGCTACGGCGGACGCGTCGAGCTTGTCAATTTAGTTACGGGGCGTTCGACGACGAATGTCATTGAAAAAATTTTAGGGAGGGAACATGGACAATGAGGAATGAGGAACTAGTCCCTAGTCCCAAGTCCCTTGTCCCTACACAATGGAAGATATAAAAGAGTTCGCAGACAAGTCGCGGATAATCATAGTGACGGGCATGAGCGGCTCTGGCAAAACTCAGGCTTGCCGATACCTTGAAGACCTCGGATATTTCTGCGTAGACAACTTGCCGCCCGTCTTTATCCCAAAGTTCGTGGAACTTTGCACTCACGCTAAGGGGCATTTCAATAAGATGGTGTTCGTCGTAGACACGAGGAGCCGAGATTTTTTTGATGACCTCGTGCAAGTCCTAGACGACATGGACAAGGCTAATCAGGATTACGAAATGCTTTTCATGGACGCAAGCGACGATGTGATTATCCGCCGCTACAAGGAGACGCGTCGCCGTCATCCTATGGCACCTTCAACGAGAATTTCCGACGGCGTATTCAAGGAACGTAAGCGATTGGAAGGCGTGCGCTCGAAGGCAACTTACGTTATCGACACGTCTAACTTGGCACGCGCTGAGCTACGCGATAAAATTCATCTGCTCTTCGGCAAGGGCGACGGCGACATTATGACCATTGCAGTGCTATCGTTCGGCTTTAAGTTCGGTATGCCACTCGATGCCGACATGGTGCTTGATGTGCGCTTCCTTCCAAATCCGTTTTATGTTCAGGAGCTTAGGCACAAAAGCGGTAGCGTTCCTGAAGTCGCCGCGTATATCGAAGGCAAGACTGTCACGCAGGATTATCTTAGGCGGCTGGACTCGTTCATTGACTTTCTTGTCCCGCAATACGTTCGCGAAGGCAAAAGTCAGCTCGTCATTGCAATCGGCTGTACGGGCGGTATGCATCGGTCAGTATTCGTCGCTAAGCACATCTACGAATTGTTATCAAAGAAAGGTTACGCCGTCAATCTGGAGCACCGCGACCTTATGAAAAACGAAGTGTGGGAGGTTTAAGCAATTAGGAATAGAAATTAGGAATGAGCAATTCAATTCCTAATTCCTCACTACTCATTCCTAATTACTAATTGAACATGTTTCATTTATTGAAGTGGCTTTATCCGGGCATGAAAATGAAACGCTGGTTACTCCTTTTTGCAATCGGCGTTATGCTGTTTAGTCTCGGCGGCGCATTGGCTATTAACTACGAATACCTCGGACGCGTCGAAGAAGAAATCTTCATGCTGGTCTATCGGGCGGTCGGCAGTTACAACTACGCGATAACGGCGGGTGTCGGCTTAGTCATCGTGGTAATCGGCGCGTGCTTAATGCTTTGGGCGACGCGTTCAATCATTCGTTCGATAATCACCGTGCTTATCCCCGACCGCTCGGAAAGTCTCGTCGACATGATTTATCAGGAACGCAAGCTCGGACGCGGACCGACAATTACGGTTATCGGCGGCGGGCACGGGCTTAGCGTTCTCCTGCGCGGGATAAAAACTTCTACAAATAACGTCTCGGCTATCGTGACTGTGGCGGACGACGGCGGAAGCTCTGGACGTCTGCGCGAGGAACTTGGAATCATTCCGCCCGGCGACCTGCGTAATTGTCTGGTTGCCTTGGCTGATACCGAACCGCTCATGGAGAAACTTTTCCAATATCGCTTCGAGGGCAACACCGCCCTTGCGGGTCACAGCTTCGGCAATCTGTTTATCGCGGCGATGAACGAAGTTACCGGCGACATGGAAACTGCCCTTAAGGAGTCGTCGAAGGTCTTAGCGGTCAAAGGGCGTGTCATTCCCGCGAGCAAGGAAAGTGTCCGCCTCGATGCCGTGATGATGGATGGCACCGTTGTCGAGGGCGAATCACAAATCCCCGAAGCTCATAAAAAGATTCGACGCGTGCAACTCTTCCCTAGGAAAGTTTCAGCCGTCCCCGCCGCGCTTGAGGCTATCGAATCAGCCGACGCAATCATACTTGGTCCTGGCAGTCTGTATACGAGTATCATGCCCAATCTTTTAGTCGAAGGCGTCGCCGATGCCCTCAAGCGTTCAAGGGCGATTAAGATTTATATCTGCAACGTCCTCACTCAACCAGGCGAGACTGACAACTACACCGCCTCACGTCATGCAAAGGCAATCCTCGACCACACGGGGCACGGCACGATTGATTATGTGCTTGTCAACTCGACGCCGATTCCCGAACAGATGTGGAAGAATACGCAAGCCACGCCCGTTGAGATTGATGAGGATAAAGTCAATGCGCTGGGCATGGGGCTTATCAAAGCAGACTTGATGAGCACAAAGGAAATCGGACGCCACGACCCTGCTAAGCTAAGCGCGGCAGTCATGAAGATTATCTACAGCTTTGGGAATAGGGGTTGAGGTCATGTCGTCATATGCTCAAGAGGTCAAGAATGAATTGGCGCACGCCTTCGACGATGACATTGATTGCTTGCGTGCGGAGTTCGTTGCATTGCTTAATGTCGGCACAAAGAAAATTGACGGGCGCATTGAGTTCACCACGTCCAATGCCGCAGTTGCCCGCCGAGTCATCACACTTGCTAAAAGATTCTTCCCGCACGTCAAGCCGGAAGTCGCCGCCGTCCGTCGCAAGAAGTTGCTAAAAGGTCTGCTGTACGTCGTGCGGTTTATCATTGCGGGCGAGGTTCAGAACTTCTTCGACACGCTAGACAATGCCGAGCTATTAAAGCGCACACGATTTAAGGTTGCGTATCTGCGCGGAGCATTCTTGGCGGGCGGCAGTGTCAATCGTCCAGAGGCGCAATACCTTTTGCAAATTGTTAGCAAGACTGAGGCTCAGGCAATGTTCATTCGCAAGCAACTGACGAAGCTAGACTTCAACGCGGGACTTTGTGAACGCAAGAAACGATTCGTCGTGTGGCTCAGGGAGGGCGATACCGTTTGCGACTTCTTAGGCATGATTGGCGCGGCGGCAGCAGTCGAACGCTTTGAGGTCGCCCGCAACCTAAAGGAAGTCCGTGCGCAAGTCAATCGTATCGTCAACGTGGAGACGGCTGCCCTTAACAAGTCAATCAATGCCGCGCAACGTCAGCTTGCCGACATAAAGATTTTGCTTGACAAGAAAGCTCCGGTTAATGACAGGTTGCAGGAGGCGATGACTGTTCGCTTAGACAATCCCACGTGCACAATCGACGAGCTGGCAGAGAAAATCGGCATGAGCCACGCCGGACTTGTCTACCGTTTCCAAGTGATTCACCGCTTGGCAAAAAAATTCAGCAAGAGTAATTGGAGGTTATAAAATATGCGGGGCTTGAGTGCCGCCTTCACGACAGACTTTCTTATAGCGTTCGCACTGGTCGCAGTGCTTTTGATAATGTTCGGCTTGATAATGAATTTGTATTCGGAGCTGTCGACGTTGAAGAAGCGATATAGAAAAATGATGATGGGCGCGGAGGATATGAGTATTGAACGAATGCTCGCCGAACACACCGCCGAGGTCAATGAGACCCTTAGCGAATATAAAAAGTTTCACAGCAAGCTTAATAACCTTGATGAGTTGATGCGAAGTTCTCTGGCAAGAGTGGCAGTGATTCACTTCGACGCCTTCGAGCAGACTGGGCAGCACTTGAGTTGGTGCGTTGCCATTCTTGACCGGAATAATAATGGCGTCGTCTTCTCGTCGATTTGCGGGCAAGAGGCGGAGCGCAATTACGCTAAACCGATTGAAGGCGGGCGCACTACTGGCAACTACAAGCTAACTAAGGAAGAGGAACAAGCTCTTCGGCAAGCAATGAATCGTTGAGGAGGTTTGTATGGAAGAAAAAGAATCAAAGCCGTCCGCCAAGATTGAAAGCTACACAATCAGCATAAAGGGCGGCGATAAGGAAAGGGTAATTCGGCTGTCGTCGGACATGTTTAGATTCGGCGTGATAAGCGTGATACTCGGCGGGCTGTTGCTTATCGGGACGGCGGCTTTTTCCTTTTATAGTTCAATGCGTATGCAACGCGATGCCGCGACAATCAAAGAGATTGAGCAAGCTGCAGAGCTTAGGCAAGAGCAACTGTTGACGTTATCCAAGAAGGCGGCGACGCTTTCCGAAACGATTCAGAACCTTGCACAGCAGGAGCAGGAGCTTAGGATACAAGCGGGACTCAATCCTCCCAAAGAAGAGACTCCACCCGCCGAGGCACCCGCCCTAAGCGAACAGGAGCTTAAGATTCAATCGATAATCAAAGCCGTCAAGGAACGTCAGCAACTCGCCGCAGAAGTTCATAACGGGCAAGGCGGTCCTGTTGAGGAGTTGAACATTGCTGAGGTCTCCGAGGCTTTGGACATGTTGGAAGCTAAGGTCAGCACGCGCAAGGAAAGTCTCAACGATTTCCAAAACGAACTCAAGCAACAACGTGAACAACTTGCACGGGGCGCGGCTATGGCAAGCGGCTACAGTCCTGATGGGGGCAGTTGGTCGGCTTCTTCGGGCAGTGTTCAATTCGACTTTGCAAACGGTCTTCCGATTATCCCTTCCGCAGGCTCAATTCCTGCACCTGGTTCCTTCCCGTTTGACCCAAGTCTTGTCGGCGGAAGTGGTTCGGCTGATTCTCATATCCCGTCAATCTGGCCGACGACCGGCGTTGTGACTTCGCCTTATGGCTTGCGTTGGGGCGGCACGGATTTTCATCCTGGCATGGACATTGCTAACGATATGGGCACGCCGATTGTAGCTACGGCTGATGGCGTTGTTGAGTACGCGGGCTGGAATTCGGGCGGCTATGGCAACATGGTCGACATTAATCACGGCAACGGTATCATGACGCGTTATGGGCACGCCTCGCAAGTCGTCGTCAGTGTTGGTCAGCAAGTCAAGCGCGGGCAGTTAATCGCCTACATGGGTAGCACGGGCTTTAGCACAGGGCCTCATGTCCATTACGAAGTTCATGTTAACGGCAACCGCGTCAATCCTATCAGTTATCTTTGAGGAGGCAAAAAAATAGTGGTTAGTGACTTGGAAGACCCGAATCACTAACCACTAGAATTAAGAACGAATTTACTTCAACGCAACACCAACGCGGCTATCCATCATGTAGGGAATGGAAATCGCAACGTCTTTCATTTCGTCGAGAGGATAGGGCAAAGCCTTTCCGTCTTGGTCATAAGTGCCTAGAACCCAAAACAGAATGTCGACTTGCCCGGAAGACAACGCGGCTCCACGAGCACCCGCCTCAATGGAGACGAGTTCAAAGTTTTTGTTGATACGTTTGCTAAGCTCGCTGAGGAAGGCGACGTTGAAACCTGCGGGCGTGTTGTTGGCAAGAATGCAATCCAAAGCCGGCATGTCACCAGTCACGGCGATTTTGAGAGTCTCAGCTCCGTCAATCTTGGGAATTTCAGTCGCAACGGGTTCATCGCCCGCCAACTCCGTGATGTTTTCCTTGATGAGCTTTTGGAGCGTACCGTCAGTTTTCATGGCGGTGATAGCTTCGTTAATCTCGTCGATTTGCGCTTGGGATTTCTCCTGCATTGCCATTGAGTAGCCCAGAATCGGTTTGAGGTTGTCGTCGATGAGCTTAAGGTCGTCATTGTGCTTAACAATGTAGTTGCCGACAATCTTGGACGTCGCGAAGCGGTCAATCTGTTTGGACTTAAGAGCCATAACCATTGAGTTCATATTATCGAAGAAAACGACCGTGCTGGGGGCATTATAGCCTGCAGGTTGCCCTTCAAGCTCGGCAACGTTCTTAGTCCAGCGTTTGTAGCCTTCCTCGTCCAGACCGATTGGCATGAGTGCACCGACCTTGCTCTCTGACTTTTGCTCGTTCGCTGGCGGAGCAGGCTCTTCAGCCTTCTTATCACCGCCGCCGCAACCCGCGCACGTAAGCAACATAACAAGTGCCAATAATAACCCGAATAACCTTTTCATTAGCGAACCTCCTTCTAAAAATATTTAATCGTCAATGATTGACTGCCCGCATTATACAAGGCAGTCGTCAAATTTTCAACATAAATTTAAGGAGGATTTACCTTGAAGAAATATTTCTTAGCCGTTCTCGTCGAGAACAAACCCGGTGTCTTGACGCACGTCTCCGGGCTTATCAGTCGCCGTGCTTTTAACATTGAGAGCATCTCGGCTGGCTACACCGAAGAACCGTCCGTCACGAGGATTAATATCGTCGTCAGCGTCGAGTCGGAAAACGAACTTGATCAGGTCGTTAATCAGCTGTCAAAGCTTATCGACGTGATTAAAATCGTCAACCTCAGCAAGTCGCCGTCGATTGAACGTGAACTCGTCATGATTAAGGTTCGTGCTAACAAGCAGACTCGCGCCGACCTGGTGAGCGTCGTTGACATCTTCCGCGCACAGATTGTCGACATCACCTCGGAGAACGTCGTTATCGAACTCACCGGCAGTCAGAACAAAATCGATGCTATCTGCGAAGTCCTCAGCGATTATGAGATTGTCGAGATTGCTCGCACTGGGACGATTGCCCTTTCACGCGGGCCGATACCAGTTAAGGCAATGTGATGCGTAAAATCCTTTTGCTAATCTGCGCGGCGTTGATGATGATTGGTTGCGGCAATCAAGTCCAAACGGTGCCGCCATTGCCTGGAACTTTGCCGACGGCTTTGACTGCCCAGAAGGTCGACACGGATATTTATTTCGATGCAACGGTTTCAATGCGCGGCTTCACGACTTTAACGGCGGGCAATGTCTATCTTACGTTGCCTGACTTGCTCGGCGACTTATGCGGCTCATTGGGCGCGGTGAACTTCTTCAGCTTCGGCGAACAGATTCACGCCCTAGACGGCAGGAGCTATCGACAGTTCGCGACGCCCGCAGTCTACACCGAACCGATTACTGCCGTTGCTAACGTCGTCGACCGCGCAGATGTCAATCACCTGTCGATTATCATTACTGACCTTTTCGAGAGTGATTCGGATTGGAGCAACGTCACGCAGAAGATTCGCGAGAAATTCTTTGCCAACCACATGACCGTTGCCGTTATCGGGATTCGGAATTCGTTTAGCGGAGAAATCTTTGACGTGGGCTTGGAGGCGGCGAAGTTCAATTACAATTCCGCCGACAATCCCGACCGTTACCGCCCGTTCTATCTGCTAGTCATGGGACGTGATGACGTTGTTAAAAATTTCCTGCGCAAGTTCAATGAGCGGCAGACGTTGCCCAATGACACGGGCTACTTGCTGTTATCGGAGACTTTGACGGAGACTGCAAGCGACTTTACAACCTTGACGACGCAGGAGCAGGAAAATTTTTACTCGGACGACACTTTGGGCTTAGATAGCCGCGTTAAGGAGTTTGGGCTTGATTCGTTCGTTGAGCCTGCCACGTTCATTGTGAGTTGGACTTATCAGCCGCCGTTGGGAGCTTGCCTACTTGACTTGTCAGCTGTCGATACGTCGGTTGAAGTCTTTGCAGTCGCGGGAGAGGATTGGACGCCTCTTGATTCAAATGATGTCCGAGTTAGCCTACTCAAGGACGACCGTCAACCCGAAATGTTTTTAGTCAAAGTCTCGTTGACGCCGGAAAAATCTTTGGCGGAGGGCAAGATAAACTTCGTGCGCGTCAAGGTCATGCCGACTGAGCAAGGCTATCGATTGCCGGCATGGGTCGAGGCTTGGGGCGTGACTGTTGACGGTTCAGCAGGAAACTTTGACGGCTCAAAGACTGTGAACCTAACACGCGTCCTAGGCTCGTTGAAGGATTCAATCTTCGCGACGGCTCGTCCCACGCTATTGAACATTAACTTCGTTATTACTCCTTAAACAAAAAACCTCGGAGCCTTAACGCAAGCTCTGAGGTTTAATTTTATTTGTCAATGTTCGTAGCTGCCATAAGCTCGCCGACCATTACTTCATCATTAGGGTTGCTCTCGTCCAAAATGTTCAGCAAGCTTATCACGCAGTCTAGCGCGTCCAAGTCGGGTTGGTGCAAGTCGTATGAATCATGATGCGCATTCAAGAATCGTTCCTGCCGAATCCTTTCCAACTGTTCGAGTATGTTTTTTGTCTTCATGTAATCACCTCGCGTCGATTATAATACCAAGAAGATTTTTTGTCAGCTATAAGCCGCTAAAGAAGGAGATGGATTAAAATGCAAAACCAATCTGCAGAAGCAATGAAGATTAAAGAGTCGGAGCAAGCCTTTGATCGACGGCGTCGGACGTTCGGATTAATCGTCGCGCCAATCCTCGCAATCGCAGTCATGTTGACGCCGATTGACGCCTTGACGTTGGAGGCGCACAAGCTCTTAGCAATTATGGTACTCGTCGCGCTGTGGTGGATAACTGAACCCGTGCCCATTCCAGTAACGTCGCTTTTGGGGCCGACGCTTGCAGTTGTCACTGGTGCAATCCCAGTCAACGGAGCATTCGCGGCATTTGCTAACCCGATGATATTTCTGTTCATGGGCGGCTTTATCTTGGCTAAGGCAATGATGATGCACGGGCTAGACAAACGCTTTGCCTATTGGTTGCTGTCGAGGAGTTGGGTCGGGTCGAATCCGCGCAGAATCTTTCTGGCAATCGGATTGGCAACGGCTCTTTGCTCAGGCTGGGTCAGCAACACCGCTACCGCCGCGATGATGTTCCCGATTTGTTTAGGGCTGTTAAATTCGATTAAAGACATGATGGCTGCCAACGGTCGCGAGATTGACCTTTCCGAATACAAATACGCGACGGGCTTGATGTTGATGACTGCTTACTCAGCGTCGATTGGCGGAGTCTTAACTCCGATTGGCACTCCGCCGAACCTAATCATGCTCGGCTTCCTCGACTCAATGGAAGGTATTCACGTGTCCTTCTTCCAATGGATGGTCTGGGGCTTCGTCGCAATGGTCATTTACTTTATCATTGCCTATATCGTGCTGTCGAAGATGTTCCCTGCCGACGTGGATAAGATTGACGGTGCGGAAGAATTCATACGCGCAAGGATAGAGGAGCTAGGCTCGTGGACGCGGGCGCAAAAGAATACGTTGTGCGCGTTCATGCTAGCGGTTGCCCTGTGGATTATCCCCGGCTTCTTGAACATGTTCTTAGGCTCGACGAGTCCGATGCTCAAGATGTACAATACGTTGTTCCCTGAGGCAATCGCGGCTATGGTCGGCGCGTTACTGCTATTCCTGCTACCCGTGAACTTTTCTAAGCGCGAATTCACAATCAGTTGGAAGGAAGCCTCTGCTGGTATCGAATGGGGCACGTTGATTTTATTCGGCGGCGGACTTGCTATGGGCGGCATGATGTACAAAACGGGCTTGTCGAAATGGATTGGCGATTTAATCGTCAGCGGCATGGGCGGCACTGTCTCGCAAGTCGTCTTAGTCGCAGTGTTCTCTGTCTTAGCGTTGCTGTTGTCCGAATTGACTTCACACACGGCGGCAACTAACATGATTGGCCCATTGGCAATCACAATCGCAGTATCGGCTGGCTTGAGTCCAGTTCCAGTATCTGTCGGCATTGCGCTCAGTGCGTCACTCGGATTTATGTTGCCAGTCTCCACTCCGCCTAATGCTATCGTCTACGCCTCAGGCTACGTTCCGATTACTAAGATGATTAAGACTGGTGTTTACATTGACTTTATCGGCATTGCGTTCGTCACGATACCGATTGCCATTTGGCTTGTCGGCTTGATTGTCGGTTGACGCAATAAAAAAACCTCGGAGCTCGTGATGAGTTCTGAGGTTTTTTTTTAGGCCGGAATAGCATTGACCTTCAACGTGAGCTTAGACTTTTTGCGAGCGGCGGCGTTCTTGTGAATCGTATTGTTAGCCGCTGCCTGGTCGATAGCCTTATGCGCCGCCGGAAGAAGTCTTTTAGCCTCTGCAACGTCGCCAGCCGCTATCGCCGCCAAGACGAGCTTTTGAGCCTTCTTCATGCGTGTCTTCTCGAAAATATTACGGGCACGGCGTTTAGCGTCGACCCGCATGCTTTTAATCGATGATTTGATGTTCGGCAAGCCAGACACCTCCTTAAAGATTTTTTATAGCTGTGGAAGTTTATCACAGTGCGATTTAAATTGCAAGGGAAATTATATCGGCGTCGGTGAATGTGACGGGCGCAAGTAGTAAGTAAGCCGCGACCATAGCTAAAGCCACGGATAAGCCCGCGAAGACATTACGCTTAAACCTAAAGTCTTTGCCGAGGGGTTCCAAGTCCGTCGTGCGTGCTTTGATAAAGAAAAATATCGTCGCCGCCAGTAGCAACAACTCAATTATCGCCGTCAATGCGACTTTATCCCAGTGCCAAAGCTTGAAGCGAGCCTGCATGAACTTTTCGCCGCCATGAAGCAAGACTGGTGCCAAGTTCCATTTAAGAAACCTGCCGTCGCTGTCGAAAGTGTCTGCATTGTGACTGTCAGCGGCATAGGGCAGTTGGATTGTAAAGTTGAACTCAACAGCATTAAACGCCGTCTGCGTCATGAATTCGGCTTCGGGCGGAATGGAAAGCGGCGGATTCGTCCAATAAAAGTCAAAGTCGTAAGTGTCGAAGAACCAGCCCTTGCGTCGGGAAATGCCCTTGTTCTTGCTGGAGTTAGCCTTGTGCAAATCGCCCGCTGATTTCGCGAAGGTCTCAACGTCCGGATAATGATTCGTGAACTCGTAGCCGCGCAGATTGCCTTCGACGATTTGATTAGCTTTTACGTCGGGATTGGCACGCTCGTTGTTAGTCTTCCAGTCTTCAATCTGCCGAATCACAAGAGGATTGCCGATGAATTTACTGTGCTGAACGACCGAGCCTTCCCGCGTGATTATCAAGTCGAAGTCTGCCTGAAAACAGCCTGTGCACATCAAACAGACGATACTTAGCACGCCAATAAAAAAGTTTCGACATTCAAGACAAAAGGTATCAAAAATACCAAGTACATTCGTCTCTTTGCTTGAAAGAATAGGAGCTTTCGTAACGTCGCGACCAAGCAGATAATCTGCTGACACGTTGAAATAATCAGCAATAGCCTTAAGCGCAGTGTTTGAAGGTTCTGTTCTACCACTTTCCCAACTAGCTACGGTTTGTTGCGATACTCTTAGTGCTTGCGCAAAATCTTTTTGAGAGAGTTCCCTTGAGTTTCTTAAGCTCTTAAGTATGCCATTGACCATTATGCTCCCCTCCTTTACTGCGCATTATACAGCGCGTTGTTGTTTTTTGAAAGTCTTACCTAACAATGTCGGCAGGACGGCTTAGTGCACGCCAGACAAGCTATTCTGCCTTCGGAATCCCTTCAACTTTCAGATTGCTCCTATAGCGGTTAAAGTTCCAAAGCCGAAGTCAACTGCAAGGCGCAATCCCCGTGGCTATTCGCGACGTAGCTTACAGAATAGAAATACATCACGAAGTGCGAATCAAGTTACACATGAACAACGGAGCAATTTCTTGATTGAGGGCGAGGAGCCTACCGCAGCGGGTCGTCTTCCAAATCGATAACGCTCTTTGGATTGTTAAGAACAATAACCTTGTCGCGTGGAATAGGGAATTGACCTTTGAAAACGTAATTCGTCACGGCAATCTGCGACGTTGCTAACGATTGGCAGTTGATTCATTCCAAAAACAAATCGTTCAGTCTTTGCCAGTCGTCAATCGCGGCGTCAAGTATGCTAACTTCCGACCTTGCGGCTTTGTGCAAATGAATCGCCCACCTCAGCAAACCTTTACAACAAATAAGGCAAACTGTATAATGCGCAAAAAAGAAGGTGTTCACATGGAATTTCATTCGACAACGATAGTAGCTGTCAAACGTGATGGCAAGGTTGCAATCGCCGGTGATGGGCAAGTTACCTTCGGCAATGCAACTGTCATGAAGGCGACGGCAAGAAAAGTTCGGCGGCTCTATCATGACAAGATAGTTGCAGGGTTTGCAGGGTCTGTGGCGGACGCATTTACGCTGTTTGAGAAGTTCGAGGAAAAACTTGAGCAAACACACGGACACTTACAACGGGCAGCAGTTGCTTTGGCTAAGGATTGGCGCACGGATAGAATCTTGCGGCGGCTTGAGGCTTTGCTACTAGTGGCGGACAAGGATAAAATCTTGCTCTTATCTGGCAATGGTGAAGTCATCGAGCCGGACGGCGACATTGCAGCAATCGGTTCGGGCGGCTTCTATGCATTGGCGGCGGGTCGAGCCTTAGCGGCACACACACAGCTTACGGCTACCGAGATTGCTAAAGAGGCTTTGACTATCGCGGCAGATATTTGCGTATTCACGAACAAAAATATAATCGTTGAGGAACTCGACTAGGCTAGGAGGCATTTTAATTGGCTAAGAAGAAAATTACACAGGAACTCGGCTTGAATGACCAGACGCCCCGCGAGATTGTGGCGGAGCTTGATAAATACATTGTCGGGCAGGACGAGGCTAAAAAATCCGTGGCAATCGCGCTCCGTAATCGTTGGCGCAGTCATAAGTTGCCCGATGAGATGCGCGACGACGTTATCCCGAAAAATATCCTGATGATTGGTTCAACGGGCGTCGGCAAGACGGAAATTGCTCGGAGACTTGCTCGGCTCGTGCGTGCCCCGTTTATCAAAGTCGAGGCGACCAAGTTCACGGAAGTCGGCTACGTCGGGCGCGATGTCGAATCGATTATCCGCGACCTCGTCCAGACGGCAGTGCGCATGGTTCGCAAACAACGTACTGAAGAAGTTAAAGAGAAGGCGGCGGCTAATGCGATTGAACGCTTACTTGACGTGTTAGTACCGGAGCCTAAGCGTTCACAGAATCCGCTGGGCAAGCTTTTCGGCAATGCTGACACCGAATCAACGCCGCCCGCTGAAGTCGACGACACTAAGAAGCCTGGTCGCGAGTTCGTCCGCAAACGTCTTATGGCTGGCAAGCTTGAGGAGCAAGTCATTGAGCTTGAGGTCGCTGACCACGCAAAGCCTATGGTCGGCATGTTCAGTGGGTCGAGCCTTGAGGGCATGGGCGATAACCTTCAAGACATGGTCTCAAGCCTCATGCCTAAACGTATGCGCAAACGCAAAGTCACAGTCGCTAATGCCCGCAAGATTTTAGAGCAGGAAGAGGCGGAGAAACTCATTGACATGGAGGAAGTATCCGAGACTGCCGTTGAGCTTGCCGAACGTAGCGGAATCGTCTTCCTTGATGAGATTGATAAAGTTGCCGTCAAAGGTTCAAGCTCCGGACCGGACGTAAGCCGCGAGGGTGTTCAACGGGACATCCTGCCAATCGTCGAAGGTTCAACCGTCATGACTAAGTATGGACCCGTCAAGACAGATTACATCTTGTTCATAGCGGCGGGCGCGTTCCATACGGCTAAGCCCTCTGACCTTATCCCCGAATTGCAAGGACGTTTCCCAATTCGTGTCGAGCTAAAGTCGTTGCTTAAGGCGGACTTCGAGAAAATCTTGACGGAGCCTCAGAACGCATTGCTTAAGCAGTACAAAGCCCTGCTACAGACGGAAGGACTTACGCTTGACTTCAAGGCGGAGGCAATCGAACATATCGCCGAGCTTGCCGAACACGTCAACGAGCAATCCGAGGACATCGGCGCACGAAGACTGCACACGTTGCTTGAGAAGTTGTTAGAGCAAATCTCCTTCGAGGCTCCCGACATGGTAAAGGACGGCAAGACGGAAGTCATAATCGACGCGGCTTACGTCGACGAACGCCTTAAAGACATCGCCAAGAACAAAGACCTTTCGCAGTTCATCTTATAAGCAATCCCAGCAATAAATATCTTTGACAGTCACGGAGAACATTCGCGGCTGTCATTTTTTAAGGAGGGAATGATATGCCCAACGGCACCTGCAACGATATACAGCTCATCCCATATTCAATCGATTAGGAGGTTTTTTCATGGCGACAACTCAACTCAACGTCATTAAAAGGTTCATGCACTCTTTGGACTTAAACGCAAGCACTTCGGGCAAGGACGCATTGAGCCAGGCAATCGCTTATGCTTCGGGCGGCTACCTAACCGACATCACCACGGCGATAAATAAAATGCTTAAGGAACTGGACACTTACGGCGCAACCAATTTCCTAGTCAACAGGTGCGGCATCATCTTAGACAACGCAGACACCGGAGCAATCACAGGTTCGGACGCGGGCGGCTACAAAGCTAAGACGGCGGCAAGTATCGTCCCGGAGAGCGGCAAGCTTAACACGAGCTTTAATGCCAACTCTTTCACGACTAAGGACGGCTTGACCATACGCCTTTATAAGACACCGACGACCGACGATGAAAAGTATATGTGGCGAGCCTTGAAGACTTGGTGGGCGGAGGCGGGCTTGACGCTTATCAAGAACTCCTACGGCTACAGCTTAGCAGACCCCGACGCCACAGTTAAAGACCTCACGATTCAGTTCAAGAAGGATAAGAGTAGCAAATACCTTGCCGCCACGAGCTATCCGCAATACATTAACGGACACTACACGCGGCTCTTGATGATAAACACGGCGCAGTATAAAAACTTCGCAAGCGGCGACGTTAACGGTCAAAGCTCTGTTGCCAAAGGCTACTTGGACAGGACGCTTGCTCATGAACTGACGCACGTCGTTATGATGTCTAAGGTGGATTGCTTTAGAACCCTGCCGCAATTTATCTCGGAAGGCTTAGCGGAACTCACGCACGGCATTGACGACTTGAGGACGGACGTTATTAAAAGCCTAGTAAACAGTCCCACGAAGCTAAAGAGTTCCTTGAGCTTGTTGACGGGTTCGGGCAATGCCAATACTTATGCGGGCGGTTATATCTTCTTACGTTGGTTCGCTAAGCAAGCCGCGTCGAATTATTCTTCCGTCAATCATTCCTTGACACTAGACACGGGCAAGCTAATCTTCGGCGACGCCAATGCTAATTCACTCGTCGGCGACACGGGCAAGGATTCAATCTTCGGCGCGGCAGGTAATGACACGCTTAGGGGCAATGGCGGCAAAGATATTCTCTGGGGCGATGACGGCGACGATATACTCTATGGCGGCGCGGGCAATGACACGCTAAACGGCGGCGCGGGAGCAGATTCTTTAAGCGGCGGCAAAGGCAATGACCTTCTTACGGGCGGCACGGGCAATGATGTCTTCATCTACACGGCGGGCAATGATACTGTCACCGATTACATGGCGGGCGATAAGATTTCTCTCAACGTGGCGGACATTTCCAAAGCAACGCTGAGCGGCTCCAATGTAGTCTTCACAGTCGGCACGGGCAAGATAAGTGTTCAAGGCGCAAAGGGCGAACGTATTACCTTGCTTGACACGTCGGGCAAAGAGTATTCCTCAATCGTGGGCGGCACGACCTTAATCGTAAATGACTTGACAAGCTCGCCCGTAACAGTCAGTTCGTCCATTAAAGTTATTGACGGCTCTGAACGCACGACGCCTGTTAAAATCACCGGCAATTCATTGGCTAACACAATTCAAGGCGGCTCGGCGAAGGATACGATTTACGGCGGGGCGGGCAATGATTCACTAGTCGGCAATGCTGGCAATGATAGGCTCTACGGCAACGCGGGCAAAGATACTCTGCGCGGTGGGTCGGGCAATGACTCAATCGCGGGCGGCACAGGTAATGATGTGCTCTACGGCAACGCGGGCAATGACTCCATAAGCGGCGGCTCCGGCAATGATACGCTTTGGGGCGGCGCGGGCAATGATTCACTCTGGGGCGATGACGGCGCAGATAAGTTCGTCTATGCTAGCGGCGGCGGCAACGATATTATCTACGGCTTCGACAGCAACGACACCTTAACGCTTGACATTGACGACTTCACGACCTCTTACAATAAAACAAATGGAATCATCACCTTGAGCTTTGACGAAGGCTCCATTGTGTTAAAAGACTTCACCGCTTCGACCTTCCACATAAACGACGACACCTATAAGATTAAGTCCAACAAGTTCGTTAAACAGTAAAGCTTCACGGCAATAAAAAATCCCCCGACGGTCTGATTGATTGTCGGGGTTTTTCTTATCGTACCAAGATGATTTCCTCAATGCGTGCATTCTCAGCCTCGCGGGTGCTGATGACGCCTGTACGTTCCATTGCGTCGATAACGATTAGTTGCCTCTGCTTAGCAAGGTGGAAGTCGACATAAGGAGAATAGACACTCGGCGCATTCGGAAGCCCGGCAAGCATAGCGCATTCGGCAATCGTCAAGTCAACGGGTTCTTTGCCGAAATAGCCTTGCGCCGCGTCGTAAATCCCGTAGAAGTTCGAGCCAAAGTAAATCACGTTCAGATAAATCTCAAGTATCTTGTCCTTGTCGAAGTCCTTTTCCATGTTCATGGCTAGGACGAGTTCTTCAGCCTTGCGCGTGAAAGTTTGGTCGCTAGTCAGGAAAAGATTCTTGACGGTCTGTTGAGTAATCGTTGACGCGCCCTCTTGAATTTCGCCCGCCTCGACGTTGACGAAGACTGCGCGGGCAATGCCGATGAAGTCAAAGCCCTTGTGATTGTAGAAGCGGTTGTCCTCCACGGCGACGACGGCTTGACAAAGGGTGGGCGGCAACTTGTCAATCGTGACGTAGTGCGGAAGGTCTCTTATCTTCTCATCAACAGCGGGCTTAATCGAGGTCATGCGGTCGACGCTATCTAGGACGCCGAGTTCCTCCGCCTTAGGGGTCGGCGTGTCAGCGGAAACTTTTTTATCGCTGGCGTACTTGCTAGGGTCGAAGGGCTGATTGTTCTGTTCGTCAAAGAGAGTCTTTATTTCGGGAGCATTGCTGCGTTCAATCGGCTTGTCCTTGGAAAAGATTTCGTCGGCGATGAAGTCAAGTTGGTCGGCAGGGTCGTCGCTCTTTAGGTACAAAGTCACGGCGAACGAGATAAAGAACGTCAGCACCATGGCGATAACGAGTTTTATAAGTTTGAAGATGATTCGGAAGGAACGCTTAGGTTTATCGTTGCTCAAAAAAAAATTACTCCCCTCAAATGTCGTTGCGGAGAGTATAACACAAAAAACTTTTTTTTAATAGCCCAATAGCTCAAGGCGTTTAAGATTGTCTTCGACAAGTTGAGCCGCCTTTGACGGATTTTGTTGAGCAGTCCTGCCGCGAATCTCGAAGCCCTGCAGAATCTTTGCGGTCGGGCAGGTTAGGGAAATGTTCTGGTCAGTACTCGACAAACCAGAGCCGCCTGACGTGCAGAAGGGAACAATCTTCTTGCCGGTGAAGTCGTTAGCCTCAAGGAAAGTGTAGACGACCTGCGGCGCGTCCCCGTACCAGATAGGATAGCCCACAAAGATTATATCGTAGCCCGAAACGTCGACGCCACCCACGAATGCTGGACGAGCCTTAGTAGCCTTCTCACGGCTGGCAATCTTCTTGCACTCCTCGTAGCTGTCAGGGTAAGGCGTCACGGGTTTAATCTCGAAGATGTCTGCGCCGAGCCTCTGAGCAATGATTTCAGCGACGATTGCCGTATTGCCTTTGGTGATGTTGCCTAAGCCGTATTCCTCGCCCGTGCGCGAATAGTAGACGACCAAGACTTTTTCATTAGTCGCGGCGGCAGTCTCCTTAACCGAGAACATAAGCCCCGATGCAACCGCGAGCTTTAGAAAGTTTCTGCGCGTGATGTTCATGTTCACAACCTCCCAAAAGTTAATCTTGCTTAGCTATCAACTTTATCTGAACGGCGTTTATCTTTAAGCCGGAAGTAAGAAGCTCCTCGCCATTCTTAGCCCAAGTGCTCCACGCGTCCGCCGCCACGCAACCTTGATAGATTAAGGGCAACTCGTCCACGTCATCGGCTAAAGACCCGTCGTCGAACGTGTGCACGCGATAGGTTATATCAAAGTCCTTTACTGCGTCCTCGTCAAGGCGAATCCTTATGCCCGTGATTGACTTGCCGGGCGTGCCAGCAATCTGCGCGGTCGACACTTCCTTAGACCAACCGCCGCAGTGCACCGAGTAATAAACGTCGTGGAGAGGCTCCGTGAAGTCAAGCCGTATCCCTTGAATGTCAATCAGTCGGTCAGGGTCGTCACTTAGCTGATTCTCGCACTTCCACGCGGAGGAAGTGTTTTGCCTCGTGTATGTTTGATAGCGCAATAGCGGACGCCCCTTAGTCAACGATTGCTCCAACGCCACGACGCGATTGCAAAGGCTCTTCAACGAGTAAAGCCACAGCTCCAATCTGTCAGCGGAAGGATACCTGCGGCACCAGAAGTTAAGATACTTATCCAACGCCGCGTCGAAGTATAAAGCGTCGTCATCGTCGTCAATGTGTTCGCCGAAGTAGTCCGCCACGAAGTCTTTCCAATGCCGCGTTGAGCCGAGCATACAAACGCCAAGGGTTTGCTCTGCGTACAGAAAGTTCTTCGACACGTCGACGAGGTAACAGTTGAAGTCGAACGCTTCATTGATGAACGTTTGGAAAGGCAATGCGGCATGTGTCCGCGTTAGCATTATGAAATTGGCGGTCGGCTTACAGAACGTCGCCCAATGCGTCAGCGTGCCCATAGTCGCGGCAATCTCGTCCGCGCCCATAATAAGTGAGATTTGCTCCTCAATCGGCAACAGCTCCGGCGAAACGACTTCAAAGCCATGAGCCGCGAAAAAGTCCTCGAAGTATTCCTCGTTGAAGCAGTGCGAGCCTTTGATGCCTTTGGACTTGTTGAACTCCGTTTGCGTTAAGTAGAAACGCTTGACATTGCCGGGCTTGACGTGAGACTTTATCGCCTGATAAGGCAACAGGAATTCCTTTGTAAAGCTGCCCAAGCCGTAGCGTAAATGCTCTGGCACGTAATGCGCTTGCTCCGGCACAATCACCGACTGACACTGCACAGGCTCTTTAACGTAGAGGATTCTGTCCTTAGCAATACCCATAAGCCGGAAGAAGTCATCGAACCATTCATGATAACCGCCGTGCGTCGTCGTGATGAACAAGATTTTATTTCGGCGTTCGGGGTGTTCAATGACATACCAAAGGCGCGTCCAACACTCAAGCATAAAGTGCCCGAAGTGCCCGATAAGCGACCCGCCAAAGATTACGTCTTCATCAAGGCGCGTGAGGTTCTTATTGTCGACGGTATATGATGAACATACGCAAGCAAAGCCTCCACCAGTTAAATCCTCCCGCCGCGAATATCCCGCCACAAACTTAAAGTTCTTATCGCAGACACCGCCCGCCCAAACGTCATTAATCTTGCGGGCAGGCAGGACAATCCCACGCTTGACAACTTTGACGGCGGGAACACGTTCGGAAAATCTTTTGCGCGATAAAAGCTCCTGCCATGCGCGGCTGTCTTGAACGTAGAGATTCATTTCTTGCCACCGAATTTCCTAAGCTCTAACCAAAGCGGCCCTGCGATAAAGATTGACGAGTAACAACCGCTCATAAAGCCGACGATTAGCGCGAACGCAAAGTCCTTAGTCGTCTCGCCGCCGAAGAAGAATAGCGCAAACGTCGTAAACAGGCAAGTAAAGACCGTGTACAGCGAACGAGTCAAAGTTTGGTAGACGGAACGATTGACAATTTCTACGGGATTACCGCCGCGCCGGAAGTGTAACTTTAAGTTTTCGCGCACGCGGTCGAAGATAACAATCGTATCGTTGATTGAGTAACCGACGACTGTAAGCAGTGCCGCCACGAATGACGAATCAACTTGCCTTTGCGTAAACGAGAAGAACGCTAGCACAATCAATATATCGTGGACAAGAGCCGCTACCGCCGCGATACCAAACCGCCACTCGAAACGATACGCGACGTAAAGGATAATCAGCACCCACGAGATAACCAAGGCAAGTACTGCATTAAGAATCAGTTCGCCGCCGATGACCGCCCCGACCTTTTCTTCGCGCAGGACTTCATAGCCGCCGACCTTATCACGAATCGCCGCCATGACCTCTTTGCGCTGAACTTCTTCTAAGTCAATCGTGCGAATCATAACATCAGTCGAGGTGGCAACGTCCGAAGTCTCGCCGCTAAGCTGAATCGTCGCGCCGTCCAACCCGAACGGCTTCAAACTCTCGCGGACTTGCGCAATGCCGACGGGTTGAGCGAACTTTAAATCAATAATCGTGCCGCCCGTGAAGTCAATCCCGAAGTTAAAGCCGCGTGTCGCCATAGAGATAAGTCCAGGGACAATCACTAGCAAGGAGATGATAAACCAGAGCTTCCCGCGCCCGGCAATGTCAAACTTAGGCATTATGCTTCACCGCCTTTGAATCGTCGAAGAGTACGAAACCATCTGCCCCGTAAGCCGAAGGACTCTTTACGACGTTTGCATTGACCAAAAGCTTAAGCATGAATTGCGTTAATGAAACCGCCGTCAACATACTCAGCAAGACGCCAAGCCCTAACGTTATTGCAAAGCCGCGAATGGTGCCCGTGCCGAACATGAACAGGACGCCCGCCGCGATTATCGTCGTGATGTTCGAGTCAAAGATTGTCGTGAAGGCTCGCTTAAAGCCCGCGTCCATTGCCAGCCGTATCGACTTGCCCAAGCGGAATTCCTCCTTGAAGTGTTCAAAGATTAAAACGTTCGCATCGACAGCCATACCGATTGATAAGATGATTCCTGCCACGCCCGGCAATGTCAACGTCGCGTCCAGACCTTTCAACGTGCCGAGGAGCATGAGCGTATAAGCCATTAAGCTAATATCGGCAATGAAGCCTGGCAAGCGGTAGAATAAGAGCATAAACACTAACACCGCCGCGATACCGATTACGAACGCGAACTCCGATTTGTCTTTGGAATCTTGACCGAGCGAAGGACCAACCGTGCGCGTCTCGATGATGTTGACCTTGACGGGAAGTGCACCACTCCTCAAGAGGATTGCAAGCTGTTGAGCCTCTTGCAAGTCGCGTTGCCCAGAGATTTCAGCTTTGCCGCCGAGGATTGGTTCACGCACGACAGGATTAGTTAATATCTCTCCGTCGAGGAGGATAGCGATTGTTCGCCCGACATTTTCTAAAGTCGCGTCCGCGAACTTCTGCGCACCCTCGTCGCTGAATTCCAAATTGACGACGCATTGACCGTTCTGCTGATTCATAGCGGCTTGCGCGTCCTTGAGGTCGGTGCCCGTCAGAAGCGTGTTGCCGTCCGCGTCCTTGAACTCAAGCATTGCCGTCTTGCCAATGGTCTCAATCGCCTTGTCAGGGTCTTTAATGCCTGGCAACTCGATAATAACTCGCCGTTCGCCCTCGCGTTGAATAATCGGTTCCGTCAAGCCAAGCTCGTTGATTCTCTTTTCCATGATTGATACGACCCGTTGCATAGCGTCTTCGTCGACAGTCGCAATCTCGGTATCCTCTGCTTGCAAGACGACATGTGTGCCGCCCTGCAGGTCAAGCCCTTGCCGGATTGAGTGCGCTAGCGGACGGATAAACATTACAAACACTGCCACGATTGCCACAAGACATATCAGCAGTTTAATTAAGCTGTGTGTCCTCACTAAAGGTTTCTCCCTTCCCAATTTCGTGTTTGTGTGCTAATATACTACAAGCATAAACAATGCGCAATGAAAAAACTCTCCGGTTGTTGATGATGTTCCTAGGTGTATCTTGAAAGGGAGTGTTCAATCATGAGGCGATATAAAAAGAGACGCGGACAAGTTGCTGTATTCTATGCTTTGATGATTCCAATTTTCTTGTTAGTCGGCGGAGTGGGGCTTGACTTAGGTTGGTACTATCTGAACGTGTCACGGCTTCAAAACGCGGCGGATGCGTCTGTAATTGTCGGTGCGCGCAAGTTGATTTCTAGTGGAGGCGATACTTTTGAAAATTACAAAGCTCCTCTGCTCGTCTATCAATATCCTGCCGATAGACCCGATACAACTACGGACACAACGGAAGGCGACAAGGCGGCGGCAGATTACACACTGAAAAATCTTTCCTCTGATACTAAATGGAACAAAATTTCGGCTCCTATTATAGTAGGTCGTGCGCCGCAAACTTTCCTACCCGTTGCCGAGGCAGCCGATAACGAAGAGCCTGGCGAATCTGATTCGTCTGCAACGACAAAAGCAAAATACACGATGAAGGACAACTACAGTAGAGGCGGCGACTCTACGATTACGATGACGCCTTCCCTTTACAAAGAGGGCGATAATTATTTCTACGTCATACACCTCACGGAAGATATTCACCATTTCTTTATTGGCTTCCTCGACGACATGAACGCGGGCGTTGTGGCTGTTGCTCGGCTGTCAAAAGATCATGTTACACCAGAGCAACCGGTTATTCCGCGAGACCCTGGCGTGGGTGCTGAAGGTGAACTCCCTGAAGGCTCCAATATCTTAAACGAAATATACAAGCTGGAAGACGTGACTGCAATCAGAAACTGGGAATGGCAAGACTGGTACAAAAGTGAAAGTGTAACGTATAATAAAGGCCTTCCAAAAGAATACGATTACTTAGAAGGGCAAACAGTTCATCCAAAGGCGGATTATAAAGCCATGACTAATGGAAAAGATATTTACAGTGGGAATTGGCAACAAATCCAAGATTCGGATAAGAAGGTTCACTATAACCAAGGTGATCATTACAGGACGGAAACCGCAACAGTTAAACCGGACAGTAATGAAAACAAACGAGATTCTATAAACTTCGATTTCAATCCTGATCTTGAGGCCAAATTCCTCTCGACCGGTCAATTTACGGAGGATTGGGACATAGGCTATCCGACTCCGGAGGGTAAAGCACTATACAAACTACAAAACAAAAGATCCAATTCACAAATGCAACAAGACGAAGATACTTTTAAACTCAGAATCCACTCTACATTTAATTTCGAGACGCCGTATAAAGTTCGCAGTAAGACAGCGGCAAACAATCCCGAAGACGCTTTGTATGGACGTATCGAAAGTGAACCGATTATCCCGCTTCCTTTTATTAAAAATCAAAGCACTATTCATAGCGTTTACAGCACGGTGCGCCAGATAATCTTAAATATAAATCAATCGAACATGGCAGAAAACGAGCGACCGTTAGTGCTTTACTATAGTGGCCCCGAACAAATAAACCCGAAAGACCTCGACGAAAACGGCAAGCATAAGCGCGACTCTCAGCCGGTTATCTTAAATCTCAATGCTGATGCTCGCGTTATCCTCTTTGCGCCGAATAGTCCCGTCGTCGTCAATGGCAACGGTCATAAAATGCAAGGCTTCGTTATCGCTAAAGAGTTCGTGCAACTGACGACAGCAAGTGATTATGTCAATAACGGCGGCAGGTACTTTGATAAAAATGATTCTACTAAGGAGTATTTCTTTAAAGCAGATGAGCACGGCAATAACATGTTTATCGACGAATACGGCAATGTTCAGACCAAACCTTTAACAACATATGACGTTCGTGACCCAGATTATATTGACCTGCTCAAAAATGATACGGATCGTTCAGAAGATTACGTTACCAGCTTTAGAGACAGTGCATATTATACCCAGCTTAGAGATGATCCAAACTATGCCAACTGCACTGAAATCCCCTCGAACACAGGCAACATCGGCTATTTAGACCCTGGAAACAGCTTAGACGTTGAAACAGCTTTGGCATTTGAAAAAGTTTACAAACTGAACACAGCCTTTAACCTCAGCCCAGATTCTTATTACGACTCTTTCAACATTACGGAACTGGAGAGAAACGTTTATACTTACTTGGATAACTATAAGGATGACGATAAGACGAATTCTGTTGACATGTTCTTTACTAAGGTAAGAGCCAGTTGGGTTGATTAAGTGCGGCAGATATTTTTACGATTGACACCTTGACGCCTGAATTATACAATGACAGGCGGCGAGGTGATTTTTTTATGAAAGTCGGAATAGACATCGGCTCCACGACGATAAAGCTGGTCGTCATGGACGAGGAACGGCTTATCTTTAAAAATTATGCGCGGCACTTCTCGGAAATCAGCTCCGCGCTCACGAATTCTTTAACGTCGCTGAAAAATATCATCGGCGAGAAAACTTTTAATATTGCGTTGGCTGGCTCGGCGGGCATGGGCATTGCCAAAAAAATTTCGTTGCCTTTCGTGCAGGAAGTCATTGCCTGTCAAACGGCGGTCGAAAAATTTATTCCGCAAACTGATACGGTCGTTGAACTCGGCGGCGAGGACGCGAAGATTATTTATCTCGGCAACGCGCCTGAAGTCCGTATGAATGGAGTCTGCGCGGGTGGCACTGGTTCATTTATCGACCACATGGCAAGCTTGCTGTCGACGGACGCGCTAGGCTTGAATGCTCTGGCTCAGAAGGGCAAGCAACTTTACACGATTGCTTCAAGGTGCGGCGTCTTCGCGAAGACCGATATTCAAGCCCTAATGAACGACGGCGCGAAGAAGGCTGACATTGCGCTATCGATTTTTCAAGCGGTCGTCAATCAGACTATCGGCAACCTTGCGCAGGGTCGTCCGATTGCCGGCAACGTTGCCTTCCTCGGAGGCCCGCTACACTTCTTGCCCGAACTCAAGAAACGTTTCGTCGAGACGCTCGGACTTTCTAAAGAGGAAGTCGTCGACGCTCCCGACGGAAATTTTTTTGTTGCGACGGGCGCGGCTCTCAGCGACGAGGCTAAGGAAATTTCTATCAATCAGCTTGAAGAGTCAATCAAGAAGTCTGAGGAGGCGGCTCGTTCCGAAACGCGCAAGGCTGACTTTATTTTATTCAAGGACACCGCTGACTATGACGCCTTCAAAGCCCGGCATGACAAAGCTAAGGTTAAGCGCGGCGACTTGAGCACTTATCACGGGAAGATTTACGTTGGCATTGACGCCGGCTCCACCACGACAAAGATTTGCGCTATCGGCGACGATAAACAGATTCTTTATACGAATTACGGCTCCAACGAAGGTGCGCCGCTTAAAATCGTCGTCAATCAGATTCGCGACCTCTACAGCAAGTTGCCGACGACCGCGCAGATTGCTAGCGTGTTTACGACCGGTTATGGCGAGGCGATTGTCAAAGCCGCTTTGCATGCTGACGGCTCCGAAGTCGAGACCTTTGCCCATTTGACTGCCGCGCAAGAGTTCTGCCCTGAAGTTTCATTCGTCTTGGACATCGGCGGGCAGGATATGAAGTGTTTCTTTGTCAAGGACGGCACGATTGGCAATATCACCCTAAACGAGGCTTGCTCAGCGGGTTGCGGTTCGTTTATCCAGAACTTCGCGCAGGGACTCAACATGACGGTCGGCGACTTCGCGGGCAAAGCTTTGACTTCGGAAGCTCCCGTCGACTTGGGCACGCGCTGTACTGTCTTTATGAATTCAAAGGTTAAGCAGGCGCAGAAGGAAGGCGCGACCGTCAACGACATATCGGCGGGCATTGCCCTTAGTGTCATCAAGAACGCGCTGTTCAAAGTCATGCAACTTAAGAACGTTGAAGACCTCGGCGAAAATATCGTTGTGCAGGGCGGGACTTTTTATAATGATGCTGTCTTGCGTTCGATTGAAGAACTTCTTAACAAGGAAGTTATCCGCCCCGACATCGCCGGACTTATGGGCGCGTATGGAGCGGCGTTGCTCGCAATGAGTAATGAGGAATTAGGAATGAAGAATGAATCTTCGTTGTTGTCGAATGAGGCGTTGGAAAGTTTTTCCGTCGTGACCAAGTCATATCGTTGCGGGCGTTGCGGTAATAATTGCCTAATCACCATGCAGAAGTTCCCTGACGGCGGCAAATATTTCACGGGCAATCGTTGTGAACGCGGCGTCGGAGGCAAGCCTAAGACTAAGTCCGAAATCCCGAATGCCTTTGCTTACAAATATCAACGCGTCTTCGATTATAAGCCGCTCGAAAATCCTAGGCGCGGTTCAATCGGCATTCCAAGAGTGCTTAACCTCTACGAAGATTATCCCTTCTGGCACACGCTGTTGACGGATTTGGGTTATCGCGTCGAGTTGTCGGCTAATTCTTCCGCGCAGATTTATCATAAAGGCTTATCGACGATTCCGAGTGATTCGCTGTGCTATCCGGCTAAGCTTGCGCATGGTCACGTTATGGACTTAATCGAACGCGGCTTGAAGAAGATTTTCTATCCTTGCGAGCCTTACAACTTCGACACGCGGTCGGATAACTTCTACAACTGCCCAATCGTCGCCAGCTACCCCGAAAACATTCGCAACAACATGGACGTGCTTAAGGAACGCGGCATTAAGTTTATTCAACCGTTCTTGCCCGTCCACGACATGAAAAAGCTTAAGAAGCGTCTAGCCGAAGAATTTAAATCGGAAGGCGTGACTGCTGATGAAGTCTCCCGCGCAGTCGATAAGGCCGCCGCCGAAATGGAGCACTTCCGCCAAGACATTAAAGCTTTCGGCGAAAACCTCTTAAAGCGTCTCGACCAAACTGGCGAACATGCAATCCTACTCGTCGGCAGACCGTATCACGTCGACCCGGAAATCAATCACGGTATCGCGGAAATGATTCAAGCTTACGGCTTGCCGATTCTCTCTGAAGACTGCGTTTATCACACTAAGATTGACACGCCGCCCGTGTCCGTCGTCAATCAGTGGAGCTATCACGCCAGACTTTATCACGCCGCCCAATTCGCCGCCCAAAATCCCAACGTCACTTTGATTCAGCTAAGCTCGTTCGGTTGCGGACTCGACGCGCTGACGATTGAACAGGTTAAAGAAATCCTTGAGGCTCACGGGCGAATTTACACGATGATTAAGCTCGATGAAGTGTCGAACCTCGGCGCGGCTCGGATAAGGTTGCGTTCACTGCTCGCGGCTTTGAAACGTCGGACGCCCGTCACCTATTCGCCAAAGAAATTTCCAGACCGCCCACGCTTTACGCCCGATTGCAAAGCTAAGCACACAATCCTTGCGCCGCAGATGGCTCCGATTCATTTTGAACTGGTTCAAACCGTCCTGCAGAAGTACGGCTACCGCGTGCTGATACCCGACCTCCCCGATAAGGCGGCAATCGATTTGGGCTTGCGCTACGTCAATAACGAGATGTGCTACCCCGCAATCGTCGTTACTGGTCAAATGCTCGCGGCGTTGAAGTCGGGCGAATGCGACCCCGATAACACGTCGATAATTTTATTCCAGACTTGCGGCGGGTGTCGTGCCACGAATTATATCAGTGTCATGCGTCGTGCGTTGAAGTTCGCGGGCTTCGGGCAAGTGCCGGTCTTCGCGTGCTGGGGATTGCCTGACGAGACTGACGCCTTTAACTTAAGCCGCGATTGCCTCATGGACGCGATTAAGGCTTCTGTTTACGGCGATTTGCTCATGGACGTTGTTAATCGTATGCGCCCCTATGAATTGCGACGCGGTGAGAGTGATAAATTGTTCGATGAGTGGATGACGCTTGCCAAAGCCGACCTTGTAAGCGGCAACTATCTTAGCTATCGACGCAACATTAAGGAGATTGTCCGCCAATTCGACGCGATACCGATTGACGAAACGCTTATCAAACCTCGCGTCGGTATCGTCGGCGAGATTCTGGTTAAGTATCACCCCGTCGCGAATAACTTCATTGAACGCTTGCTTGCTGAGGAAGGCGCGGAAGTTCTCATGCCGTCGTTCGTAGATTTCTTCTTGTATATTGCCTACGATGCGATTGTTAAGCGTGAACTCCTCGGCGGCAGTCGCAAGGATAAACTCTTCGCTGAAATGTTTATCCAGTTCATTGAGTTTTTCCGCCGCCCGATGAAGAACGCCCTAAAGGATTCCAAACACTTCCGCGCCCCGCACTCGATAAAGGAAACGGCGCGGCTTGCAAGTCGTATCATGAGCAATGGCAATCTTAACGGTGAAGGCTGGCTTATCTGCGGCGAGATGGTAGAACTGATTGAGCATGGCGTTAAAAATATCGTCGGCTTGAGTCCGTTTGCTTGCCTGCCCAATCACATAATCTTAAAGGGCTGTCTTCATAACCTGCGCGAGAGCTATGACAATGTAAACGTCGTGGCGATTGATTGTGATGCGGGAGCTTCCTTAACGAATCAAGAGAACCGAATTAAATTAATGATGTCAGTTGCGAAAAAGCTTTTGGAGGTAAGAAGATAATGGAGACACAAAGTCTGACGCAAGAAGAGATTGATGTTAGTAAGCCAATAAATTTTGCGCCGCGAGAGCTTAGTTTGTTCAAAGCAGAGTTAGATAAACAACTCGAAGAAGGAAACGGTATAAACATTTTAAAAGCCCTGCGCAACGCAAGATATTGGGCTGAAATTGACCGTCGAACAGAAAGAATCAAAGCAGGTCATTGGGTCGAACATGATTTAATTGAGGTTGACGACGATGAATAAGCGTTGGGACGATAAAGCTTGGGATGATTATGTTTCATGGCAGTCTGAAGACAAAAAGACATTAAAACGAATAAACGCGCTCATAAAAGACATTGAACGCAACGGCGTAGCGATTGGTATCGGTAAGCCCGAAAAACTCCGCCATCGTGATGGTTGGTCAAGGCGCATAGACGAGACAAATCGTTTGCTTTATGACATTGACGAGCAAAATAATCTCTACATAATAGCTTGCAGAGGACACTACGAATAAAAAATTTCTCCCTTCCGAATGACGGCTGGGATTTTTTTTTGCTATAATGGCGGAAAAAATTTTATGAGGCGATTTAATGCGGCGACAGAAATACTTGACAATATCGATGATGATAGCGTATTTGGCTTATATCGGCATGTTTATCCCGCTGTCGACGGATTTATATTTGCCCGCATTACCTGAAATGGGCAATTACTTTTCGGCGAGCGAATTTCTTGTCGGCTTGACGCTGACAATATTTTTCTTCGTGTTCGCAGTGAGTATGATAGCTTTCGGACCGCTCAGCGACAAATACGGGCGGCGACCAATATTAATCTTCGGCGCGGCGTTGTATACCATATCTTCATTTGCCTGCGCGGAGGCGTCGAGCATTTACTTTTTATTAGTCGGAAGGTTCTTTCAAGCAGTCGGCTCCGGCGCGGTGATAACGGTTGCAACTGCTCTGATTAAGGATTGTTTTCGTGGAAAGGTCATGCGCAAGATTTTAGCGATAACGCAAGCCCTAGGAGTGATTGCGCCGATGGTCGCGCCGCTCGTCGGAGGAATCTTATTGACGTTCACAGATTGGCGCGGCTCGTTCTATCTGCTGACAGTTTTGGGCGCGATAAATTTAATCGTGGCATTCCTATTCTGCGAGACGCTACCCGAACATAAACGCTATCAAGGCGGGCTTTTGAATTCGATGACGCTACTGCTTGAAGTAGGGCGGAAGAAATACTTTATGGCAGTGCTGATAATGTTCGCGTTCCTGTCAAAGCCTTACATGGCGTATCTTAGCGCGTCGTCGTTTATCTACGTCGAGTTCTTCAACTTGACCGCGCAGGAGTACAGTTATTTCTTCGCGGTGAACTCGGCGGCGTCAATCGCAGGACCAATTCTTTACCTCAAGCTGAAGAATGTTTTATCGAACGTTAGCCTATTGAAACTTTGCTTTTGCGTGGCGATTACGAGCGGGCTTTTAGTTTCAAGCGTTGGGCAAACGAGTGCGATAATATTTCTGCTAAGCTTCCTGCCATTCACAGCGATAGGCGCAGTAGTGCGTCCGTTCTCAATGGAAATCCTCCTGCTTGAGGCAAGGGAAAACGTCGGGACGGCGGCGGCTGTGATAAACTTCGTGCCGACGCTGTTTGGTAGCCTCGGCATGATGTTAGGAACGTTGCCTTGGAGCAATTTCGTTGAGGGACTCGGACTAATCATGATGACTGCCACGACCTTATCAATCGTGCTGTGGCTTTTGATTAGGTGCGGGAAGTTCGGCGCGGCTCGTCAATCCGCTAGTGCCTTGACATGAGGCTTTGACGGCAATTAAAATGAATCAACCTAACTTGAAAGGAGTTTGGACTATGGGAATCCTCGACAAAGTGAAAAGCCTTCTGCCTAAGCGCAAGGAGCCTGAATTAAAGAACAATATCCCGAATGAGAAAGAAAATATTCGCAAGACCTTTGGCAAATACTGCAACGCCAATCACGGCACCACCGACAACAAACTTTGCGCCAAGTGTACTGCCGTCCTGTCGACTGTCTTTATAAAAATCGGTCGCTGCCCTTACGGTATCGGCAAACCTATCTGCGAACAATGCGAAACGCCTTGCTTCGGTGAACGCTTTACCAATGACTTCTTGGAGATTATGAAGGGCGGTCAAAAGAAAATGCTCCTTAGTCACCCGATTATGACCGTCAAGCACAAGATAGCATCGCTCGGCGCAGAGTATGCCAAAATGCAACGCGACAAGAAGACTTCCGATAAACAAAAAGAGCAAGAAGAAAAGCTCAAAGCTAAGCTTGCGAATGCGACACGCTCGCCAAAGAAGTCTAAGAAGAAGAAGAAGAAAAAGTAACCCGCAAGCTCTTTTAAGAAACTTTTAACTTTCCCGCCCTTGACAAAAATTATTTCCTGCTGTATCCTTCGCCCCGATAGTCAGGCGTTTGGTGGACGCAGGCTAATCAAGTAAGGGGGGATCTTCGCTGAACGTTGGGGAACGCAAAGCGTTGATCACAACTGTGGCGTTTGGGCTCAGAGAATCGTGTAGGGTTCTCGAATCCAACGCTGTTTTGCTTTTTTGGGATACCGCTTAAAGGGGTTCAATTAGTCGGGGCTTGCAACGCAAGCTAATGTCAATCAACGAGCCGTGCAAATCCAATGGCGCGGCGAAATTGAAGGGAGTAATTTTCTTATGAATGATTTAATGGAAGAATTTGTATTTGACCTGCAACTCTTCGCAGATCCTGCTGGTGAACCCGGTTTTGATCCTTGGGGTGAATTCGAGGCTGACGAGTCTGGCGACGACGACGATGATGATGACGACGAT
>JAFWCT010000017.1 GCA_017534385.1 Selenomonadaceae bacterium
ACGATGATGACGACGACACCGAAGTTATTCCGGTCGACCCGACTGAAGAAGACGTTATCAAGCCTATCAAGGAAGAAGAGATTAATACCGAAGCTGTTAACGAAGACGGCACCATTGACGAGACTAAGATTAACGCGGGCGACATTGTCACTACAGCCGACGCTCAAGAGACCGCAACGGAAGTCCTCAAACAGTCTCAAATCGATACCACCGAAGCAACTGTAACCGTTCTTTATGCAACCACATCTACTACGACTTCCAGTGGCACCAACTACACGCAGATAACTGGCGTCGCGGGTGTCAGAATTAAAGCTACTTCCTCTGGTAGCGGCACCAATGCAAACTTTGGTTCGGGTAGCAAGAGAACCAGACTTGCTTTGAGTGCGGCTGCTAATATCGACGTCATGTTTGAGTATGACAGCACCACTAACAGCTACTCTACCGATCCTACACAAATCAGGGCAAAGAACGGTTCCGCATTTAATGTCGGCGGTACTTCCGGCTTAGGCATATCGGTTAGTGACAGTTCGATAACCAGCGGTCCCGCGATGAACGTCAGCCTTGAAAACGGCAAACCCAGCTTGCTCCAGATCTTTGCTAATGCAGTACTCAAGATTGGTTCGTGGCTGCCTGGCGATGTGCTCTACGATACCGATACTTCGATTGACGGCGTAACCATTACGTTCGACGGCTTCGATTCTGAGGATGTCAACACCGTTACACCTGACGGCAAGAAGGTCGGCACGATTGATATTGCTAACACCGAAGACGCAACTGTAAATGTCGACGGTAGCTATGCATACACCTTCGCAATGCATGATAGCGACGGCAATTCGATTAGCTCCGACGCATTCGAGCTTAAGTACGCTGACGACGGCGACTACACCTTCACGGTTCTCGAAAACAACGGAATCAACCTTGACCTCGCTGATGTTGTTGCTAAAGACGGCAAGACCCTGTCGGTTGTTGCGGCTGGCGGCGCAGATCAAATCATTCCTCCGACTGCTGCAAGCGGCGGCGAAATCGCAATTCTCGGTACAACCTACGACTACATGGCTCTTGCGAATAGCGAATCTTACTTCACACTTACCGACGGCGCAGTCACCGGATTTGTCCTCGGCACCGAAGGCGACAGAATTGTACTCGATGACAGCTCGTCGTTCGCGGTTTATGACATCAACGACCTCGAAACCAACCTCATCGATGACATTACCTTCAGCGGCGGCGAACTCGCAATTACCAAGGATTCCAACACCACTACTGGCTACAGCATCGGTTATTACTTCGACTCTGTTGACGACACTATCACGTTGACTGAAGACACAGTTGAAGGCTTCGAGATGTTCTACCAGAGCAAGAAGGTTCCTTACAACGTTGGAGAACCTGTAATCAGCAACGGTGGCTATACTGTCACGATGACCGGCAAAGATCAGTTCACGATTAGCGATCTTACGGCAGACGCAACAGTTACCACGGTTGACGGCGTAACGGTCGAGTTCGAGAACGAGGGCGGCTCCGTTATCTTGGCGGCAACCACCAATTCCGATCTCACAGCAACCCTTACGATCGCGGGCGTAACCACCGAAGGCGCAGTGACCTTTGAGGATGCAACGAATCTTTTCGCAAATGGCATCACGATTAACGGTAGCACCGTACAGATTGCTGACGTTGACGGAGACCTCACCTACAATGCAGACGGAACAATCGTAGTTGATGACACTGTCTATGCAATCGGCGACGGCACCTATTACGGCTACGAAATCGCGGGCGACGCTGACGGCACAGTCAAACTCACTCTCGACAGCGACGGCAAAGTCACGGCAATCACCGACCTCAACAGCGGCTCGGCTATGGGCGACTTCACGAGCGTTACGGTCAATGACGTTGCTATCCAGACCGACGACACTTCACTGGTAGTCACTGGCAACAGCGATGCTACTGGCATTGATGCTATCAGCGGACTTGACTCCGGCAAGAACATCACGCTCAACGGCGGCGGCACACTCAACATTAACGGCGTAGCCTTCGGATATCTTGGCGAAGAAGAAACCGTTGTTGTCACCGGTGCTGGTGCTGAAGAAGGCATTGCTTCCGTAACTGGCATTGCTAGCGGCGATACCATCACCATTGCTGACGACAACGCAATCGTTGTTCTCCCGACCGACGGCGACGAAGCTGAAGTCACTGTCAATGGCGTTAAGTACACCTTCACTGGCGACGCAAGCAACGTCTCCATCGACGGCGCAGGCAACGTTGGCGGACTCGACGAAGATGCACAACTCGTAGTCGAAGGCAAGACTGGCACGATTTATGTCAACGGCACCAGCGGTCTTGATGTAACTAAGACGATCGTCGGCACCTATGACGGCACTCAGGCAAGAGTAGTCGATTCCTCTAATCCGATTGTCAACAAGAATACTTCCGTCAGCGAAGTCGAAGAAATGCTCGGCTTGTCCTACAGCGGCACGCAAGTTGTTGCTCAGACCAGCGCATCCGATCTTGACTACACCGACGCAGGCGAGAAGAAGAAAGTAACCCTCGGTCAAGGCGAACAGGTTGTAACCTTCGGCGAATACGGCAAGAACGAAGTCGTTGTAGCTAGTGATTCGACTGGCGACAAGCTCATTCACCTCGGCACCAAAGGCGACGCAGTTATCGTCAAGGGTAGCGACACTGATTCTACTGTCAACGTTATCGGTGGCGCAGGCGCAGATTCGATCGTTGTCCAAGACAAAGCTCCTGTTGAATTTGACATGAGCAAGGGCGGCGCAGACAAGGTTATTACCTTCGCAAGCTCCAATGCAAAAGTCACTCTCGACAACTACGACATCAACTCTGGCGGCGGACTCGTTGTCCATGAGGCGGCGGCGTCTGATATTGCCGATGCTATCGATGACGGTCTGATCCAGTTCAGCGGCAACAAGATCGTTGAAGTCTATCGCGACGGCAACCGTGCAGCTGACATCACTGTCAACAACAAGAGCGGCAATCCTTCCACGATGATCAACCTCTTCAACACAGAGGGCGAAAATCAGAAGGTCGGCTTCACTGGCACCGCAGGCGGCACACTCGATGCAAGCAGCATTTCCGACGATCTCATCCTTATCGGCAACAGAGACGGCAACAAGACGGGTAGCTCTTCCCTCACGGCAGGTTCCGGCGATGACACCATCTACGCTGGCGATGGCGATAGAGTAGACGCAGGCGCAGGCATCAATACTGTCAACCTCGGCGGTCTTGGCGGCTCGACTGTTGTTGCTAACCAGGGCTTCACGACGATTAACAACCTCATCTCTGGCAAGTTGGGCGACGTTCTCGCCATTGACAGTGCTGAAGCTGTCTCCTTCGACGGATCCAACCTCATTATCGCCGGCTCGAATTACGCAGTGTCTGCTTCTGTGGCAACTGATCTCACTGGCGAAGACTACGTCAATCAGCTCTTCGAAATCAGCGGTCAAACTGTCGAAGCGGCTATCGCCTCTACTGGCAAAGACATCACTGTTAGCGACGATTATGACGTTCCGGATTACTTCCTCGGCAATGGCGGCGTAAGCTTCAAGGATTACACTGGCGAAGTCGTTATCGATGCTAAGGGCGGTTGGAAGACGACCGAAATCGGCGGCAAGGAAGTCAAATTCAGCAACACGCTCGTCAGTGTCCAAGGCGGCGCAGGTACGACTCAGCTCAAGGGCTATGAAGCAGACGACATCTTCGCGGCTGGCTCCGGCATAACTTCGCTCTATGGCGGCGCAGGCAACAACACCTTGATTGGTTACAACGGCTCCGACAAGAAGGGCCCGACTGAGTTCTTCGTAATCGGCAACGAGAACGGTGCAAAACACACCATCCAGAACTTCCAGTTCGGCACCGACTTCATCAACACCGACTATGCAAGCAACGACATCACCAAGGTCACTGTCGACGGTAGCGGTAGCAACGTCATCCTCACGGTCACCAACCGTAACACGGGCGCATCTGAAACTGCAACCATCGAAGGCGCAGTCAACGCTGGCAACATCAAGATTGGCGGCTTGTCTGAAGGCACTGTGGCTGTCGGTCAAGTCGGCTCTGCTGCTGTCACTGTCGACGGCGAAGCTAACTACCTCGCGGCAACTGTTGCTGGCGGTGCTACTGTCAATGTCAGCTCGGCTCTCAATGAGAAGACTGCTATTTGGCTCGACAACCGCGGCGACAAGTGGTTCAGCGACAACTTCGCAGTCATCGATGCATCTAACTCGACGGCTGAAGTCACACTGGCTGGCGACGCTAAGGCTAACACGATCTACGGCGGCGCAGGCAATGCAAGTCTGTGGGGCGGCTCTGGCAATGCAAACGACCTCCTCGTCGGCGGTACTGCTAGAAACTCCTTCTACTATGAGCAAGGCAACGGTTCTGACACCATCAGCAATGCGAATGACGGCGACGTTATTAACCTGTTCGATACCTCGCTTGAGAACATCACGCAGGCTAACATCACCAGCGGCGGTGTAGTGCTCAACTTCAACAACGGCGGTTCGATCCAGGTCAACAGCAACGCGGCAGTCGACTATCGTCTTGCTGACGGCACTACCTTCAATGCAGACCACAACACCGGCAAGTGGGTTCAAAAGTCCTAATCTGGGCTGAAACCTAGCACGGAGATAGAACGTATCAAATAACCTGAACTGAATTTTAGGTTCACGAGCCTCGACAAAACGTCGGGGCTCTTTTGTTGCAATAAAAAAAGCCCGCAGGTTTCAAAGCCCGCGAGCTTTTTTGTTTGTCAAAGTGCTATGGGATTGCCTTCGGCGTCAAGCGGCTCAGTCAGAAGAAAGAGTGCGCTCAAGTCGACGTGAAAGATAACCGTGTACTCGTCCTCGTCATCAGACGCGCCATTGAACTTGTTGCTATAGAGTAACGACGCCGCGTGGCAGTAGTTGTTGACTTGGTCGCCGAACGCGTTGACTTTCTTACTGCAAATCGGCTCAAGGAACTTAAAGACAGTGCCCGCCCGAAAGATTCCGTCGACGAAAACTTTTTCCGGCAGAAAGGAATTGTCCTCGACGAACGGTATCGCAACCTTGGCACGCAAGAAAAGATTTTCAAAGTCCAGATTGGTAATCATGTCGTCACCTCAAAAGCTCACGGAGAACTTTGCCTTCTTACCGTCAGCAATCGTGAGGAAGTCGCTAAAGCCGGTCATGTCCAAGACTTCGCGGACGTTGTCGCGAATGTTGCAGATTTTCATTGAGCCTTGCTTGTCCATACGCTTTTGAAGTTTAAGCAACGTGCGCAAGCCTGCTGAGGAAATGTATTCCAAGTCAGCAAGGTCAATCGTCAAGTCTGCCACGTTGGCAAGTGTCGCCGATAAATCTTTGTCGAGTTCAAGGGCTGTGACGGCGTCGAGTCTGCCGCTTAGATGAACCGTCAATGCCGCGCCCTCTGAAACTTTTTTTATCTCCATTGAAATGCCTCCTTTGCCCGCGATTTTAGCAAAGTTTGTAAAGGGGCGTCAAGTGTGCTAAGATTGATGAAAAACTTTTGGGAGGTCTTCATGATGATGAACAACTGCAAGGCAACGCAAATCAGCGAGAATATCTTTTGGGTAGGCGCGGTCGATTGGTCTATGCGCAACTTTCACGGCTACGAAACTTCACGCGGCTCCACTTACAACGCTTATCTGATTCTCGACGACAAGATTACTTTGATTGACACCGCGAAGATTGATTTCAAGGACGAACTGATTGCAAGGATTGCTTCCGTCATTGACCCCGCGCAGATTGATATTATCGTTTCCAGCCACGTCGAACCTGATCACAGCGGTGCACTCAAGGAGATTGCTAGCCTTGCCCCGAATGCTCAAATCATCACGACGAATCCCAACGGGCTTAAAGGTTTGACTAATCGTTATGGCGAGCTGAATTATAAATCGGTCAAGGCGGGCGATGAAATTTCCATTGGCAAACGCACGCTTAAATTTGTCCCGACGCCCATGCTCCATTGGCCCGATTCAATGGTGACTTATTGTCCGGAAGAAAAGATTTTGTTCAGCAACGACGCGTTCGGCGAACACTTAGCAACGTCAATGCGTTTCGACGACGAGAACGACTTGTCAACGATTATGTACGAGGCTAAGAAGTATTACGCGAATATCTTAATGCCCTTCGGCAAGCAAGCACAGACCGCGCTTAAGGCTCTGGGTGGCTTAGAACTCAAGATGATTGCCACGGGGCACGGCATCATTTGGCGGACGCATATCGATAAAATTCTTGCTTGCTATAAGTCGTGGAGTGCGGGCGAAGTCTCGGAAAGGGCTTGCATTGTCTTCGATAGCATGTGGCATTCGACGGAGATTATTGCGCAGACGATTACCGAAGCTTTCGCAAGACGTGGAATTCCTGCCGCTTACTACGACATAAAAAAGACGCCGCTTAGCGACATCGTTACGGACATATTCACGAGCAAATATCTAGCGGTAGGCTCGCCGACGATTAACAATCAGATGATGCCGACAATAGCCGCGTTCCTGTGCTACCTTAAGGGCTTGCGTCCCGTCAATCATAAGGCGTTCGCGTTCGGTAGCTACGGTTGGGGCGGGCAGAGTATCGCTCTCGTTGAAGACGACCTCAAGGCGGCGGGCTGTGAAATTATCCTTGACAAAATCCGCATTCAAAACCTCCCGACAACTCAACAGCTTGACGACATCACGGAAAAGATTCTGGCTCTCGACTTGTAAGGGGTGATGACATGTCCAAATCAATATCGATAAATCTTCTTCTGCTCGACGGCACGACAAATGGTCGAATCAAATGCACAATCAATAGCCGGACAGGGATAATCTTCAAGATACCGCGCAAGGATTTGGAAAAGTGCAAAGAGCGTATTGAATTGGAAAATGACGGCGTGTATTTTCTTTTTGGCGAAGAGGACGCCAAGCCTAAAATTTACGTCGGGCAAGCGGGCAGTCGCAAGAACGGCAAGGGACTTCTTAACCGCCTGATTGAACACGACCACAGTGCCAATAAAACTTTTTGGACGGAGGCAATCATTCTCACCACGTCGGACAATTCTTTCGGTGCAACGGAGATAAGTTGGTTGGAGCACAAATTTTGCAACATAGCGATTAAGGCAGGACGTTGCGAGGTCGTAAACGGCAATGAACCTTCGCCAGGCAACATCACCGAAGAGAAAGAAAGCGACCTTGAAGATCACGCAGAGTTTGCACAACTTGTCTTGAGTGCCATTGGTTACAAAATCTTTGAGCCGTTGCAGAAGCCTTCGCTGCGTATTATCAAACCTGATGAAGAAATCTTTTACCTTCCGCGAAGAATAAAACGCCTTGGCAGGTCAATCGATGCAAAGATGAAAATTACTTCGACTGGTTATAAAGTTTTGGCAGGCAGTGAAGTTTCTCCGCTAGACGACAGCAAGCTTTCCGCTAACATGAAAAAGCTCCGTCACACAAAAGTTGTTGGCGGCAGATTAATCGAGGACGTGGAATTTCCTTCACCGTCGAGCGCAGCGCAATTCGTTCTTGGAAATAATGCAAACGGTCTTGAAGCGTGGAGAACTCGTGACGGTGTTCAGTTGAAAAATCTTTTGCCAGAGTGAGATTTAGCCGCGGAAGTGCTGAACCCAATAATGCTTGTATTTTGAATTGGACTTGTAGTAGTAGACGACGCCTAGTTCCTTGAACTCAGGATTTAAAATGTTCTCGCGGTGAGACTTTGAATCCATCCATGCTTGAACAACTTGCTTAGGCGAAGTCTGACCGCCCGCTAAGTTTTCGCCGAGAATGTGTCCGCGCTTTGCCATAGCTGTAAAACATTTTGAGCCATCGGGGCGCGTATGTGAAAACTTCGTCGGCAACTCAATGGCTCTGACGTAAGCACTAGCCTCCAAGTCCTTTGCAAACTTCAAAGGCGACAAGCCGACTTTCGACCGTTCCACGTTGACGAGCCGCAATACTTCTGCGGGGAAATCTTCTACCTTTTGCGTCCAACGTGCTTTGTCATTGACGGCGATAACTTTTTGAGCCGCCGAAGCGTCCGCGAAGTTCATCACCGCTATTAGGAAGACTATCGCAATCCATAAAAATTTTCTCAATGCCAATCACCTCGCTGAAATTTTATTCGGTCAATCTTAACTGCGCCTTAACAATGGACGGATTATTTTTCGTAAATCTTGTCGTGGCGATTGCAAATGTGATATAATTCGCACGAGAAGTTTTTTCACCTTTTGAGAGGAGTGTTTTAAAATGAAGATACCCAAGGTCTTTAAGAGAGTAGTAACTGCGGTCTGTGCATTGGCTTTGGCAGTAGGCGTTGCAGGTTGCGGCGGCTCTGGTGAAAAGGAGCAATTCATTAACATCGCCACTGGCGGCACGGCTGGCACTTATTATCCTATCGGCGGAGCTATTGCCGAAGTCCTAAACAAAAACGGCATGAACGCTTCCGCACAATCAACTGGCGCGTCCGTTGCCAATATCAACATGCTTAAGGACAAACAAGTTGAGCTTGCAATCGTTCAGAACGACATAACTTATTACGCGGTCAAAGGCGAGGAAATGTTCAAGGAAGGCGGCAAGGTCGAAAACCTTACGGGTATCGCGTCGCTTTATCCTGAAACGTGCCAATTCGTCGTCCGCGAAGACTCTGGCATTAAAAAGATTGAGGACTTAAAAGGTAAACGCGTAGCAGTCGGCGCGGCGGGTTCTGGTGCTGAGGCCAATGCCCGTCAAATCCTCGAAGCTTACGGCATTACTTATGACGATGTTGACGAACAGTTCCTTTCCTTTGCTGAAGGCTCCTACGCCCTAAAAGACGGCACTGTTGATGCGGCGTTCGTGACGGCTGGTTATCCTACTGCCTCCGTGCAAGACATTGCCTCCCAGAATAAGATTCGTCTCCTGTCCGTCGGCGACGAGCAGATTAAAAAGCTCAACGAGAAGTACCCGTTCTACACCAAGACAACAGTTCCTGCTGGCACATACCAAGGCTTTGATGAGGAAGTCCCGACCGTCAGCGTTATGGCTATCCTCGTTGCCAACGACAAAATCGACGCGGCTCTCGGCGAAAAACTCACGAAGGCTATCTTTGACAACTTAGACAAGATTGCGGCGGCGCACTCGGCTGGCAAGAGTATCACCAAGGCAACGGCCCTCGAAGGCATGGACTTCATCACAATGAACGAAGGCGCAACCAAGGTTCTTAAGTAATCCTGCAAAAGTTTTCAGCGGCTTATATACATAATGACGATATAAGATAAGTAAACGTCCATCGTTATCACCTAAAGCGCAAAAAAATCCCCCAGGCAAGTTTGGCGAAACTTCTTGGGGGATTGCGCTATTTAACGGCGCATTTTCAGGAAGAGGCATTGCATGAACAATTTTATCGTGACGACGATTAGGAAGCCAACTGAGGCGGTTGAAATGCTCGCTAAGGAAATTGCTTTGAAACTCGGCGGACAATTCGTAAAGCGTGAAGATTTATCCTTCGACGCGCTCAAGACGATTCACGGCGTGGAAAATGTTTTGCTCGTCAAGAAGAATTCGTTAAGCGTCATGACTTCGGCGGGCGAATTATTCTTCCACCCGAACACCGCACACCTTAGAATTAAAAATCTGCGCGGCGGCGAAGGCGATAGACTGATTGACGCGCTGAAACTCTCTTCCGGCTCGAAGGTTTTGGATTGCACATTGGGCTTAGGCTCCGATGCTATCGTTGAAAGTTTCGTCGCGGGTAGCTCTGGTGAAGTCGTCGCTTTGGAAGTCAATCCGCTTATTGCTGAAGTCGTCAGCCACGGCTTAAAGAATTTCACCGACGATAGCCCGCACATCTTAGAGGCAATGCGCCGCGTCAAAGTCATTAACGTCGATTGCTCGGAGTTCTTGAAGGCTTGCGCGGATAATGCGTTTGATGTGGTGTACTTCGACCCGATGTTCCGTCTACCCGTTCATAAAAGCTCCGGACTCAATCCGATTCGCCCGCTTGCCGATGACAGACCTTTGACGCCTGAAATAGTCCGTGAGGCTCGCCGCGTTGCTAATTGTCGTGTTGTCATGAAAGAACATAACGGTAGCTATGAGTTTGCTCGGCTCGGCTTTGAAGTCGTCGACGGCGGCAAGTACAGTTCCGTTGCCTTCGGCGTCATTGACAAGACTTATCGCCTCTTGTAGAATCATAAAAAAGTTTTGGAGGCAGTAAATGTTTGACAAAGAAATTTTGCAGTACAAGGTCGGCGGATTGCTGTACATGCCGGCTTTCCAAAAAAATATCGTCCAGAAGATAGCGGAAGGCAAATTCCAACACTTAACGTCCGTCGCCTTTTGCTTAGAAGACTCGATAAGCGACGATTCACTTGAGGCGGCGGAGTCGTCATTGAAAGGCATCTTGCATGAACTTGACAGCTTAGAAAGCTTGCCGCTAGTATTCGTGAGGATTCGTTCGCCGCGTCATTTGGAAACGTTTCATGAGGCAATCGGCACGCGTTCAAAAGTCTTGACGGGTTATATCCTGCCGAAATTCGACATGAGCAACGCCGTAGCTTATATTCCACTCGCACGGCAAATTAATCTGCCAATCATGCCTACTCTTGAAACAAATCGCATTGCAAGCCTTTTGACACGCCGCACGGAACTTTTAAGCTTAAAGCAAATCTTCGACGAATCAAAGCCGCTTATATTAAATATTCGCGTCGGTGTGAATGATTTTTGCAATTTATACGCTCTAAGGCGCAATATTTACCAAACTATTTACGATTTAGGCATTGTTCGCGACGTTTTAATTGATATTCTTAACGTTTTTGCTAAAGATTATGTCGTATCTGGCTCTGTTTGGAATTATTTTAACGGAAATTGCTGGTCTGAAGGTCTAAAAAAGGAACTGGCATTGGATAAATCAAACGGTTTTATCGGCAAAAGTGCAATTCACCCCGCGCAGTTGCCGATTATTTTTGATGCTATGAAGGTCAGCCGCACCGATTTGGACGACGCAAATCAGATTTTGAATTGGCAATCGAATACGCACGGCGTCATAAAAAGTGTGGACGGCTCGCGCATGAACGAGCTTAAATGCCATTTGAATTGGGCGCGGCGAATTAAAATTCTAAGTGAACTTTATGGGGTGACAAAATGATTTATACTTCGGAAAATGTTTTACGCGTCGCAAAACGATTTAATAATAAAAAGCGAAATTATTTGCTAGTTAATCCACTTCAAGGTAAACATTTGCCTATAAAGCCCTCTTTAGCCCTCGAAATGATGAACGAACTCGGAAAAATGGTCGCTAAAAACTATTCTGAAGCCCGATTAGTCATCGGATTCGCTGAAACTGCTACAGCAATCGGCGCAATTGTAGCAAAAAACATTTCTGATGATTGTTTTTATATTCAAACCACGCGAGAAAACTTTCAAGGCGAATTTGTGGAATTCTTAGAAGAACATAGCCATGCACCTGAACAAAAACTTTATGCCGAGAACTTATCCAAGCTAATTAATCAAACTTCGGAGATTATTTTCGTAGATGATGAGCTTTCGACTGGAAAAACGCTTTTAAATGTCGTTCGTCAGCTGAAAAATAAATTTCCTGCGCTTAATAACAAAAAAATCTGCGCGGCATCGATAATTAATCGTTTATCGGAAGAAAATATCGCTAAATTGGCGTCGGAAAATATTTCCTGTGTTTATCTTGTCAAGCTTAATCAAAATTTCGACGTAGAAAATATTTTTGTTGAACCTGCACAGATTATTGAGCCGATTAATAAAATTATTCCGTCGTATAAGATAAATATTGCGTCTGACCCGATACGCGGCGTTAAAATTGGAAATTATTTCAGTCAATGCGAGATTTGCGGCGATTTTTTATTAAATTTGAAGCTTTCAGGCGAAATTTTGATTTTAGGCACGGAAGAATTCATGTTGCCAGCGATTATTGCCGGTCGAAAACTCGAAATAAATAATTTTAACGTATTAACGCATTCGACGACACGCAGTCCTATTGGCATTTCTAAAAATAGAAATTATCCGATTCAAGAAGGCTTTAAACTCCGAAGTTTTTACGATTCGACGCGCACAACGTATATTTATAACTTAAAACGTTACGATACAGCAATTATAATGACGAACTCAGAAAATTTTTCTATTGGACTTAGTGATTTAATTGCTGCATTGAATTTTCATGGCGTAAATACAATTTTTTTAGTGGAGGTAAAAAATGTTTAGCACATATCGCCCACAAGACGTAATTATTTTATTAAAAGACATAAGCGGGCTAATAAAACCGCTTGGAACCGCCGAACGTGAGAAATTAATACAATCAGGGCGGCATTATTCGGAAATGTTGCCGATTGAATACGAACCGTCGGAAAAATATTTGCAAACTTATTTCGACGCATTAAATAGATATTCAAAATTGACTGCCGCCGCAGTTGCGAATGTTTCCAAAGAAATTTTCGCTGATAAAGGTAGTAAAATCGTTTTAATTTCGCTTGCGAGAGCCGGAACGCCTATTGGAATTCTAATTAAGCACTATTTGGAGCGAAAATTTGCTTGTGAAGTCAAACATTATACGATTTCTATTATTCGAGGAGTAGGAATTGATAAAAACGCAATTAAATATATTTTGGCACGTCATAATCCAGAAGAAATTCAATTTGTCGACGGTTGGACGGGTAAAGGTGCAATTCAACGTGAACTTTCAAACGCAATGAAAGATTTTCCGAATGTCAACGCTGGATTAGCTGTCTTGAGTGACCCGGCGTGTGTCGCGGAGAAATGCGGCACTCACGAAGACTTTTTAATTGCTAGTTCGTGTTTAAACTCGACGGTTTCTGGACTTTTGAGCCGAACTTTTTTGCGCAGTGACATAATCGGCGCGGAAGACTTTCACGGAGCGGCTTTTTATCGCGAATTAGCCGACAAAGATTTAACTTATCAATTCATCGACGCTATAGAAAAACATTTTGACGAACTGACAGAAATAAAAAATACCGCCGTCGAAATTAACAGCGGGCTTGCCGAAGTCAAAAGGATTGCTGATGATTTTAAAATAACGGACATAAATTTGATTAAACCGAGCATTGGCGAGGCAACACGAGTATTATTACGTCGATTACCACATAAAATTTTAGTTCAAAGCCTACACGACAATAATTTAGCGCATTTATATCAATTAGCAAAGGAGAAAGGCGTACAAATCGAAGTTTATCCGCTGAAAAATTATAAAGCGTGCGGATTAATTCGTTCTTTAGCCGATAATTAGCCATGAAAATACTTTTTGCATGTGATTTGGACAATACGCTAATTCATTCTTACAAAACATGCCGCGAAGATGATATTTGCGTAGAAATTTACGATGGGCGCGAACAAAGTTTTATTTCAGCGCGAGCCTTTGAACTTTTGAAAAAATTATCGACGCAGATTTATTTTATTCCGATTACGACGCGTTCGATTGCACAATATCAGCGAATTTTTTGGGCAAATGATTTTAAACCGAGCTTTGCAGTCGTTACGAACGGCGCGTATCTTTTAGACGGCGATAAACAGGAAAATTTTCTCCGCGAAGTCGTCACGCCTTACGAATCGGAATTAAAGTGGCAATTAGCTTCAGCTAATGAAAATATTTTCGAGATTTATCGCATAGTTGACGATAGTTTTTTATTTTTAAGGTGTCGAGATGACATTGACGCGGAAAAAATACATTTCGACACGAAATTAACGGTTCAACGCACGGGTAAGAAGATTTATTTATTTCCGCCGCGACTCAATAAGGGCGAGGCGTTAAAGTTGCTGATTAAAAAGTTTTCGCCGGACAAGATAATAGCGGCGGGCGACAGCGAAATTGATTTGCCAATGCTTGAGATTGCAAACGTTGCGTTCATAAAAAAAAATCTTCGCGGCATAAATCACAAAGATTTCGTTGAATTTTCCACTGCGGAAGAGTTTTTAGAGCTTATTTCTTTAAATTTGCTTTGAGTTCGACGGTAAATTTGGTACCTTCGCCGAGTTTTGAGGCTACAGAAATTTTTCCGTCATGAAGTTTGACAATTTCGGCGGCAATCGCCAAGCCAAGACCATTACCGCCCATTTCGCGCGAGCGAGCCTTATCCACGCGATAAAAACGTTCAAAAACCTTGTCCAAGTCTTCGGGGGCAATGCCAATGCCGCTATCCATGACGGCGAACACTGCGCGGGCGTTATCAGCCTTTTCAAGCCGCACGAGAACTGCTCCGTCTTCGGGCGTGTACTTAATCGCGTTATCGACCAGAATAATCGCCAATTGCTTAATCCGTTGTTCATCGGCGTTAATCATGACTTTAGTAAAGTTTTCGCCGGCGAGGCGGATATTTTTTTTCTCGGCAATGGGAGTCATCGTTCGGATAACTTGCTTTAAAATTTCCGTCAAGTCGAGGCGTTGAATCTTGACCTTAAGGGCGTTATTGTCACTGCGGGCGACCATTAGTAAATCGCTGACGAGGTTTGTCATCTTCTTGACTTCGCTCTTTAAATCCTCAAGCACCTGACGCAAGAAAGGTTCTTTAATCGACGGGTCAGCCAATAACAAATCTGCCGAAGCCATTAACACTGCCAAAGGCGTCCTAAGTTCGTGCGAGGCGTCCGCTGCGAATTGCTTTTGCTTATCGTAGGCTTCTTTAAGCGGAACCAATGCCCGACCCGCCATGTAGTAGCCGATTGCCGACGCGATTAATACTGCCACGAATCCCAAAACGACTTGCGCATAAGTTGCCTTTTGCAGTCCGGAATAAAGCGCGGTCACGTCCTTACCGACGTAAAGCCTTTGAGTGATGTTATCGTTGACGATTTGCTTTGAAGTCATCATCACGGTATTAAGTTGCCCGGTCTCGTTGGAATGGCGGAAGACTTCGACCTCACCCTCCTCAAGGTTGCCGCTTTCGATAACTTCAAGCACGAACTGTTCAAGCCTAAATGACGCCCGCTCGAAACGAATCAGTTGCTTGTTTTCGTTGAAGATATAAAAGAATAATCTGTCGTTGGAAGTCCTAAAGTAGCGGGTCTCGTCGACGGAGATATTTGGGTTCTGCAAATAAAAAGTCTGCACCTCGGCGACACTGTTAGCCGCGTCCGAAAGTTCCTGCGCTTGCTCGGAGAACATTGACCAATTCATTGCCATGTGCACGACGAAGATTATAACCGCCATGAAAACGCACATGATTAGCGCGTAGGCAAAGGCAAGGCGTCTTCGACTGCGCCCGAAGATTTCCATTAAGTCATGCCTCTAAACGATAGCCAATGCCGCGAACAGTCTTAATCGCAATGGAGCCGTCATCAACTTCCATAAGCTTTTTGCGTAGAATCTTCATGTAAGAATCGATGTTGTTGGAGGTTATGTCGCGTTCAAGCCCCCAGATACGGTCGAGGATAATATCACGCGGCACGACTACGCCGAGATTTTGCGCCAGCAAGTCGAAGATTTGGAACTCACGCGGCGACAGCTGAATCACCTGGTCTTTGCGCATGAGAACTTTGGTTGTGCGGTTGAGGGTGAACGCGCCAATCTCAATGACTTCCTGTTGAATCTTCTGCGTGGAACGTCTGCCCAATGCCCGAAGCCTTGCAAGCAGTTCATCAAACTCGAACGGCTTAACAAGATAATCATCTGCGCCGGCGTCCAAGCCCATAACCCTATCTTCAACGGTGTCTTTAGCGGTGAGCATGAGGATTGCCCTTTCGTAGCCCGCCTCGCGCAGTTGCCGACAAGCATCAAGCCCGCTGACGTTTGGCATCATCCAATCCAAAATCAAAATGTCGTACTCGGAGTACATAGCGTATTCAAAAATGTCCGCGCCGTTAGTTATCCACTCGACGTTGAATTTATTTTGTTGGAGCATGTACTCAATCAGTTTGCCAAGGCGGCTGTCGTCTTCGGCAAGCAGAATTCTCATCATCTGTCAATCACTCCCGAAAATTTTTCATGATTATACCAGATACTTTTCAAAAGTACAATTCAAGCGTTGATATTGCCGGCGACAACTTTTATAATGGCGGAAACTTTTCGGGAGGAATCATCTTGAAGGACGAGACTAAGACGAAACTTGCCGCGCTGAACTTTGACAACTTGCCCGCTAACATTGACGGCTTCACGCTTAGGAAAATTTACGCGGCGGACGAGGACAAATTTATTTTCTTTACCTACGCCGACGACGCGACGCACTGCGCAGTTAAAATTTACTTCCACGAGGAAACGCACGAGTTCAAAGTCAGCCAACGCATCGGCTTAACGGAGTTTTGCTTGACGAACTTTTTCACGGAAGACTTTGCACACTTCAAAGCGTTGATTAGCTCGGAACTTGTCGACGTGATTAAAAATCTGCGCGGCGTTAAGAGTTTGAATCGTTTCTTGCGCGAGAAGAAGATTGACGCTTGGAGCTACGGTTTGGAGTTGCCCGCGACGCTTGAAGGCTTTGAGCTGTTCATCAGTCCCGCCGCGCCCGTCGAAGTCACTAACGGTTCTTTTATCGTCATCAACTACGCCGACTTCGCCACAAACAGCGACTTCGTTCTTTACTACAACATTTACACCGACGAATTCAGCGGCGAAACTCGAATCAACGGAGCCACGCACGTCATTTACACTTTCGACGCCAAGACACTCGACGAGCTGACCGATAAGCTTAAGAATCACTTAGCCGCCGAACTCAAAGCCATTAGACAATAAAAAAGCCCCGCCACGTCGACGGGGGAAATTTTTATAAGGAGATGATATTAGCCTCTCTTGTAAGCGTTAATCGGTGTGTAGTGCTTCTTGAAGAACTCTTCGGCGACTTGCGGGAAGAGTGCGTAGCTCAGAACGTCTTCATCGGTCGGGTTAAGGAAACCTTTATTAATCAGCTCGTCTTTGAACTGCGCGAAGGTCTCGCCCTTAGCGTCCTCAACGGAGCAATCCTCAATGATTTGGTCTTCGGGAATCTTAAGCGTGTTAATGATGAAGTCGCGGTCGACAGGTACGGGCGTGCGTCCGAATTTGCCGCGAACCATATCTTTGAACTCGTTAGGAACCATCTTATAACGTTCGCCCGCCATGACGTTGAAGGTCGCCATAGTGCCGACGATTTGGCTAGACGGCGTGACAAGCGGCGGATAACCTGCATCTGCGCGGACGCGGGGCATTTCGTCGAGGAGGTCTTGATATTTATCTTCCATGCCCGCTTCCTTAAGTTGATTGGCAAGGTTAGACAACATGCCGCCGGGGATTTGGAAGTCGAGAACATTAACGTTAATATCGAAATAACCTTTCAGCCCGAACTCCTCAATAAGCTCCTTCTTGACGCCGAGGAAGTGTTTAGCAATGGGCGTCATAGCTTGGCGGTCAAGCCCAGTATCGCGTTCGTGTCCAGCGAGCATTGCCACGATAGTTTCAGTGCAAGGTTGGGACGTGTCACTTGAGAAGGGACTTAACGCGCAGTCAACAATGTCAACGCCCGCCTCAATCGCCTTAAGGTAAGTGGCATGTCCAAAGCCCGATGTGCAGTGTGTGTGCAGTTCAACGGGAATATCCAAACCGGCTTTGAGTTTCCTAACGAGGTCATCAGCGACGTAAGGGGCAAGCAAGCCGCTCATGTCTTTAATACAGACGCTGTGGCAACCCATCTCCTGAAGTTCCTTAGCAAGCTCCACGAACATTTCGTTGGTATGGACGGGGCTAATCGTGTAGACTAAGCAACCTTGGACTTCGGGCTTTTCGGGGCAGGCAAGCGCGGCTTTAATTGCAACGCGCAGATTGCGAACGTCGTTAAGGGCGTCGAAGATACGGAAGACGCCAATGCCGTGTGCCGAGGCGTGCTGAACGAATTTTTCTACCACGTCGTTGGAATAGTGATTATAGCCGAGCAGGTTTTGTCCGCGCAGGAGCATTTGAATCGGCGTGTTCTTGAGGTTGGCTTTAAGATTGTCGAGGCGTTCCCAAGGGTCTTCGTCCAAAAACCTTAAGCAACTATCGAAGGTCGCGCCGCCCCAGGCCTCCAGAGCTTTATAGCCAATCTTATCGAGACTTGCCAGCATCGGCTCCATTTGACGATAGCGCATACGCGTGGCAAGCAACGATTGATGTCCGTCGCGCAAGACTGTTTCCATGATTTGAAGCGGTTTCGCCATGTAATACACCCTCCTAAAGATTTTGTTAATGTTTGCAACGATTATAGATTTTCTTTATTGCAATGTCAATCGGCGCGGCGAAATTTATAAATAGGACTTATGTTATGATTCTGCTGAAAAAAATCTGTAAAGAATATTGGCAAGTGGCGCAGGATTATGTATAATGCACGAGGAATCATTTTTAATTCATAGGCGGTGATCAAAATGAGTGATATAGTTACGATTAAGGGGCTCAAGTACGGCTTGCAGCTGACGTTTGCAAAGGGCGCAACGTTCGAGGCAGTGCAGGCTAATCTTCTTGACAAGCTCCAATCGGGCAACGGTTTCTTTATACGCGGGACGACGGTTTTTGTCCCCAAAGGCTACTTCGCTGAGGAACAGAACGAGGCTTTGCGCAGAATGTTTCATCGGCACGGAATGTTGTTCAGCACAGAGCTTAAGCGTCCGAATCTGGCTCCGCCCTCCCGTGACACTAACACCAAGGCTCCCGCGCAGAAGTTTAAAGAGAGTGTCGAAGAAGCTCAAAAGATGATGGTGATAAATCATACGGTGCGCGGCGGGCAAGAGGTCAAGGCAAATTGCTCCGTGCTGATTTGCGGCAACGTCAATCCGGGGGCGCAAATCATTGCGGGCGGTTCGATTGACATTCGCGGCACGTGCAGAGGTTTCGTTCATGCGGGAGCCTTCGGAGATAAGACAGCGTGCGTTGTGGCGGATAGGTTAATGCCCGTGCAGATTCGCATTGCCGACCTTATCGCCCGCGCCCCTGACGAGGACATTAAAGCCAGTCAAGCTGAACGCGCCATGATTAGGGATAACATGATTATCTTTGAACCCGTTGCGCGGTAAATTTGTAATGAGAGGAAAAGTTTTATGAGTCAGATTTTAGTAATCACGTCGGGCAAAGGCGGCGTAGGCAAGACTACTACCACGGCGAATATCGGCGTTGGACTTGCCATGCGCGGCAATAAGGTCGCCTTGATTGACACGGACACGGGGCTACGCAATCTCGACCTGTTGCTCGGCTTGGAGAATCGCATTTTGTATGACCTCGTTGACGTGACGAGCGGGCGCGTTGCATATAAAAAAGCCCTCGTTCGTCATAAGAAGTACGAGAACCTTTTCTTATTGCCCACGTCGCAAGTTAAGGACAAGTCCGCCGTCAATCCCGAACAGCTCGTTACCCTCTGCGACGAGATGAAAAAGGAGTTCGATTTTATCATAATCGACTGCCCCGCCGGCATTGAACAGGGCTTTAAAACTGCGATAGCCGCCGCCGATACTGCGATAGTCGTGACGATGCCGGAGATTTCTGCCGTGCGCGATGCGGATAAAATTATCGGCGAGCTTGGTCGGGCGGACAAAGAGAACGTCAAACTTATCGTCAACAGAATTCGTCCGCAGATGGTCGAAAAGGGCGATATGCTAGACATGGGCGACATCGACGAGATTTTATCGGTTGCGTGCATTGGGCAAGTCCCCGACGATGAAAACGTAGTCGTGGCGACGAACAGAGGCGAACCCGTAATCACAATGAGCAACTCGACGGCGGGGCAAGCGTATAAAAATATCGTTGCCCGTCTTTGTGGCGAGAACGTCCCCTTCCTCAAGCCGCAAAAGGAAGGTTTCTTCGCTCGGCTGAAAAAGCTTTTCGGCTTGCTGTAAGGAGGGCTGCCCATGCTTGACGTTTTAAAAAGGGTCTTCGGTATGTCAGAAAAAAAATCCGGGGCGGTCGCTAAGGAACGTTTGCAAGTCGTCTTGATTCACGACCGCGCCAGCATATCGCCGGAGATTATGGAAAAGATTAAGGAAGAGATTATCGGCGTCCTGTCCAAGTACATGAACATAAACCGCAAGGACATGGAGATTTCTTTAGAAAATGATTCCGATTCGGTCGCACTCGTCGCCAATATCCCAGTTAATTCGATGAGGCACGCGAGATAAATACTTTTAAGGGCGGTCATTGCGACCGTTCTTTTTTTGCCTTGATGTTGGCGACTTTCGTCACGACGGTCGCAGCAGGGGTGGTAATGCACATCATCTGCAAGTGGCTTGACCGTCGCAGGTAACAGAGCCCAGTGGTTATCGTTACCCCACAAAACGAGCGAAAACCCCCGATGTCCAGTCGGGGGTTTTCTTTTTGGTAAAAATGTTGACGACCTATTGAGTTCTTTTTAAACCGCTTGAAGTTTATCACACCGATAATAATTTTGCAAGCCGAAAATCAAAGGAGCCTCCGATTTCTCGGAGACCCCTGTAGTTTACGTTATGAAATTGTCTCGGTTGAAAGTGTCGGCTTAGAAGAAGAACTCGACACGACCGAAGAGACGTTCTGCATCGCCAGGCCCATAGATGTATTTGCCCTTGAAGTACTTAGCGAGGACAACGATTCTGTCGAACGGAGCCCAGCTTGCGCCTGCGACAAAGCCTTTGGTGCCGGCATAAGCGTCATCCCAGTTGATACCGCAGAGGGAGGTGTTAGAACCGAGTTCTTTATAACCAGCCCAGACAGCCCATTGACCCTTATGGGTGTTCTGGTTGCCGCCGCCGTAGAGGTCGCCATAACGAACGAGTGCTTGCCAAGATCTCTTTTCGAAGTCGGCTTTGGAGTTGCGTGCATATGCGCCCCAGATTTGTGCTTTACCGATTCTGTAGCCGAGGTTGATAGTATAGATTTGAGCTTTGTCGGTGTCGCCCTTTTTGTTGTACCAGTAGTTGGGAATATAGCCTTCGTCCTCGTCATATGCTCCGATGGCTTTGAAGTCTTTGTCTTTGAGAGCGTAGTAGCCCAAGCCGCCGAAGAGACCTTTCTGACCAGGATCGTATTGAACGTTGATACCAACGAAGCTGGAAGTATGTTCGCTGTCGCTACCGATTCTGCCAGTTGCTTCTTCCCAACGCTCGTTTGCGCTAACGCCGTCTTGACGTCCGTTCCAAGAACCTGCATTACGGACAGCACCGTTGACTTTGTCTTTTCTGAGGCGACCGCCATAGACTGTAGCTCTCAAGCCGTTTGCAAGTTTGCCGAAGGTAATTTCACCGCCGGTGTACTCAGTATCCCAGATGAGACCGTCTTCATTGGTGTAGAGA